>CALBZE010000114.1 GCA_937889645.1 uncultured bacterium
TGACGCCTGATACGACGATAGGTACGCCGGCCGGCGCCCCCCCGAGCCCTGTGCCCCGAGCCCCGGGGCCGGGGGCGGGGGCGGGGCCGGGGCAGCGCCCCCTACCTCCCCACCGCCCGCCTCAACGCCTCCTCACCCCCCACCACCGGCAGCTCCAGCCGCGTTCCTGCCAGATCCACCGTCAACACGGTTCCCGCCTCGGGCCAGAGCGTGAATTCCCGGTCGCTTGAGAAGATCATGAGGCCGATGCGCTGGTCGGCCGGGATGATCTGGTCGTCGGGTTGGAGGTCGAAGGTCAGCTCGTAGAACTGGCCGGGGACGAGCGGCTCGCTCTCGCCGATGGAGCGGTAGTTCTGCGGGTCCGCCCACCCGCGGGTGATGATGTCGTCCGTGATGTTGCGGCTCCCCTCCCACGGTAGCGCGACGAGCCAGACGGACAGGTTGGCGGCCGGCCGGTCCGCGGCGAGCCGGATCGTGATCCGCGGCGTGCCGGAGATGTGGACGGGCTCCCTGAGCACCGGCGTCGCGTAGAGGAGGCGGTGGCCGGAGCGCTCGGCGGCGGCGAGCTCGCCGCCGGCGAAGGCGACGTCGTCGACGAGCGACTCCGTCCCCTGGCCGGGCTCGTTGGACGGCACGAGCTCGCCGATCCCGTTGAGCCCGTCGGGGCCGGGGGCCGCCGCGCGGAGTTGCAGCGTCACGGGCCTCGCGTCCGGGTTCGGGTAGTCCGCGTACGGCGTGGGGTTGAGGCGCGGCTGGCCCTCGCGGACGATCCAGGCGCGCGGGTCGTTCTCGACGCCGTTCTCGACGCCGTAGAGGTACCGCGTGAACCAGCGGTTCATCATCTCGAGCGGCGGCGCGCCGCCATGCCCGCCCTGGTGGAAGTAGTACTGCACCGGCACGCCGCGCGCCTTCAGCGCCTCGCCCACGATCACGCTGTGCTCCGGCTTGACGTTCCAGTCGTTGAAGGCGTGCGCCATGAGCGTTGCCGCGCGGATGTTGTCGATGCGACGGAGGAAGTCGCGCCCGGCCCAGAAGTCGTTGTAGTCGCCCGTGACGCGGTCCATCCCGGCGGCCATCTCGCCGTCGCGGATCGTCGCGTTGCAATAGGCACGGCGCTCAGGGTCGCCGCTGTTGATGAAGTCGTACAGGACGTCGATGTCCTCGCCCAGCCACCCGCCCGGGTGGACGATCAGCCCGTTCTGGCGGTAGTACAGGTAGTAGGAGTTGTTGGGCGCGACGGGGATGATCGCCTCGAGCCCCTCGACGCCAGTGGTCGCCGCGGCGACGGCGAGGGTGCCGTTGTAGGAGGTGCCGGTCATCCCGACCTTGCCGGTGCTCCAGTAGGCGACGACCTCTTCGTCGCCGTCGGGCGTCGTGAAGCCGCGCGCGCGGCCGTTCAGCCAGTCGATGACGGCCTTGGGCGCGAGCGCCTCGGGGTCGCCACCGACGGTCGGGCACCCCTGGGAGAGCCCGGTCCCCGGCGCCTCGGAGTGGACGACGGCAAAGCCGCGCGGGACCCAATCGGCTACGTGCGAGTTCGAGATGAAGGGCCGGGCACGGGTCTCGACCGACGGCGCCGGCTTCCGCGGCGGCGGCGGGGCGCCCAACTCCTGCCGCACGTCCCAGAAGAACTCCATGGTACCGCCCGCCGTGCCGGAGTAGTACGGGCTCGACTCGTAGATGACCGGGACCTTGAGCCCTTCCGTCTCGGTTTGCCGGGGTCGGACGACGGAGACGTGGACGCGGTCGCGGCGGCCGTCGCCGTCGGTGTCGAACTCGGTCTCGACCCAGAGCTCCTCGCGGATCCAGGTCGTCGAATCCGCGAACGCGGGGACGATTTGCGCCTGGCCGTCGACGAAGATGGGGCGCGCGGGCGTCGTCGTCTGCTGCGCGCGAGCCGAGGGCGCGAGGAGCGTCGCGAGCGCGACAGCGCCGGCCAGCGCTGCCGTGCCGCGGGGGTAGGGAAGGGCGGTTCCGAATCGCATGCCGCGTCTCTCCGTTGACCTGGATCCATCGAAGGTTGGGTCGGCCGACGGGCCGTGGGTCGGGGCAAACGTAGCCGCGGGCCGGAAAGGCGGTCAAGGGAACCGACCGCGGGCGGCAGAGTTGAAATTTCGCCGGCCCCGTGCCGATACTGGATACGGGGTCGTGCAGCCGCGAGGGGCGGCGATCCCCACGACAGAGGAGGAAAGCGACGATGGTGCCTGGCGATCCGCTTCGCGTCCCCCCGCGGGCTTTGTCGCCCGACCCTGGGCGGTCGGGGCGGATTTCGCTTGCCCGTCGGTCCTGCCCGTCCACGTCGCGGTCACGGAAGTGGAGCGTGATCGTGGCGCTGGCGGCGGCGCTGTTGTGGTCGGCCGCCGGGCCGGCGGCCGCGCGGCAAGGGAATCCGCCGCCGGAGGAGCAGCGATCGTCGGCCGATCGTCACGCCGCGCGCCGGGCCGCGCTGGAGCGGCAACGCCGAGGCGACCCGGGGGCGGCGGACGCACGGCACGGCGCCTGGCCGTGGACCGGATACGGCGCGGCGCCGTGGGGCCGGCCGTATGCGGCGCCGTGGGGCCGGCCGTATGCCGCGTCGTGGGGCTTGCCCTATGTGGCGCCGTGGGTCTCACCCTACACCGCACCCCGGGGCGGTCCGTACACCGCGCCGTGGAGCGGTCCGTACGGCGCGGGATGGAGCTGGTCGTATGGCGCCTACACCGGCTGGTCGGGCGCGGCCGCGGCGCCGTTCTGGTCGTACCGCTCGCCCCGGCGCCGGCCGGGCGGGTGGTCCCGTTTCGGCGCGCACCCGGGGCAGCGACCGGAGACGCCGTACGACTGGCCGTGGGGCTGGTCGTACGTGCCACGGCACCGATTCGAGGGCCTCTATCGTGACGAGCCGGCCGGGGGATCGACGCCCGGCGGCCGTCGGTGGCTGCTCACGCCGATCCCGGCGCCTTGGTGGTTCGCACCACCCGCATGGTACCGATGGGGGGCGGACCCCTCGGCGGATCCCTCGGCGGATTGCGCGTACGTGGTCGTCCAGGTCCTGTACGGCGGCACGTTCAGCGGATGGGTCGAGCCCGGCCGCTTCGGTGCCGAGGATCTGCGGGAGCTCGAACTCGCGATCGATGCGCTTCTCTCCGAAGGCCATTCCCTCGTACTCCTGAGGCCGGACGGCTACCCGGTGAGGGTCCCCGCGGGGCTCCCGATCGACGACGTCAGGGTCGCTCCCTGCAGTGCCGCGGCACGACCATGACACGCGACGAGCGGTATCACCAGCTCTATGAAGCGTCGCCTACGGCGATCCTGACCGTCGACCAGACGGGGCACGTCGTGGATTGCAACCGGGCGGCGTGCGTCCGACTGGCGCGCTCGAGGCGGGAGCTCCTCGGCACGCCGGTGCTGCGGTGGATCGCGCGGGAGGACCGGGGGAAGAGCAAGGCGAACTTCCTCCAGGCGCTCCGGGGCGGGACGGTCGAGTGGAAGGCCCGGGTCGAGCGGGGCTTTCGGCCCAACCCGATCATGGGGCTGCGCGCCGCCGGCGCGGGCTCGCTCGGCTCGTCGCGCCTGCTCCACGTCTTCCTGACCGATTCCGCCGAGTTCCGGACCCTGCAGCGGGATGCCGGGCATCTCCAGGCCGCGCTCGAGAACCTCCCCGAGCAGTTCGTGCTGCTCCTCGACGCCGATGGTTGCATTCGCTACGCGGCGGGCATGGAGCGCACGCTCTGGTACCCCATCGAGGAGTGCCTGGGACGCGACGCGTCCTTCCTCTTCGCGCAGGGCGCGGCCGGCCGGGACCAGCTGCAGGCGCTGCGGCGCGAGACCGCGGCGGGCCGCCGCTGGGAAGGCGAGATCTGGGTGGTGCGCAAAGACGGCTCGCGCTTCCCGGCCCAGGTCGTCGGGGTGCCGTATCTGGATACCCTGAGGGAACGACCGGTCGGGACACTCCTGGTTGCGCGGGACGTCACGGAGGACCACCTCGCGGCCGAGCGGCTGGCGCGTACCGAGCGCCTGGCGCACATCGGCGACGTCGTGGCGAGCGTCGCGTACGAGCTGGAGGCGCCGGTCCGTCGGATCATCGCGCAGGCCGCGGCGGCGCGCGACGTCGCCGGACCGGATGCGAAAGGCTCGCTGGCCGCCATCGAGCGGGAGGCGGCACGCCTCGACGGCCTCGTCCAGTCACTGGTCTCGTTCGCGCTGGACAACCGCGCCGAGCGGACGGCGTCGGACCCGCGGGCGGTGATCGAGCAGGCGATCCTCGAGCAGCAGGCGACGTTCGAGGAGGCGGGTGTACGGGTCGAGCGTGTGCTCCCGGCCAAACTGCCCGAGATCGCGATCGCCCCGGAGCACCTCCGGCTCATCCTCCGCCAGATCCTGACCAACTGCAGGGAAGCGGCCCGCCTCGAGGGGAAGCCCGGCAGGGTCCGCATCCGCTCCGAGGCCACGGCGTCCGGGATCGAGATCCACATCACCGACGACGGCGTCGGGATCCGCGAGGAGTGGCGAGACCGGATCTTCGAGCCGTTCTTCACGACCAAGGACGGCCGGTTCGGGCTCGGGCTCGCGATCGTACGGGGGATCGTCTCCGCGTACGGCGGCCGGGTCTGGGCCGACCGCGACGCCGACACCGGAGGCGCCACGATCTCGATCGCGCTGCCGATCGAGCCGCCGAGCTACACGGCCGCGTTCAATCCGCGCGCTCTGGCGCGTCGCCGGCCGCGGTCGGTCCTCGTCGTCGACGACGACGAGGGGCTCCGCCGCGCGATCCGCACGTTCCTCGAGAAGCTCGGCTTCATCGTGTCGGAGGCGTGGAGCGGCCGCAGCGCGCTCGCCCAGATCGTCTCCGGCGGCTCGCCCGAGGTCCTGGTCACGGACCTCCGAATGCGGGATGGAACGGGGTACTGGCTGCTGCGGGAGCTGGCCCGGGACTTCCCGCGCCTGCTGCGCCGCACGGTGATCCTGACCGGCGACCCGTCGCACGCCGCCGTGGACCGGATCAGTCAGGAGACCGGTTGCCCCGTGATCCGGAAACCGTTCGATTTCCAGGTGTTGCTCGACCGGCTGGACGAGGTCGCTTCGCGGGCTTGATCGCGCGATCGAGGCCGGCAGGGCAGCCCCAGGGAAGAGCCAGGGAATCGCCGACGCGCATTATCCACTACGCCGCGGGGTGGGGTGGCGTTTGCGCCCGCGTCGCGTGGCGCGCCGGCGACGCGTGCGGCGGCTGACGACGCGTGCGGCGGCCAGTCCCGCGGCTCGGCCCGCCGCGCCCTAAGCGCTGACGCGGCGAGCCAGGTCGACGGGGTGGCGAAGGCCGTACTCGGAATCCGCGAGGATGACCTGCTTCGCGCGGCCGGTCCGCAGGTCGATGGCGAGAGGGCCCTGGAGATTCAGGGTGCACGGCTGGCCGGCGTGGCGAGGAAGGGTGACGATCGCCAGGACGACGATGTCCGAGGCGGCCTTCGTCTCGAGCTCCTCGACCTCCGCGTCGTGCAGCTCGACGACGTACCCGTCGACGAAGACGAACGGATCGGCGAGGAGGAAGGCGAGCGCGTCGTCTTCGGCCGACTGGAGCCAGTAGAGTCCCTCGTGGTCCGTCGAGCGGAGGATGAACTGGCGGTGGTTCGGGAAACCGAAGAGGCCGTTCCGGAAATGCACGAGTCGCAGTATATCGCGATGCTCGCTGCCGTGGCCGGCCTCGGTGCCGTTGCCGGGCGCGGACGTCTCGACGGGCTCGATGGCCTGGACTGTGGTTGCCGTGGCGTTCATCATTACAGATAGTCCGTTAGCGAGGCCTGCAGGATACGCGCGTTCGCGGCCAGGGCGGCCTGGTATGCGGTTTGTTGATGGATCAGCCGCGTGAGAGCATCCTCCAGCTCGACATCGGAGAGGTCGGACCGGAAGGTCTTGAGTTGTACGTCCCACGCTTCGAGGTTCGTTTCGGCCATTTCGAGCGCGTTCTGGCGAGCGCCCACTTCGGCCAGGAGGCTCTGGACCGCGGAGAAGGCGTTTTCGAGCGGCGCGATCGCGCTGGCGATGGCGCCGGGGTCGTTGGCGCCGAGCGCGTCGGCCAGCTCGCGGAGCGAGTCGAGGACCCCGCTCTGGAGGAAGACCGTGTCGCCGTCGTGCTGGGTCTCGATGAGACTGAGGTTGCCGATCTCGATCTGTCCCCCGGTCGCGTCCCGGGGCGGGAAGTCGGGGTCGACGTTGCCCGAGTCGTCGAACGGCCTGCGGTCGCTGTGGACGCCGCCGAAGAGGTAGCTCTCGCCGAGCTTCGTGTTGCCGAGGCGGATCGCTTCGGCCAGGATCTGCTCGACCTCGGCCTTCGCGGCGGCGCGCGTCTCCGCGTTCGCGGTGCCGGTCGCGTTGGCGATGGCGAGCTCCCTGGCTCGACCGAGCAGGTTGGTCAGCCCGTCGAGAACGCTCTCCTCGGCGGAAAGCCTGGTGCGAGCCGCGCCGATGTTGCGCCGGTACTGTTCGATGGCGCGGATCTGTCCGTCGGTCCGGATGAGGGCGCCGGTGGCGACCGCGTCGTCCGACGGCCGGTGGATGCGCGAGCCCGAAATGACTTGCAACTGCGCGTCGTGGATGGCGCGCAGCGTCGCCCGGTAGTTGGTCAGCGTCTGGCGTTGGAGCTGGCTATTGGTGATCCTCAGCATCGCCGCCGCCGTATTGGCTGGTTGTCCGGCCGGCCGGTCGCGGCCGAGCCGGGTCTCGTGATCCAGTATCGTCGCCTGGTCCGAAAAAGTTGAGCACTGCGCGGTGACGACGTCGTTTTCGCCCGGCTCCGGCCACGGGCCGTAGGCGGTCTGCTGCCGCTCGGGCGAATTTTTCCCGTAATCCCCGGAGAACGATGGCAACGATCCTCTGCGTCGACGACGAACCCCCCGTTGTACAGGTCCTGAAGTCGCTTCTCCAGCGCGCCGGCCACCAGGCGATCGGCGTGCACAACGTGGAGGCGGCATTCAACGTCCTGGGCCGCGGCGGCGTGGACCTGATCATATCCGACTACCGCATGCCCGACGCGACCGGCCTCGAGTTCCTGGCCCGCCTCGCGGAGGAGGGGTACGACGTGCCGGTCGTCATCCTCACCGGGTTCGCGACGATCGAGCACGCCGTCGCCTCGATCAAGGCGGGCGCGGTCGATTACCTCACGAAGCCGGTGCGCGCCGAGCAGCTCGAGCTGGTGGTCGACCAGGCGCTCGAGTTCAGCCGGTTGCGCCGCGAGAACGCCGCACTCCGCGAGGAGGTCAGCCAGCTCCGGACCGAGCGCGAGTTGATCGGCGAGAGCCCGGCGTTCAAGAAGGTCCTCGAGACTATCGCGATGGTCGCGCGTACGCGTGCGACCGTACTCTTGCAGGGCGAGTCCGGCACCGGGAAGGAACTTCTCGCGCGCGCGATCCACAACGGCAGCGATCGCCGCGACGGGCCGTTCATCTCCGTGAACTGCGCGGCCATCCCCGATCAACTCGTCGAGAGCATCCTCTTCGGGCACGAGAAGGGCGCGTTCACCGGCGCGATCAAGCAGGTCAAGGGCGCCTTCGAGCGGGCGCACCGGGGCACGCTGCTCCTGGACGAGGTCTCCGAGATGCGGCTCGATCTCCAGGCCAAGCTGCTCCGGGTGCTCCAGGAGCAGGAGTTCGAGCGCGTCGGCGGCACGACGCCCATCCGCGTCGATGTCCGCATCGTCGCGACGACGAACCGCGACCTCTCGGCCGAGGTCAAGGCCGGAAACTTCCGCGAGGACCTCTTCTACCGGCTCAGCGTCGTGCCGATCTCGGTCGTTCCGCTGCGCGAGCGCCTCGACGACATCCCGCTCCTCGCCCATCGCTTCGCGCAGCGCACCGCTCGCGAGATCGGCAAGGAGTTCCACGGGATCGCGCCCGAGACCATCGAGATGCTGCAGGCCTACCATTGGCCGGGGAACGTGCGCGAGCTAGCCCACACGATCGAGCGCGCCGTGATCCTGTCGCCCGACCCGATCCTCAGGCCCGCCGCGTTCGACCAGGAACGGTTCGGCCTGACACCCGTCGGGCCCACGGTCAACGGCAAGGGGCCGCACGCCGTCGCGGCCGCGCCCGCCCACGCCGAGGAGGACGGGCGGATCGTCCTCGAGACGCTGAACCTGGAGGATGCCGAGAAGATCCTGATCGAGCGCGCGCTCGAGGCGACCAACCAGAACCGCACGCGCGCCGCCGAGCTCCTCGGGATCAGCGTGAGGACGCTCCGCAACAAGCTCAACGTCAAACCCACCGAGTGAGTCTACCGGCGTAGCGGTCGGCAAAGGCGTCCGCCCCCGGTCGGCAGAATGTGCCGCCCATGCCGGCCGGGGTCGGACGCGACCGCATCCGGTCGATCCTTCCTCGCGTCTCCGCCCGATTCGCAGCGACGCTTCCAAAACAAGACGATACAGCAACTTACGCGCGCGGCCCCGGCCGTTTCGCAGGGGTCGTCACGCCCGTGCCGGGATTGGAATGGAGCTTGCCTTTGCCTCGGGCGGAATTCACGCACCCAGGCACGGAGGCGATGCAGCCATGCTCCACGGACTGATCGGCAAGTCGACGGCGGTCGACACGCTGAAAGGCGGGCTCGACGCGTCCATGCGCCGGGCGGAGGCGATCGCCCATCGGGTGGCGAACGCGTCGACGCCGGGGTTCGACGATTTCGCCAGTGCGCTGGATGGCGCGACCGGCGCCGGCTCCGGGGTGGACCTGGAGACGGAGATGGTGTCGCTGGCGGACGAGCAGATCCGGTACGAGGCGATGACGCGTCTGCTGCAGCGGGTCTACGAGCAGGTGCGGGCGAGCGTGAGGGGAGGCTGATCGTGGCGATCGAGGGGATCGGCTTCGGCTCGCTGTTCCGGCCGCTGTTCCGCGGGCTGGGTATCGCGGCGAGCGGGCTGGCCGCGCAGCGGCAGCGCATCGAGGTGATCGCGCACAACGTCGCGAACGCGGAGACGACGCGGACGGCCGACGGCGGCCCGTACCGCCGCCGGGTCGTGCAGTTCGAGGCGGCGCCGTTCCGGGTCGGGGGTGCGGCCGGCCCGATGCCGGGCGCCGTTGGCGACGGCGGCGCGGTGGTCCCCGGCCCCGGCGGTGTGGTGGTCCCGGGCCCTGGCGGTGCGGGGATCGCCGGGGCGCCCGGGATCACCCCGTTCCCCGTGCCGGAGGTGAAGCCGCCGGAGGTGCTCGTGCCTGGTGCGGCGGAGTGGACTGAGCCGGCGGGGGGCGTGCGGGTCGCGGGGGTGGTCGAGGACGCGTCCGAAGGGCCGCTGGTCTACGACCCCGGTCATCCCGACGCCGACGAGGCGGGCTACGTCCGCTACCCGAACGTTCGGATCACCGACGAAATGGTCGACCTGATGGAAGCGCGTCGCGTCTACGAAGCGAACGCGACCGTGTTCCAGGCGGTCAAGGCGATGTTGAAGCGCGCGATCGACATCTGAGGAGCGGGACGAGATGAGCGTGAACGGAGTCGCGACGGGCGCGGGCGGGATCGGCTACGGTCTGGGCGGCGTCGGCCGTGGCGCTGCGGAGCCGGCGGCACGCGGCGCGGGCGTCGCGAAGGAGAGCGTCGTCGCCCGGCCGACGCAGCGCCCGGCGGCGGGTCCGCTTTCGGATGCGCCGCCGCCGGGGACGGACCCGGCGCTCTGGCGCGTGCTGACCACGGAGGAGCGAGCCTTCTACGCGAAGGCGCAGGCGATGGGGCCGCTCACGTACCGGCCGGGCGCCGGGGCGAAGCCCGCGGCGCCGCCGGTCCTCGGCGGCCGCCTGGACGTGAGGGTTTGAGCCATGGCGATTTCGATCGGCGGGATCGGCGCGCAGGGGATCGGCGGGATCGGCGAGCGTCGCGGGATCCCGGTCGAGGGTCTGGCCCGGGCCGGCGGCGGCGAGTCGTTCGCGGACACGCTGAAGCGCGCACTCGGTGATGTGCAGCGGCTCCAGGACGATGCGCGCGACGTCGTCGCCCGCTTCGTCCGTGGCGAGCCCGTCGACCTGCACGCGGTCATGGCCGCGACGGAAGAGGCGGGGATCGCCCTCGAGCTGCTGATCGAGATCCGTAACAAGCTGACCGAAGCGTACCGCACGGTCGTGTCGATGCAGGCCTGAGCGGACAACGTCTGAGCGGAATACGTCAGTCGATTATGCCACCCATCGTACAGAACTTCATCGACCGGTTCGGCCGGCGGCGCGCGCTGCTCCTGGTGGCGGTCGGCGTCGGCTCGGTCGTGGCGATCTGGGCGTTCGCGCACTGGGCGACGGCGCCGACCTGGGTGCCGCTCTACTCCGGCCTCTCGCTCGATGTGGTCGGCGACGTCACCGCGCAGCTCGACGAGGCCGGGATCGAGTACCGCCTCGAGCGGGGTGGCGGGGAGCTGCGGATCAAGGACGACGACGTCGCGCGTGCCCGCGTCCTCCTTGCCCGCGCGGGGTTGCCGACGCGCTCGCGCCCCGGCTTCGAACTCTTCGACCAGCCGGCGTGGGGGATGACGGACTTCACGCAGCGGGTCAACTACCGCCGCGCGATCGAGGGCGAGCTGGAACGCACGATCTCGCAGATGCGCGGCGTCGAAGCCGCGCAGGTGCACCTCGCGATGTCCGAGAGTCGCGCTTTCCGCCGCGCCGAGCGTCCGACCGAGGCGTCGGTGTTCCTGAAGCTCCGGCCGGGCGTCGAGGCGCCCGCGGAGATGGTCGAGGCGATCCGCTTCCTCGTCGCGAGCAGCGTCGAGGGGCTGCAGAGCGAGCACGTCACGGTGCTGAACGACCGTGGGCGGCTCCTCTCGGTCGCGTCGGAAGGGCCGACGACGGACATGCTCACCAAGCGCCAGCTCGAGTATCAGCGCGAGATCGAGCGTCGGCTCGAGGAGAAGGCGGAGAACCTGGTCGCCCAGGTGGTCGGCCTCGGGAACGTCAACGTCCGGGTGGCCGCGTCGATCAACTTCGACCGGGTCGAGCGCACGGTCCAGGCCGTCGACCCCGACAACCAGGTCGTGCTGCAGGAGCAGCGGTCGGAGATCGTGCCGGGTCCGAACACCCCGGGCGCGGGCTCGATCGTGGCGAACACGACGTACGACGTGACCCGCCAGTTCGAGACGTATTCGGGCGGCGTGGGGACGATCGAGCGCCTCACGGTCGCGGTCCTGGTCAACGACCGGCTCGTGGTCGAGGGCGACAGCGCCCGCATCATGCCTCGCTCGGAGGATGAGCTGCGGCAGGTCGAGGCGCTCGTGCGCAACGCGGTCGGCTTCAATCCAGAGCGCGGCGACGCGATCACGGTGGTCAGCACGCCCTTCGACTCGCGCGGCGTGGTGTTCGCCGAGGACGAGGGCCCCGGGATCATCGGGCTGTTACGCACGTTCCAGCGTCCGCTCGTGGGGCTGGTCGCGGTCGTGCTCGCGTTCATCCTCGGGATGCGGGTGATCCGCTCGCTGCCGCGGGCGGTCGAGCCGATGCCGGTGCCGGTCGCGGCGGGCGGCCCGGCGGCGCTCCCCGGCACGGGCGAGCCGAACGTCCCGGCGCAGCCGGCGCTTGGGGACGGCAGCTACCAGGCTCGCGACCAGGTGACGGCGGTGCTGTCGCAGCGGCCCGAGAACGCCGCCCGCGTGCTTCGGCTGTGGCTGAAGGAATGACGTGACGAGCGATGGCCAAGACTGCGATTCGGGAGCGGAAGCTCAGGCCCGAGGACCTGACCGGTCGGCAGAAGGCGGCGATCCTCCTCATGGCGCTCGGCCCGGATGCATCGAAGCCGATCATGCAGGTCCTGACGCCCGAGGAGGTCGAGGAGATCACGCTGGAGATCGCTCGCCTCGAATCGGTCCCGTCCGACGTGGTCGAGGCGGTCCTGGACGAGTGGCGCCGGACGGAGGAGGCGGCGCACTCGCTCGCCCAGGGCGGCGTCGAGTACGCGCGACAGATCCTCGAGCAGACGTTCGGGCCACAGCGCGCGGCCGTCATCCTCAAGCGGATCGAGAGCCAGCTCCGCGAGTCGAGTGGGTTCCGGGTGCTGCGGAACGTGGACCCGCAGCAGCTCACGAGCGTGCTGCGCAACGAGCACCCGCAGACGATCTCGCTGGTCCTGGCGCACCTCGAGCCGGCGCTCGTCGCGGCCGTGCTCAAGCAGCTCGATCCCAAGTTGGGCTCGGCGGTCCTTTACCGCATGGCGCGGATGGACAAGGTAATGCCGGACGTGCTGCAGGCGGTCGAGAAGTCCCTCGGCGCCGACACCACGGTCAACCTCGCCAAGGACCTGACGACGGCGGGCGGCCCGGCCGCGGTCGCGGCGGTGCTGAACCACGTCGCCGGCGTCCTGGAGAAGGACCTCCTCGAAGGGCTGGAGCAGCAGGACCCGGAACTGTGCGAGCAGATCAAGAGCCTGATGTTCGTCTTCGAGGACATCGTGCGCCTCGACGACAAGACGCTGCAGGTCGTGCTGCAGGCGATCGACGTGCGCGAGCTCGCGCTCGCGCTCAAGGCGGCGAGCGACGAGTTGAAGACGCGGATCCGGTCCGTCATGTCCCAGCGCGCGATCATGGCGCTCGAGGAGGAGATGGAACTCCTCGGCCCCGTCCGCCTGCGGGACGTCGAGACGGCGCAGGCCACGATCGTCAAGACGATTAGGGCGCTGGAGGAAACCGGCGAGATCGTCATCAGCGGAGCGGCGGATGAGTACATCGTCTGAGCGACCCGGGGTGGTCCCGGTGCCGGAGCATGCCGGGTTGAAGGAGCGGGAGTGGAGGGTCCCGGACACGCGGGAGCCCGAGCCGGAGCCCGTCGACCTGGAAGCGCTGCGGCGCGAGATCGACGAGGCGTACGCCCGGGGCCGCACGGACGGGTTCGCCGCGGGCGTCGAGGAGGGGCGCAGGCTGGAATCGCGGCGGATCGCGCGCGCGGTCGCTGCGGCGGAATCCGCCGCCGCGGCGGTGCGCGCATCCGAGCAGCGGTGGCTGGAGGCGCTCGAGGAGAACATCTGCGCGCTGGCCGTCGCCGTTGCGCGGCACGTGATCGGCCGCGAGCTGCGCTCGGACGCGCAGACGATCGCGGAGCTGGTGCGCCGCGCGGTCGCCGAGTTCCCCGTCGACCAGCCGCTTCGCGTGCGGATCAACCCGCAGGACCTCTCGACGCTGTCGGCCGTCTCGCCGCTGGATGGCGAGCCGGTCGCCGTCGCGCGAGGTCGCGACCTGCGCTGGATGGCCGATCCCGAGATCGAGCCGGGCGGCTGCATCGTGGAGGGGCGGGAGCGGATCGTCGACGGCCGGGTCGACCTCGCGCTGGAGCGCATCTACCGGAGCCTGACGCATGCTTGAGACGCTGATCCAGCGGGTCGACCGGGCGCCTCGTTTCGCGAGCTACGGGCGCACGACGCGCGTGATCGGCCTCGTCATCGAGGCGGTCGGGCTGGAGCCCGCGCTCGGCGAGCTGTGCCGGATCTCCAGCCTCAACGGCCGGCATTCCGTGTTGGCCGAAGTCGTCGGCTTCCACGACCGCGGGATCCTGCTCATGCCGCTCGGCGGGCTGGATGGCGTGCACCCGGGGAGCGCTGTCGAGCCGCTCGGCCGCTCGCTCGGCGTCGACGTCGGCCCCGGGATGCTCGGCCGGGTGCTGAACGGGCTCGGCCAGCCGATCGATGGGAAGGGGACCATCGGCCCGACGAAGCGCGTGCCGCTCGTCGCGGCGCCGGTCAACCCGCTCGAGCGCGCGCCGATCGACCGGCCGTTCGAGACGGGCGTCCGCGCGATCGACGGACTGATCGCGCTCGGCCGCGGCCAGCGCGTCGGGATCTTCGCGGGAAGCGGCGTCGGCAAGAGCACGCTGCTCGGGATGATCGCGCGGCGCGCGGCGGCGGATGTCAACGTGATCGCGCTGCTGGGCGAGCGCGGCCGCGAGGTGCGCGACTTCATCGAGGAGTCGCTCGGCCCGGAGGGGCTCGCCCGCTCGATCGTGATCGTCGCGACCGGGGACGAGTCGGCGCTCGTGCGGGCGCGCGGCGCGCTCGTCGCCACCGCGATCGCCGAGTACTTCCGCGACCAGGGCCAGCAGGTCCTGCTGATGGTCGATTCGGTCACGCGCGTGGCGATGGCGTGGCGCGAGATCGGGCTCGCGGTCGGCGAGCCGCCGACGACGAGAGGGTACCCGCCGTCGGTCTTCGCTTCGCTGCCGCGGCTGCTCGAGCGCGCGGGGAACGCCGCGACCGGCGGCATCACCGGGATCTACACCGTGCTGGTCGAGGGCGACGACTTCAACGAGCCGATCTCGGACGCGGTCCGCGGGATCCTGGACGGCCACATCGTGCTGAGCCGCAGGATGGCGACCGCGGGCCATTTCCCGGCGATCGACGTGCTGGAGAGCGTGAGCCGCGTCCGCGACCGGGTGATCGATCCGGAGCACCGTCGCGCGGCGAACCGGGTGCAGCATCTCCTGGCCGCGTACCGGGAGAAGGAGGATCTGATCGCCGTCGGCGCGTACCAGCCCGGGAGCGACCGGGAAGTCGATGCGGCGATCGCGGCGCGGGAGGAGATCCTCTCGTTCCTGCAGCAGCGGCCCGACGAGGCCTCGACGTTCGGCGAGTGTCGCGACCGTCTGGTGTCCCTGGCCGCGGCGGCCGGGCTCGAGTGATTCGGGGAAGCCATGAAGAAGCCCACGTTCAAACTGCAGAAGGTGCTCGACCTGCGCGTCTGGCGGGAGCAGGAGTCCGCACAGCGCCTGGGCGAGGCGCAGCGGCGGATGGCGGAGGCGGCGGAGGCGGCCGAAGCGTTGCGCCGGATCCGCGAGGCGGGGCTCGAGCAGCTCCGGCGCGCCCACGCGCTCGGCGGCTCGGTCGGCGAGCTGCAGAACCTGAGCTACGTGCTCGGGCGGCTCGAGGCCAAGATCGCCGAAGCGGATGCCAAGCGGCTGGAGGCCGAGCAGCGAGTCGACGCGACCCGGTTGGAGTACGCGAAGGCGCACCAGGACCGTCGCGTCCTCGAGCGGCTGCGCGACCGCCAGCTGGAGCAGGCCCGCTCGGCGATCGCGCACGCGGAGACGCGGGTGATGGACGATCTGGCAGTCACGCGCCACGCGCGCCGCGCGGCCGAAGAAGCGGCGGAGGGTTGAGGTTCGATGGCGAAGGGCATGGTGGCGCTCGCGTTCGGTTTCGCGCTCGGCCTCGGCGTTGCCGTCGGGGCGCGGGTCGCGAGCGCTCCGTCCCCGGTGGCGACCGGAGGGGCGGAGCCGGATTCCGTGGCCGCAGCAGGCCCCGCGAGCGCGGCCGCCTCGGGTGCGGCACCGTCGACGGCCGTGCCGACCCCCGCGGCGGATGTCGCGGGTGCACCGCGCCCGGATGGGGCGACCGCCCCCACGACGGGGGCGCCCCCGCGTCGGGTCCCCGGACTGCCGCAGGAAACCCCGGTGCCGGTGGCCCGGCCCGCGGCGGATGATGCCGCGGCGCGGGACGGCGCGGCGCGCCTCGGGAAGATCTTCGCCACCATGGACCCGCGCGACGCGGCGCGCGTCCTCGAGCTGCTCGACGACCTCGAGGTCCGCGCGATCCTCACCCACATGTCCGACCGGAACGCCGCGGCGATCCTCGGACAGATCGAACCCGCGCGCGCCGCGGCGCTGAGCCGCGCGGTGCTGGAAGGCAGGGCGAAATGAGTGGATTCGCAATTCTCTTCGCGGCCGATCCGGGCGCGGCAAACCCGGGGGGACCCGGGTCGCCGGGCGCCACGAGCATGACGGCGGCCGCGGGCTCGGCCGGGGTCCGGGCTCGACGCGCGTCGGAGGGCGACGGCGCCGAGCAGGAGGCCGGCAGCTTCGCCGCGGCGCTCATGATGGTTCAGGCGCAGACGGACACGCCGCCCGAGGCCTTCCGAGTCGACACGTCGCTCGATCGGCTGGATCCCGAGTTCCGCCGTCGGCTCGAGCGCGTCATGCAGCGGATGCGGAACGAGTACGGCCACGAGGTCCGGCTCGTCGAAGGCTTCCGCGACGCGGCGCGCCAGGACTTCCTCTACGCCCAGGGCCGCACGCGTCCCGGCCCGGTCGTGACCTGGACCCGCGACTCCGCCCATGAGCACGGCCTCGCCGCCGACCTCCTCGTCGACGGCCGCTACGACAACCCCGAGGGCTACGCGCGCCTCGCGCAGGTCGCTCGTGAGGAGGGGCTGCGGACGCTCGGCCCGGCGGACGCGGGGCACGTCGAACTGGTCCGCCCGGCGACGGCGCAGCACGCGCGGGCAGAGGCGGCGACGGGTCGGCCGGCGAACCAGACGGCGATTCGGCCGGCGAACGCGCTCGCGCGGCCGGCGGTGCCGGCCGCGGTCGTGCAGGTCGCGGCCGCGCCGGCGGCGGTCGCAGCCGCCGCGCCGGTGGCCGTCGCGAATACGGCGCCGGTGGCCAGGGTCGCGACGGTGGCGCAGGTCGCTCCGGCGCCAGGCGCCGCGGCCGCCGTCGGACGAGAGGTCGGTCGACGCATCGAGCCGGCCCCGGGCTCTGCGCGGGGCCGCGCGGCGGTCGAGGACGGCGCCGACATCGGTTCGGTGGCTCGCCTCGCGTCCGCGCCCCAGGTCGCGGGCGACCCCCGGGCCGAGCCGGCGACCCGGCTCGCCGCGTCTCGCGGGAACCGCGACAACCACACCCGTGACGCGGCCGACGACCGCGGCTCCGGGCAAGAATTGGCACTCGCGGCGGACGGCGGCCGCTTCGAGCCGCGGTCGACTAACGCCGCCGACGTGCCCGCGGGCGACGTTGCTGCCCGCGGCGCAACGGCCGCCGCCTCCTCCGCCTCGCCGGTCGAGGCGGCCACCGCCGGCGACGTCGAACGCGTCGTCCGCGTGCTGGAGCTGCAGGAGGCCGCGGACGCCGCGCCACGGTCTCGGGTCGTCTTGCGCCTCGAGGACGCGGATGGCGGCGTCGGCAGGGTCCGCGTCGATCTGCGCGGCTCCGCGGTCGATGCCGAAATCTCGGTCCCGGACCGCCGGCTCGCCGCCCGGCTGGACGCCCGGATCGACGCGCTGGACAGCGCGCTCCGCCGCGAGGGGCTGGTCCCCGAGTCGTTGCGCGCCCAGGCGGCGCCGGCCATCGAGTCTAGCGAGGCCGCGCGCCACGCCTTCAGCGCGCCGGCGACGTCGCTCGAGTCGGCCTCCGGCACGGCGTCCGGCGGCGCGGCCGACCGCGACCGCCGCGGCGAGGGCCACGACCCGACCCGCGACGCGCACCGCCGCGACGCGAACGACCGGCAACGTTCATCGAGAGAGGACCGCCACGAAAGGGGGCGCCCATGGTGACCACTCACGTCACCACCTCCACGCCGCCGGGACAGGCCGCGTTGACGGCCACCGGCGGGCAGCTCGGCAAGCAGGAGTTCCTCGAGCTCCTCGTCGCCCAGCTGCGCCACCAAGATCCGCTCAACCCCATGCAGCCGCAGGACATGGCGGCGCAGCTCGCGCAGTTCAGCAGCGTCGAGCAGCTCATCGTGCTGAACGAGCGGATGGCCGTCCAGAACGCCCTCGGTGAGGCGATCGCGCACGGCCTCGGCACCGGCAACGCCCTCGGCGTCCTGGGCCGCGGCGTGCTCGCCCGGTCGGACCGGGTCGCGATCGGGAAGGGCGGAATCGACGAGATCACGCTGGAGGTCGGGGGCTCGGGCGGGACCGCGCGGCTCAAGCTCCTCGACGCCAACGGCAAGGAAGTCGGCTCGCGGGATCTCGGATTCCTCGGCGCCGGCCGCCACAACGTCGAGATCGGCAAGGCCGCCGACGGGCTCGAGGACGGCGTCTACACCGTCGCCGTCGAGGTCGTCGACGCCAACGGCAACCCGGTCTCGGCCGTCACGTACGTCCGCATCCGAATCGACGGCGTGCGCAACACCGACGCCGGCATGATACTGACCGCCGGCGCGCTCGAACTCGAATTGCGGGACATCGTCGAAGTCTATCACAACCTCTAAACCGAGGGGGCTCACCATGATGCGTTCGCTCTTCGCCGGCGTGTCCGGGCTCCGCAACCACCAGGTGCGGATGGACGTGATCGGCAACAACATCGCCAACGTCAACACCGTCGGCTTCAAGGCGAGCCGGGTCACGTTCGAAGAGGCCTTCGCCCAGCTCGTCCAGGGCGCGAGCCGGCCCCCGGGCGACGACTTCGCCGTCAGCGGCGGCGTCAACCCGATCCAGGTCGGGCTCGGCATGAACATCAGCAGCATCGACCTGCTCTTCACGCAGGGGAACCTGGAGTCCACCGGCGTGGTGACCGACCTGGCGATCCAGGGCGACTCGTTCTTCGTCGTCTCCGACGGCACGACGCGCTACTACACCCGCTCGGGCAACTTCCAGCTGGATGCCGGCGGCCGGCTCGTCTCCGCCACCAACGGCTTCGTCGTCCAGGGCCGCATGGCCACACCCGACGGCGTGCTCCAGGAGGCGATCACCGACATCATCCTGCCGTTCGGCCAGAAGTCGCCCGCCCGCGCGACCGAGCGCGTCCTGATCGGCGGCAACCTGGACTCCGGCGCGGGCGCCGGCGCGGCACCGGAGACCACCATCACGATCTTCGACGAGCAGGGGAACGAGGTCGAGCTCAAGCTCGTCTTCACCAAGGCCTATACCGATCCGGCCGACCCGAACTACGACCCGAACGCCTGGAACGTCCGGATCTTCGCCGACGGCGCCGCCGTGGCCACGACGACGCTCGAGTTCACCTCGAACGGCACCCTCGCCGCCGTCGATGGCGACTCCGCCTCCGCGGATTTCACCTTCGACTTCCCCGCGCCGACCGGGTCGCAGCAGACCGTCACCATCGACTTCGGCACCATCGGCGGGATCGACGGGCTCTCCCAGTTCGCCCGGCCCACGACGGCCGTGCTCCGCGAGCAGGACGGCTACGCGATGGGCGAGCTCCAGAACATCAGCATCGACCCGGATGGCGTGATCAGCGGCTCCTTCAGCAACGGCGTCACGCTGACCCTCGCCCAGGTCGTGCTGGCCGACTTCAACAACCCGACGGGCCTCATCCGGACCGGGGACAACATGTACCAGGTCTCCGCCAACTCCGGCCCGGCCGTTCTTGGCTTCGCCGGCGAGGGCTCGCCGTCGCTGATCACCTCGGGCGCGCTCGAGATGTCCAACGTCGATCTCGCCCAGGAGTTCACGAACATGATCACCGCGCAGCGCGGCTTCCAGTCCAACGCACGCGTGATCACCGCCAGCGACGAGATGCTCCAGGAGTTGGTGAACCTGAAGCGGTAATCGCTCCGACCCGCTGACCGTCGCGCCCGCGACGCCCGACCCTCGAGCCCCGCGGCGGGGCCCCGGGGGCCGGGCGCCGGGCCCGGCGCGGCTCTCGATAGACGCGCTCGAACGGCGCGCCCGAACGGTGCGCCCCAACCGCGCGTCGCCCGCCCCGGCCCGGCAAAACCCGCCGCCCCGACCCGGCAGACCCTGCCGCACCCGTCGGAAACGACCGCCCCCGGTTCTGACCACTCGATTCGCGTCGGCTCCCCAAGTTGTTGTGCGGACGACACTTACCGCCAGCGTGCTCCGCGCCGCGTTGCGGCACGGAGTCTGCCCATGCGTGTGGGCGGCGGGCACGCGCGATTCATTCACACCCCACAAGTCGGGAGAGCGCAATGGCGCGCGAGACGGAAACCCACGACGGGACGGAAGTCGGCGAGATGGAGAACGCATCCGCGCAGCCGCGTCGGCTCCTGCCCATGCTCCTGGTCGTGATCGGGCTGGTGGCCGGTGGCGGGGTGGGCTGGGCCGTCGTCGGCCCCGTGCTGGCGGAACGCCGGGGCGTGGTCGGTGCCGAGCGCGAGGCCGAGCGGGGCTCGGAGCAACGAGAACGGTCCTTCTACTCGATCGAGAACCTGGTCGTCAATCCCGCCGGGACGCGTGGGATGCGCTACCTGGTGGTGACGGTGACGGTCGAAGTGAAGTCTGCGAACGCGGCGCGGGACCTGACGTCGCGGGACGCGGAGGTACGGGACGCCCTGGTGCGGCTGTTGGGGCGGAAGACGGTGGAGGAGCTGGCGGACGTGGATCGCCGTGAATCGCTGCGGCAGGAGATCCACGACGTGATCGCGGGGATGGTCTCGCGCGGCGAGGTCGTGCGCGTGTTCCTGCCCCTCTACGTGATCCAGTAGAGCGATGAGTTCGGAAACGCTGTCGCAGGAAGAGATCGATCTGCTATTCGACGGCCAGCGGGCGCCGGCCCCTGCGGCGCGGCGCACCCGGCCGCCGGATGTGCAGGTCTACGACTTCCGCCGGCCGAGCCGGATCTCGAAGGACCGGCAGCGGTCGCTCGAGGCGATGTACGACCTGCTGGCGAAGACGCTGGAGAACTGGCTGACCGGCCGGGTGCGCTCGCAGGTCGAGATGAACCTGCTGGAGGTGCAGCAGTTCAGCTTCGGCGAGTTCGTGATGTCGTTGCCGACGCCGTGTTCGTCCTTCGTCTTCGACATTGCGGACTCGGGCGGCCAGCAGGGCGTGATCGACTTCGGGCCCGAGCTCGCATTCTACCTGGTGGACCGGCTGCTGGGCGGCTCCGGGCCACCGGTGGTGCTGGAGCGGGCGCTGACGCCGCTCGAGCGGACGATGGTTTGGATCGCGGCGGAGCGGATCACGAATCTGCTGTCGGAAATCTGGCGCGACCATGTGAAGCTGGACCTGGAGCTGTCGAGGTTCGAGTCGATCCCTGACATGCTCCAGATCGCGAACCGCGAGGATCCGGTGCTGGTCGCGAACATGGAGGTTTCGGCGGACGGTATGCGCAGCCCGCTGCTGGTGTGCCTGCCGTTCGGCGTGCTGGAGAAGTTCTTCACGACGTCGGGGGTGCAGCGGATCCACCGGCCGCGCGGCGCGGACCGGGATCGGGAGTTCGACCGGCGCGCGATCGAGGCGTCGGTGCGGCAGACGAGGGTGCCGGTCTCCGCGCGGCTGCCGGAATTCGAGTTGTCTATCGAACAGCTCTCCACGCTGCGTCCCGGCAGCGTGCTGTTGTCGGGGCACCCGTCGGACGCGGAAGTGGAGGTCTTCATCGCGGGGCAGAAGCGGTATCGGGCGGCGGTGCGGCGCACGGGGCGGAAGCTGGCCGTGTGCATCACCGACGAGCTCTGAGGTGGCACCCTGGAGACGACGCACGACACTGGAGGCGGGATGAACAGCAACGAGAACCCGGCCGGCCCGGGCGCGCCGGAGGCGGTCGTTCAGCCGACCGCCGCGAAGCACGCGGTCGGCCCGGTCGATGGGGACACGGCGCCGCTGTCGATGGTTTACGACCTGACGCTGCCGGTCACCGTCGAGCTCGGCCGGACCAAGATGACGATCCAGGAGATCCTCGATCTGACGCGCGGCTCGGTCATCGAGCTGGACCGGCTGGTCGGCGAGCCGATCGACATCTACGCCGGCGACCGTCGCTTCGCCGAGGGCGAGGTGGTGGTGATCGGCGAGCAGTTCGGCGTGCGGATCACGCGGATCCTCACGCAGTCGCAGCCCGAAGTGCGGACCGCGGGATGATCGCTCCGCTGCTCGTCGCGGGTGCGGCCATGGCCATGGTCCTCGTGGGCGTGGCGCTGGCGTTCCGGGCGGTGAACCGGCTCGCCTTCGGCGGCCGGCTCGGCGCCGGGCGTGCGGCGCTATCGGTCGTGGCCCGCGTCGGGCTCGGGCCCCGGCAGGGGTTGGCGGTCGTGCGCGTGGGCGAGCGCGGCGTCGTCGTCTCGATGGGCGAAGGCGGCGTGCACCCGGTCCTCGAGCTGAGCGCCGAGGAGCTTGCGGCGTTCGAGGCGAACGGCGGCCCCGGCCAGGCGGCGGTCGGCGCGGGGGCGGCGGGCGCGGGGGCGTTGGCCGCGGCGGCGGGGACGGCGGGCGCGCGGATCGCGCGGCGTCTGCGCCGGTTCGCAATGCTGGCCGTGGCCGTCGCGCTTCCCATTGCGGCACTGCTGGCGTTCACCGAGCCGGCCGCCGCCCAGACCACCGTGCAGGGCGCCACGCCGGGCGCCGCCGCGATCGACAGCGTCGCTGCGCGGCTGCTCCCGCAGATCGGCGTCTCCGTCGACGCCGGCGACGACGGCCTCCGCCTGAGCGGCACCGTCGGGATGGTGGTCGTCCTCGGGCTGCTCACCACGCTGCCGACGCTGCTCCTCCTGATGACGAGCTTCACGCGGATCCTGGTCGTGCTGCACTTCCTGCGGCAGGCGATGGGGACGCAGAGCGCGCCGCCGGGGCACCTGATGGCCGCGCTCGCGCTGCTCCTCACCGGGTTCGTGATGGCGCCCACGCTGCGCGAGGTGAACGCGACGGCGCTGAAGCCGTGGTCCGAAGGCCAGATCACGGAGGGCGAGATGCTGACCGCCGCCGCGGTGCCGCTGCGCGAGTTCATGCTGCGGCAGACCCGCGAGGAGGACCTGGCGCTCTTCCTCGACCTGAGCGAGACCGGCCCGGTCGCGAGCGAGGACGAGATCCCGCTCACGACGCTGATGTCCGCTTTCGCGGTCGGGGAGCTGCGCACGGCGTTCCAGATCGGCTTCGCGATCTTCCTCCCGTTCGTCGTGATCGACATCGTCGTGGCCGCGGTGCTCACGAGCATGGGGATGTTCATGCTCCCGCCGGCGATGATCGCGCTGCCGCTCAAGCTCATGCTGTTCGTGCTGGTCGACGGGTGGACGCTCGTCGTGCAGAGCCTGTTCGAGAGCTTCCGGTAGGAGGACGCTCCGGTGTCGTACGCCGTCGTCGTGGATCTCGCGCGCAACGCGCTGGTGTTCGCGCTGCTGATCGGCGGGCCGCTCCTCGCGGTCGCGCTCGTGGTCGGCCTGATGGTGAGCGTGCTGCAGGCGGCCACGCAGATCCAGGAGCAGACGCTGGTCGTGGTCGCGAAGTTCTTCGCGGTCGGCGCGGTCTTCCTGGTCATGCTCCCGTGGATCCTGCAGACGGCGGTCAAGTTCACGACGGAGCTGCTGCGCAGCCTGCCCGTCCTGGTGTCGTGAGGAGCCTGGCGTCATGAGGAACCCGTTCGACCTGCTCGCACCCGGCGGCGCCGCGACGGTCGCGCTCCTGGCCTTTCGGCTGAGCGGACTGGTCCTGGTCGCGCCGCTCTACTCGGGGCGGGCGATCCCGGTCCCGGTCCGCGTCGCGGTGCTCGTGCTGCTCACGGCGCTCCTCGTTCCGGTCGCGTGGGCGCACCTGGACCGCGTGCCGGAGGTCTCGCCCGCGACGCTCTTCCAGGAGCTGCTGGTCGGCTTCGCGATCGGGCTCGGCGCTGCGGTCCTGGTCGGGGCGGCGGAGGTGGCCGGCGACTACATCGCGCTGCAGACGGGTCTCTCGAGCGCAGGGCTGCTCGACCCGGTCAGCGGCGAAACCGTGCCGACGCTCGGTCAGTTCACGCACCTGTTCGCGCTGACGGCGTTCCTCACGCTGAACGGCCACGTCCTGGTCCTCGAGGCGCTCGCGGCTAGCGCGGAGCTGATCCCCATCGGCGCCGAGATCGCCGGGGAAACCGGGCTCGCGGAGATGATCCGCCTGGGCGGCCACCTGTTCGCGATCGGGCTGCGCATCGCCGCGCCGGTCGTCGTGGCGGTCCTGATCGCCAACCTGGCGCTCGGGATCCTGAACAAGGCGGCGCCGCAGTTCAACGTGCTGATGATGGCGTTCCCCGTTCAGATCGGGATCGGGCTGCTCGTGCTGGGCCTGACGCTGCCGCTCATCGCGACGTTCGTCTCGACCTGGCCGGGTGTCTACGAAGGGATGGCGTCTCGCGTGATCGAGGCGCTGCAAGGGCGTTGAAATGGCTGATTCGTTCCAGGAGAAGACCGAAGCCCCGACTCCGAAGCGCCGCGAAGAGGCGCGGCGCAAGGGGCAGATCGCGAGGAGCGCGGAGGTCGGCACCGCGTTCGTCCTGCTGGGCGCGGCGGCCGTCGTGAACATCGGCGGCCGCGTGCTCGGGCTCGACCTCGTCGCGATCCTCGGCGGCACCTTCGGAACGGCGTCGGTCCCGCCGGTCGACGTGCAGGGGATGGCGACGTGGCTTCAGGGGCTCGGCTGGATCGTGCTCGGCGCGCTCGCGCCGGTCGTGCTCGGCATCTCCGCGCTGGCGCTCGCGGTCGGCGCGATCCAGGCGCGCGGCACGCTGACGCTGCAGCCGCTCTCGCCGGACTGGTCCCGCCTCGCGCCGCAGAACAACCTGCGCCGCCTCTTCAGCGTTCGCCCGCTCGTCGAGCTGGCGAAGTCGATCCTCAAGCTCGTGATCGTGTCGGCGGCGATCTACGTCGCGATCGGCGGCGCGTGGTCGGAGATCCTGGCGCTGCCGCAGCAGTCGCCGGCCGCGGTGCTCGGCATCACGCACCGTCTGGCGACGCGGCTCTTCCTGACCGCCGGGCTCGCGTTCCTCGCGCTCGCCGCGGCCGACTACCTCTACCAGCTCTGGGAGCACGAGCGCGGCCTGCGCATGACCAAGGAGGAGGTCAAGCAGGAGCTCAAGGACACCGAGGGCGACCCGATGATCAAGTCCCGGATCCGGAGCCTGGGCCGCTCGCTCGCGCGCCGTCGCATGATGGCCGCGGTCCCGACCGCGGATGTCGTCGTCACGAACCCGACGCACATCGCGGTCGCGCTCCGCTACGACCCGTCCATCGCGCCGGCGCCGGTCGTCGTCGCGATGGGGGAGCGCAAACTGGCGCAGCGGATCAAGGAGATCGCGCTCGCGGCCGGCGTGCCGGTGATCGAGAACCGGCCGCTCGCCCGTGCGCTCCTGGCCACGGGGCGGATCGGGCTGCCGATCCCGCCGGACCTCTACGTGGCCGTGGCCGAGGTGCTCGCCTTCGTGTACCGCCAGCGCGACGCGCTGCGTAACCGCCGGCGCGGGGAGGGCGCCGAATGAGCACGATGGCGCTCCCCCGGTCCCAGGTGTTGCTGCGCAACGCCGAGCTCGCGGTCATCGTCGGCGTCGTCTTCATCGTCGCGCTGCTGGTCCTGCCGCTCCCGCCGGCGCTGCTCGACCTGATGCTCGCGCTCAGCATCGCGACGTCGCTCGTCGTGCTGCTGGTCGCCATGTACACGACCGACCCGCTGGAATTCAGCGTCTTCCCGACGCTGCTCCTGCTGCTCACGCTCTTCCGCCTCGCGCTGAACGTGAGCAGCACGCGGCTGATCCTGGGCACCGGCTCGGCGGGGAAGGTCATCGAAGCGTTCGGCGAGTTCGTCGTCGGTGGGAACTACGTCGTCGGGGTGGTCATCTTCCTGATCCTTATCGCGATCAACTTCGTCGTGATCACGAAGGGCGCGGGGCGCGTCGCCGAGGTCGCCGCGCGCTTCACGCTCGACGCGATGCCCGGCCGGCAGATGAGCATCGACGCCGACCTGAACGCCGGGCTGATCGACGACGCCGAGGCCCGCCGCCGCCGCGAGGAGATCGCCCGCGAGGCCGACTTCTACGGCGCGATGGACGGCG
>CALBZE010000115.1 GCA_937889645.1 uncultured bacterium
GCGTACCCCTACCTCTACCTGGACGGGATCAGCGTGAGCGTGCGCTGGGGTGGGGCGAGCGAGAGGGTGAGCGTGCTGGTGGCGATCGGTGTGAGTGAGGAGGGCTTCCGGGAGGTGCTGGCGTGCGTGGCGGGCTTCCGGGAGTCGGAAGAGAGCTGGCGCGGCCTGCTGCGCGAGTTGATGGCGCGCGGCCTCAAGGGCGTGCGGCTGGTGATCAGCGACGCCTGCCAGGGGCTCAAGGCTGCCGTCCAGGACTTCCTGCCGCAGGCCGCCTGGCAGCGCTGCACGGTGCACGTCATGAGGAACGTGCTGGAGAAGGTGCCGCAGACGAGGCGAGCGGAGGTGGCGGCGGCGCTCAAGACGATCTGGCACCAGGAGAGCGCGCAGGAGGCGCACCACAAGGCCCAGAGGGTCCTTGAGCAGTTCCAGAAGAGCCTGCCGGCCGCGATGCGCACGCTCGAGGCGGCGCTGGCTGACTCGCTCACCTTCTACCGCTACCCGAGAGAGCACTGGAAAATGCTGCGGACCAACAACCCGCTCGAGCGGCTGCTCAAGGAAGTGCGCAGGAGGACCAAGGTGGCCGAGCAGTTCCCGAGCGAGGAGAGCGCGCTACTCCTGGTGACGGCACGCCTGCGGCGCATCCACGAGAGCTGGCAGGAGCGGCGCTACCTCGACATGCAGCCGCTCTACGAGCTGGAGCGGCGCGAAGAGGCTCGGGCAGCCGTCGCCTGAGCAGGCCTGCAACCCCAACGCCGGACTCTTTTACACAGAAACGGTTGCGCCACCTCCTCATCCTGGCTCCCCACGGGGGAGAGATCGAGCCGTTCACATCGGAGCTGGCGGACCTGATCGCGGGCGACGACTTCGGCTATTATTCGTTGGTCGGCGAGATGCGCCGACACAACTTCGAATGCTTGCACATCACGAGTCACCGTTTCGACGAACCGCTCGCGCTCGAGGCGCTGGCCGGGGCCGACGTGGTGCTCGCGGTCCACGGCGCGAGGGGAGACGACGCCTTCGTGATGATCGGTGGCCTGGACGCTCGCCTGACCGCTGCACTCGAGAGGAGTCTGCTTGCGGCCGGCTTCACCGTCGAGCCGCCCGCGGTGGGGTTGGCTGGTCGTCACCCGCGGAACATATGTAATCGCGGTCGGCGCCGGGTGGGCGCTCAACTGGAGCTGAGCGCGGCATTGCGCCGGGAATTGAGGCGCGACCCGACGATCCGCACACGTTTCGTCGAGGCCGTTCGCTCGGCGATTTTCGCGGTGCTGGGAGGCGATGGCGTAGCAATGCCCAAGGATGGGAGGCCGTTGGCGGCGGCTAGAGGTTCGCGGGGAGTGTGAGCGCATCGGCTCGGCAGGCTGTCATTACCCACGGCTAGACTGTAGTCTCGGGAACTGCGGTCGCACGGACGTCTGAAAGGGTGGCCCGGGCCCGCTCCCTGTCAGCACGGATCGCCGGGAGATGACGGAAAGAGAGTTTGGAGAAGAGCTCGCAAAGCGCATTCGCGCGCGGATCGGCCCGGATCTCGAGGTCGAGGCGAAGCGCAGCCTCCTCTACGCCCTGTCGTTCGACGACCAGGGTCGCCTGAAGTTGGGGCAGAACCCGAATCGGGAGCCGGTGCGCGGCGGAGGAACCGGGTTCGAGCAGGACTTGCTGATCTTCAACCGATCGCCCGATGGAGACACGAGCATCGTTCCGCGCGTGGCCATCGAGTTGAAGTTCGGCGGGGTGACGACGCACGACTCCATAGTATACTCGGAAAAGGCCCGGCGGATCAGAGCGATCTACCCCTACCTCCGGTACGGGCTCGTCCTCGGTGGCCTCGAGAAGATCCCGGCGCGCACCCTTCGGCTCGGTACAGAGTTCGACTTCATCGTGGCGGTCGATGAGCGCCCCACCCGTGAGCAAGAGAACCACCTCACGGCGATCCTGCTCGAGGAGATCGATCTGTCCATGGGGCTGGGCGACGTGATGAGCGGGAAGGCGCCAGTCCGGTCGTTTCGCCGCGGGCTGATCATCGGATAGCGTCCGTGCGAGGTGTTCGGGCCGAGGTTCGAGAGACTGGTGTAGACCACCTGGCCCCGTCACAACCCCCTCAGCGCCGCGACGATCGCCCCGGCCCGCAGCGCGTCCGGCGTGGTGAGGATGACCGGCGTGCTCGCGCCGTCCTTCGTTATCCGGATGACGTTGTGGTCCGTGTCGACCTCGACGTCGAGAATCCGGTCCATGGGGATCGGCGTCGTGCCGGCGTGCACGAGGAGGACGCGCCGGTTCGTGATCAGGAGCTTGCCTTCCTTGTCGATCGTGAAGCCGCGGACGCGGTAGCGGACGCCGTCGCGCTGGAAGGTGCGGAGGTTCTTATCCTTGAGGAGCCGCCCGGGCCCGTCGAGGTGGCAGGTCTCGCCGCGCGGCAGCGGGACCGTTGGCTCCACCACGGGCAACTCTCTGTCGCGGATGCGTCGCATCTCGGAGAGGCTGGCGAGGGCGTCGAGCTCGGGGTCAGGAGCACGTCGTACACGGTCGCCAGCTCGTCCCCGGTGAACGGGCGGCCGGCGGCGACGGCGGGCCCGATCGCCCGCCGGAGCGCGTTCCGCGCCCGGTTCCGCGGCCATGCGCGGCGCAGCGGGATCGGGGCGAGGAGCGTGAGGGCGAGCCCCAGGCCCAGGGCTGCGGGGCGGGCCACGCCGCCGTCGCCGAACGACGTCGCGACGAGCGCGAGCCCGGCGATCGCGAGCGGGACGTAGGGCCATACGACGTCGGGCGTCGACTCGACCTCGAGGCGCGAGACGGTCGCCCGGTCGGCGACGGTGGCCGGGGGCGCGTACGTCGCGCCCGTGTCCGCGAAGAGGGTGACGGGCTCGGCGCGGGCGATGGTGGCCGCTGAGCCGCCGGAAACCCGGGATTCGGCGCCGCGGGCCGACGAGCGGAAGCTCGCGCTGCCCAGGTACTCGCGCACGTACGGCCCGCCGCGGCCGGCATGGACGTACGCGCGGCCCGTCGACGTGATCCCGCCGCGCGCGCCCTGCTCGAATACGGGAGACGGCGCCTGGCGCCACGCAATAGCACATATGGGGGAGGGAACTGACCGCCGGCAGTGCAGATCGGCGAGCGTCCGCCGAACTTCTCGAGGATCCGTTGCACTCTTCCCGATTGCGTTCGTTACCGCGCGATCGTTACATTCGGACGCGGGCGCGGCTCTGGTCGCGCCCGATCTCTCCCCGGCCGGACGGCGCCCGCCGCCCGGGATCCCGTCTCAGCCACTTCGGGACACGGAGATCCATAGTGGAACCCGCAGTGGAGCCCGCTCGCGCCGATCCCGCCCTCGGGGCCGCAGGATACGCGTCGCCCGTTCGCGTGCACGCGATCCCGGCCTTCTACAGGGTCGTCTTCTGGGGCTGCGCGGCCGGTTGCGCAGCCGCCTTCGTGGCATGCCTTGCCGTACCATTCTTCACGGCCGGAGCGTTCGACTACCTCTATATAGCACCCGATTTCCTTGGACACCGCTTTGGGGTAGAAGAGGGGGTCCA
>CALBZE010000116.1 GCA_937889645.1 uncultured bacterium
GAACAACTGGCTCGACGCGCTCATGCTCACCCTCGCCGACCCCGACCGCGACCAGGTCTGGCTCTTCATGGACGCAAACCAGAACGTCTACGGCTCGCGGCTCGAGGTGCCCGACGAGTTCCGCCCCTTCGAGCTCACCTGGAACTGCCGCAACACGCAGGCGATCCACAACGAGGTGATCAAGAAGTTCAAGGGCCCGGTCCAGCCCGAGGTGATCGGCCCCGAGGGCCGGCCGCCGGAGCTCGTCCACGCGGCCGACCAGGCCAAGGCGGTCGCGGAGATCATCCGCCGCCTCGTCGACGAGGAGGAGATCCTGCCGCAGGACATCGCGGTGCTCTCCGCGCACTCCATGAAGGGCTCCAAGGTCGGCCGCACGCGGCTGCCAAACGGCCTGTGCTTCTCGGAGGATCCGCCGCCGACCGGCAAGTACGTCCGCTTCTCGTCGATCCGGGCCTTCAAGGGGCTCGAGGCGCCGGTGGTCGTGCTGTGCGAGCTCGAGGACCTCGACGACGCGACGCGCGACTCGCAGATCTACGTGGGGATGTCGCGGGCGCGGAACCACTGCATCGTGGTCGCGCCTGCGACTACGCCTTAACCGTCCAACCCACGGTTGCGTGCCCGACCTTTGTCGCGATTTCATGCGCAACCGCGCTATTCCCCGGCGGGGATCTCCCGCCAGCTTGGATCCGCCGCCGAGGCACATATCGTGGGAGTGATGCGGCGGTACACGCTCATCGATCTCTTTTCTGGATGCGGAGGGCTCTCGCGTGGCTTTGAGGACTCCGGCCGGTTCCGGTCGATCTTCGCGGTCGAGTCAGACCCCGACGCGGCGGAGACGTATCGGCGCAATTTCGGCGACCACGTCGCGCAGTCGCTCATCGAGGACGTCGCGACCTTCCCAACGGCCGACGTGGTAGTCGGCGGCCCTCCGTGCCAGGGGTTCTCGCCTCTGAACCGGGATGCGGTCGGCTTCGAGCGCCGTGGGTTGTGGCGGGAGTATCTCCGGGCCCTCAAACAGGCGACCCCTCGGATGTTCCTTATGGAGAACGTCCCGGAGTTGCTCAAGTCATCCGAATACGCGACTTTCAAGAAGCTCGCCGAAAGCGAACTTGGGTATCGCGTGGAAGGCCGCGTCCTCAACGCCGCCGATTACGGCGTACCTCAGCGGCGGCGTCGCGCAATCGTGATCGGATCCCGCATCGGTCCCGTGTCGTGGCCGGAACCCACGCATCGCGACCCGGAGGACTTGACCCGACCGGATCTTCCGCCCTGGAGGACATTCCGCGACGCGGTAGCCGGCCTACCCCTTCGCCCGAACGGGAAGGATTGGCACCGGGCACGCAATCCTCGCCCGGAAAGCATCCGTCGCTACAAAGCCGTGCCACGCGACGGCGGTGACCGATTCGCCATGCAGCGCAATCTCGATAGGGCAGGTTTGGGGCACCTTGTACCGCGCTGCTGGCGCAACAAACCCACCGGCACCACGGATGTGTTTGGCCGACTTTGGTGGGATCGGCCCGCCTACACGATCCGTACCGAGTTCTACAAGCCCGAAAAGGGAAGATATCTACACCCCACCGCACATCGGCCGATCACGGTGAGAGAGGCCGCGAGATGCATGAGCTTTCCGGACGATTTCATCCTTCCGGAGGAGCAATCGATGACCAGCATCGCGCGCCAGATCGGGAATGCCGTGCCCTGCCTGTTGGCACAGCGCCTCGCCGAACACATGGCCGCGGAACTGGACAGCCACGCGGAAAACGCTCCTGAAGCGGCAGTCGCGGCAGCGGCCTGACGACGCCCGCGCCAGCTCGCCACGCGATCACGGGGTTCGCCCGGCGCAGGTCATAGGGCATAAGCGGGTTTCCAGCGTCGCGCGTCAGCGGCTCAGGAATCCGCCACAACTCGCCGTTCACGGCGGCGTTTTGCCTGCAACCGAGCTGTCTCCTCGACGTGACACCGATGGCAGTACGTCACGAGATTGCTTTCGTCGTTGAGCTCCTCGGACGGGAGTCCATCGAGCTGCTCAGCAACCGCCTTCTTATGGTGAATCTCTAGGTAAAAGCGGCGGTCCCCGGCCTTCTCCGCCGCTTCGCGATCCCGACCGCATTTCCGACAGGTGTACCCGTCGCGGGCGAAGACACGTTCGCGAAGGTTTTCCGGATACAAGCGCTGCCTGGGGTCGCGCCGATCTTCCTCCGCCGCCGACGCAAGGCGGTACTCGCCGGGCCGGAGAGAGGGGTCTTCGATGTGTGATTCGATTGGGTACCCCTTTTCGTCCCGCAGCTCCCGGAGGCGCCTGCTTCCTTCCTTGATCCTCGCCACGTAGTCCAACTCGTCACGAGTGACGACGCGGCCCTCGTTCTCAATGAGGTACCTGCGTATACGGTCGAGCCCGCTGCCCGGACTCCTGCGGATTCTGTTGGCGAGCCGCCAGCGCTCCGCGCGCGCGACGTCTGGATCAGGGCTCGTTAGCCGATACCGACCGTCCTCCTCCTCGATCTCGTAACCCTGCTCGACCCGCAGTTCACGGACCCGCCTCGCCCACTCTTGGATTCCCGAGATCGCCGCGAGCTCTTCGCCGTGCACCCACTCGCCCAGGTGAGCCTTCAGATGCTCACGAATCCTGGCCCTTGCTCCCTGTCCCTTGCGTCCGGCCGGCCGCGCCCCGAATTCGCGCACGGCCACCGCGCGCAGTTCAGCGATGACTTCATCGAGCTCCTCCCGGTCAGCGTCGCCCGAAAGCGCGCGTTCGGAGATCCGGATTATCCGGTCTGCCGCGGCTCGCAGTCTCTGCGCGCCCTCCGCCGTCACTCGGGCGTTTCTCCCATAGGCAACTGTTTCGCGTCCTGACCACTTCGCGCTTCCTCCAGGGCCCTCTTGACTCGCGCGACGCAATCTTCGACTGATTTCTCAACCTCAAAATCCCACAAACGGAGAACGCGCCAGCCCTGTTCCCTGAGTTCACGATCAACTCGACGATCGCGTTCTCGGTTGCGCTCGATCTTTTCGTTCCAGAATGCTCCCGATTGACCCCAGTAGTAGTCCGGGTGGCCGTGCCAGAAGGCTCCGTCGACGAACACGGCAAGTCGCGCCGATCGCCAGGCGAGGTCCGGCGTACCGGGAACGCCCTCGACGTGGACCCGCCAACCGCGCATGCCCGCTGCCCACAGAGCCTTGCGAAGGCGAACCTCCGGCGCCGTATCGCGTTGGCGAACACGGCCCATGAGGGCGCTCCGCTTTGCTCGACTAAGGCGGTCGGCCATCTGTCTTCAGAGTACGGTCGCCAATGAACCCTCCGCCTCGCCTGGGCCACGCACCGCGCTCTGTGCGACTCGAGTCGCAAACATTTCCGTAGTCTCCTGCGAACACAGAACCGCCAGCAACGCCCGGGCGCGACTGGCACCCACGTATAGGAGCGCGCGGTGATGGGCGGACGTCAGGTCGTCCACGTCGACGAGCAGCGCCGCGTCAGCCTCCAAGCCCTTGAACGAGGAGATCGTTGAGAACGCGAGCTCATTCGGGCTCGGGGAAAACAACTGTCCGGAGTAATCGCGCACCTCCACTGGCAACCGGAGATCCCGCGACGCGACCGAGCGCTCAAAACGTCGCGGCGAAAGGATCACCATGGTGTCTGCCGGGACACCGTCCTTCATCCAACTCAGCACAATCGTTCGAAGGCGCTTGATCTGCGTCTTCTCTCCGTCCCAGTGGCGGTCCACGACGGGCGGCCCGTCGACGAACGCAACTTCGTCTCCCGGAATATCCGACAGCACCTGCGTCCGATCTGCGATCGGGCGCGTGTTGCGGCAGTTGACCGTGAGCGCAAAGGTCGTGGGCGCCGCTCCCATATCGCTGAGCAGCCGTGGATTCCCCTCGGCCCCTGGCGCGAACAACGCCTGATTCTGATCCCAAAAAGCGCGCCAAACGCCGTTCGCCAATCCGCCCTCGAGGAGGCCATTGATCACGTGGAGCTTTGACTCTGTCAACAGGTCCTGCCCCTCGTCGATTACGACGGCGTCGAAGGTATCGAGTCTCCCGGAGGTCGACCCGCCGCGCCGGCTCGTGCACACCTACCGGGCGACGTGGGCCGAC
>CALBZE010000117.1 GCA_937889645.1 uncultured bacterium
TCGCTTCGCTCGCCGCGGGGGGTGGGGTAGGCGAACCACACGTTTTGGAATTCGATGCGGCCGGGGCCGTTTTCCGGGAGGTGCAGCGGCTCTTCCGGGTCGCGGATGTCGGGCTCGGTGTCGAGGAGTCCGAAGATCCGCTCGGAGGACGCCATGGCGCCCTGGAGCATGTTGTACTTCTCGGAGAGGTCCTGGATCGGGCGGAAGAAGCGGCGCGCGTACTGGAGGAACGCGGCGACGACGCCGACGGAGACCGTGTCGCGGAGGATGCCGGCGCCGCCGTAGACGATGATGAGCGCGATCGCGACGGCGGTCAGGACCTCGATGACCGGGAAGAAGAGCGCGTAGTACGTGATCGACCGCAGGTGCGCGGCCAGGTAGTCGCGGTTGATCTCGTCGAAACGCCGGGCGGTGTGCGCCTCGCGGCCGAAGAGCTGGATGACGCCGACGCCGGTGATCCGCTCCTGGAGGAACGCATTGATGCGCGCGAGGCGGATGCGGATGTCGCGCGCGGCGTCGCGGATGCGGCCGCGGAAGTAGAACGCGGCGGCGACGACGAACGGCATGACGGCGAGCGTGACCAGCGCGAGGCGCCAGTCGAGGGCGAACATCGCGCCGACGATGAAGACGAGCGTGAAGATGTCGCCGAACACCGTCACGACGCCGGAGCTGAAAAACTCGTTCAGCGTCTCGACGTCGTTGGTGACGCGAGTCATGAGCCGGCCGACGGGGTTCCGGTCGAAGAACGACAGGCCGAGCCGCTGTAGATGGTGGAAAGTCTCGCGGCGCAGGTCGTACATGATGCGCTGGCCGAGCCAGGTGGTCAGCAGCGTCTGTGCGTAAGAGAGCGCGAACGCGAGCGCGAGCGACCCGACGAACGCGACGGCGAGCCAGGCGAGCAGCGCGGAGTCGCGTGCGGGGATGGCGCTGTCGATGGCGATCTTGGTCAGCCATGGCCCGACGAGCTCGAGCGCGGAGCCGGCGATGAGGACGGCGACGGCGGCCGCGACGCGGAGGCGGTAGGGGCGGACGTGGTGGAGGAGGCGGCGGATCAGGGTGCGGTCGGTCGGGGGTGTGGGCACGGTTGGGTTGGGGTTTGGGGCTTAGGGCTCGGGGCTCGGGGCTCAGGCGTCAGGTGTCAGGTGTCAGGTGTCAGGTGTCGGCGGGGGAGGTACCCCGAACGGGGTGGGCGGGATCCGGGGTGGAAGGGGCGTTGGGGGGGGTGGGGTGGGGTGTGGATGGGGTGCTGGGGTGTTGGGGCTTGGGGGCGGGGTTCAGAATGGGGGGTGGGGGGCCGATACTGGGAGACGGTGGTTCGTGCCGCGGACGGGCGCGGCGTTGTGGACGGGGACCCCAGCGCTGGTGCACGCATGGCAAGCAAGACGAAAGAAGGGTGGCAGGTCCGTCCGGTCTATCAGCCGATCGTCGCGCTCGGAACCGGCGGCGTCGTGGGGTACGAGGCGCTGGCGCGGGGGGTGGCGAGCGACGGCACCCTCGAGCTGCCGCGAGCGTTGTTCGGGCGTGCGGAGCGGGTGGGAAAGCTGCGGGAGCTGGACCTGGCGTGCTGGCGAGCGGCGATCGGCGGCGTAGCGGCCGGGATGCTGGCCGACGGGTCGCCGGTTCGGCTTTTCGTGAACGTGATGCCCGACACGTTGGTGGCGCCGGGGTTCGAGGAGTGGGCGCTCGGAGTGTTGGCGGAGCACGGCGTGCCGCCGACGCGGGTCGTGCTGGAGCTGAGCGAGGGGCGGCGGATCGGGAGCTACGCGCGCGTCCGCGAGGCTGTCGAGCGGTTTCGGGCGTTGGGTTTCCGGTTCGCGATCGACGATGCGGGGACGGGTCATTCGGGGCTCCAGGCGCTGGCGGAGCTCCGGCCGGACCTGGTCAAGATCGATCGGTCACTTGTTCGCCGGGTGGACCGCGACGAGGCGCGGAGCGCGATCCTGGAGTTGTTCGTCGCGCTGGCCGACCGGCTGGGCACGCGGCTGGTCGCGGAGGGGATCGAGACGGCGGGCGAGATCCGCGCGCTCGTGGCGCTGGGGGTCGAGCTGGGTCAGGGGCACTACCTGGCGAGGCCGGTCGAGGACCCGATCGCGGCGGGCCACGAGAACAGGGTCGCGGCGCGTCTGGCGAATGCGGGCGTGGTGGTTCTGAACGGGCGCAGAGGCGCGGCCGAGTCGGAAATGCCCGGGGCGCGTGGGCGGGTCGTCGGCGCCTGACCTCCGGGACGGGAGCGGGGTAGAAGGGGGCCGAATCCGCGTCGCGGGGACGGCTCGGGTGCCGCGTCGTTCCTCCGACGCTCCGAGTTCCCTGCGACGATCCGACGGTGGACCTTCCGATCATATCCGTACTACCGCAACTCGAGGAGGCGCTCCGGACGGGGACGGGCGCGGTGCTGATCGCGCCGCCCGGCTCGGGGAAGACGACTCGGGTCCCGTTGGCGCTCCTGGACCAGCCGTGGCTCGAGGGGCGGCGCATCGTGATGCTGGAGCCCCGGCGACTCGCGGCGCGAGCGGCGGCGCGGCACATGGCGTCGCTGCTGGGCGAGCGCGTGGGCGAGACGGTCGGGTACCGCGTCCGGCTGGACACGCGCGTGGGGCCGAGGACGCGCATCGAGGTCGTCACCGAAGGGGTCCTCACGCGGATGCTCCAATCGGACCCGACGCTCGAGGGGTACGGCGTCGTCGTCTTCGACGAGTTCCACGAGCGGAGCCTGCACGCGGACCTCGGGCTCGCGCTGACGCTGCAAGCGCGCGAACTGCTGCGGGAGGACCTGCGGGTCCTGGTCATGTCCGCCACGCTGGACGGGGGGGCGGTCGCGGGGTTGTTGGGGGCGGGTCCCCGCGCGGCGAGCGCGGCCCGTTCGGACGGGGCCGTGGCGAGTCGGGCGGGCGCGCAGGCGGGTGCGGGCGGCAGGGGCGGCGCGGGCGGCGCGGCGCCGGTGATCCGCGCGGAGGGGCGGGTTTTCCCCGTCGATACGCGCTACCTGGGGCGGTCAGACCGCCGGGGCGGCGACATCACGGGGGATGTGGCGCGGGCGGTGGTGCGCGCGCTGGCGGAGGAGGACGGCGACGTGCTGGTCTTTCTGCCCGGCGTGGCGGAGATCCGGCGGGTCGAGTCGCTGCTCGGGGAGGCAGGGCTGCCCGGGGAGGTGCGGGTGCTGCCGTTGTACGGCGACTTGCCGGAGGACGCGCAGGATCGGGCGATCGCGCCGGCGCGGGCGGGCGAGAGGAAAGTCGTGCTTGCGACGTCGATCGCGGAGACGAGCCTCACGATCGAAGGGGTCCGCGTCGTCGTCGACTCGGGGCTGATGCGGGTGCCGCGCTTCTCGCCGCGGACGGGGATGACGCGGCTCGAGACGGTGCCGGGCTCGCGTGCGTCGGCGGAGCAGCGGCGGGGGCGGGCGGGGCGGTTGGGGCCGGGCGTGTGCTACCGCCTCTGGACGGAGGCGGAGGAGGCAGAACGGCCGGAGCACCGGGCGCCGGAGATCCTGGAGGCGGACCTGGCGCCGCTGGCGCTGGAGCTGGCGGCGTGGGGCGTGGGGGATCCGGGCGAGCTGCGGTGGTTGGACCCGCCGCCGGCGGCGGCATACTCCCAGGCGCGCGAGCTGCTCCGCTGGCTTGGCGCGCTGGACGCGGACGGCGGGGTCACGGAGCACGGCCGTCGCATGGCGGAGCTGGGGCTGCACCCGCGGCTCGCGCACATGGTGCTGCGGGGCGTCGAGGCGGGGCACGGCGCTGTCGCCTGCGACGTGGCGGCGCTGCTCGGCGGCAGGGACATCCTGCGGCGCGAGGACGGGCCGGCGGAGGCGGACCTGCGGCTGCGGCTCGAGGTGCTGGCGGAGGCGCGGCGCACGGGCCGGCCGCCGCGGCGGTGGCGGGGGCACGACGTGCACGAGGGCGGGTGCGGCCGCGCGCTGCGGGAGGCGGCGCACTGGCGCAAGGCGCTCGGCGTGCGAGTCGAGGCAGGCGACGTCGACGCCGCCGGATTCCTCCTCGCCTTCGCGTTCCCGGACCGGCTGGGTCGTCGCCGAGCGGGCGGGGCGGGGCGGTTCCTCCTGCGGAACGGGCGCGGCGCGGCGCTGCCGGAGTCGGAGCCGCTGGCGCACGCGGAGTGGATCGTCGCGGCCGAGCTGAACGACGTCGGGCGGGAGGGCCGTATCCTCCTCGCCGCGCCGCTCGAGGCGACGGATCTCCAGGCGGCGTTCGGCGACCAGATCGTGCGCGAGGAGAGCGTCGCATGGGACGCGGCGGTGCGGGCGGTGCGGGCGCGACGGCGCGAGCGGATCGGCGCGATCGTGGTGCGGGAGGCGACGGCGGAGGCGCCCGATCCGGAAGCGGTCCGGGCGGCGCTGCTGGCGGGGATCCGGGAGGAGGGGTTGGGCGTGCTCGCCTGGACGCCGGAGGCGGAGCGGGTCCGGGCGCGGATGCGATTCATGGCGCACCTCGAGCCGGGTTGGCCGGACGTCAGCGACGAGGGGCTGCTCGCCTCGCTCGAGGAGTGGCTCGGGCCGTACGTCGACGGAGTCACGCGGGCCGACGAGCTGAAGCGGCTGGACGTGGCGGCGATCCTGCTCGGGCTGCTGCCATGGGACAGGCGCCAGCGGCTGGACGCGTGGGCGCCGGACCGGATCGAGGTGCCGAGCGGGTCGAAGCTGCGGATCGACTACACGGACCCGGAGGCGCCGGTGCTGGCCGTGCGGCTGCAGGAGGTGTTCGGGTGGACGCGGACGCCGCACGTCGCCGGGGGGCGGGTGCCGCTCACGCTGCACCTGCTCTCGCCGGCGCAGCGGCCGGTCCAGGTGACGCGCGACCTCGAGAGCTTCTGGCGGACGACGTACTTCGAGGTTCGGAAGGACCTGAAGGGGCGCTACCCGAAGCACCATTGGCCCGACGACCCGCTCGCGGCGACGGCGACGCGGGGCGTGCGGCCGCGGGGCGAGTCGTCGGGGCGGGGATGAGGGCGGGCGCCCGCCGGCGCGGTGGAGCGCCGGTGCCGGGCCGGCGCCGGCGCGCACGGCGCCCGGCGTCGCCTACCTGCGGTGCTTCCGGTGCTCGTGCACGGGCTCGTGCGGTTCGCGCACGTGGATCGCGACGCCGCCCAGGAGCGCGAGGCCGCGGATCCTGAGGACCGGCGCGTCGGGCGACGCGGTCGTGGCGGCGCCTTGGGCGTGGTCGAAGCCGCCGAGGATGGCGATCCCTTCGCTCTCGACGACGACGCCGGGCGGCACGACGATCTCGATGCCGCCCATGACCGCGATGGCCGTGACCTCGGTCACGCCCGGCGGGAGCTGGGCCTCACGGAAATCCAGCTCGACGCCGCCCCAGCCCGCGAGGGCGAGTGTTTGCGCGGCGGGCGTCCACCTGCCTTTCCTGACGCTGCCGCCCATGATCGCGATGGCGGTTCCGCGCTCGGGGCGCGCGGGGATGGCGGGCCGTGGTTCGACGGGCGCGGCCGCCGGGGCGGGCACGGCCGGTAGCCCGGCCAGCAGCGCGTCGAGCTCGGCGACGTCGCGGGCGCGATGCGCGAGGTCGAGACGTCGCTCGAATTCCTCGAGCGTCATGTGGTCGGCGGCGTAGTGGCGGCACAGCAAGTCGACGACCCGATCCCTCCGCTCGCCCAGCGGAAGCGCGGGTGCATTGGCGTCGTTCATTCGACCTCGAGGTGCAAGAGGCGATACGGTGGTCCGGCGCGCGTGTGCGCCGGCTTCGTGATATTGTCCGGAAACTACGGCTGTCAAGCCGTAGCCGTTCCGCGGCGTGCGCGGCGACGGCGTTGACAGCCGCCCCGGGCGCAAACCATTATGGCCTGCCCTCCCCGGATTCAACAGTGGACGGTCCATGCAAGCGATGACGGGCGTCTTCAACCGGATTCAGGTCCGGCTCTTCGCCGCGTACGGTGTGCTGGTGGCCGGCATGCTCTTCATGTGGTTCTCGGGCGTGGCGCTGCTCAACCAGTTCGCGGACCAGGTGTCGGATCGAATCGACGTGCTCTACGAGGGCGGCGACCTGGGGATGCGGCTCCAGGCGTCGGTCCTCGACCAGATCGCCCTGGGCGAGCATTACCTGGTCAGCGGCGAGCGGGAGGACGCGAACGAGTTTCGGCGTCTGGGCGCGCAGGTGCACGAGCTGAAGAGCGCCTACACCAAGGTGCCGGGGTTCGGTGCCGCGGAGCAGATGCAGCTCGCGCGGATCGAGGACCTGCACGCGCGGCTCGAGGTCTATTACGCGCTCGCGCACGCGCTGCGGGACCTGGGCCGGCAGACGCGGGCGATCGAATCGCTCGAAGGCACCAAGCGGCTGTTGCAGGACCTGAAGCACGAGATCCAGGCGCTCAGTACCGGTGAGATGACGAAGGTCGCGGCCGCGGCCTCGTCAGTGAGGCAGGAGGCGACGGAGCGCCAGCCGCTGCTCTTCGGGCTCCTCGCCCTCACGGTGGCGATCAGCACACTGATCGTGATGCGGACGGTGCGCGCGATCCATCAGCCGCTGAAGCGCCTGGTCGCGGCGGCGAACCAGCTCGGCGCCGGCGACCTGAACGTCGAGCTGGGCGGGCAGATGCCGACGGAATTCGGCGTGCTGTCGGGCGCGTTCAGCACGATGGCGGACCGGCTGCGGACGATCGTCGGGGAGACGGTCACGACGGCGGAGCAGATCAGCGCGTCGGCGTCGGACCTGTCGAGCATCTCGGAGCAGGTCGCGGCCTCGAGCGGCGAGGTCTCGACGGCGATGGTCGAGATCACGTCGGGCGCGGAGCGCCAGGTCGAGGGGCTGAAGACGGTCGAGCTGGCGCTGGAGGAGATCCGCAAGCGCGCCGTCGAGGCGACGGATTCGTCCGAGCGGATGAACGAGCTGGGCGACCGGATCCAGGCGCTGGCCGAGAACCGGCAGCGCGACATCCGGGAGGCGCTCGAGATGCTGCTCGAGATCCGCGCGGTCGTCGAGGCGTCGGGGCAGGAGGTGCACCGGCTCGACGAGGCGTCGGAGAAGATCACGGACTTCGTCGAGACGATCCAGGGGATCGCGAGCCAGACGAACCTGCTGGCGCTGAACGCGGCGATCGAGGCGGCGCGCGCGGGCGAGCACGGCCGCGGCTTCGCCGTCGTCGCCGACGAGGTGCGCAAGCTGGCCGACCAGAGCGCGCGCGCGGCGGATGAGGTCGCGCTCACGGTGCGGGAGATCCGGAAGGAGATTCGCAGCGTCGTCGCGACGATGGAGAAGGGGACGTACAAGGTCGCCGGCGTCGAAAAGGTGTCGAAGGGCGCGGAGACCGCGTTCGACGAGATCATCGCCGCGGTGAACCAGGTGCGCGAGGCGGCGGCGAGCGTGGCGCAGGTCGCGCGCGAGAACATGAGCGCGGTCGCGTCGGTCGAGGAGACGGTGCGGACTGTCGGCGCGACGACGGAGATGCACGCGGCGAGCGCGGAGCAGGTGAGCGCCGCGGCGCAGGAGCAGTCGGCGTCGACGGAGGAGATGAGCGCCGCCGCCGCCCAGCTCCTCGAAGCCGCCGAGCGGCTCAAGGAACTGGTGTCCGGTTTCAAGGTCTAGTGGATGGGGCTTTTCTCCTGGATCCTCTTCGGCCTCATCGCTGGCGGCATCGCCAAGTTCCTGATGCCCGGCAAGGATCCGGGCGGTTGTCTGGTGACCATCCTCCTCGGGATCGGGGGCGCCGTGGTCGGCGGGTTCCTCGGGACCGAGGTCTTCAGTTGGGGCCGCGTCACGGGGTTCGACCTGCGGTCGTTCGCGATCGCGGTCGCCGGCGCGATCCTGATCCTCATCGCGTATCGGCTCCTCGTGGGGCGCAGACGGGGGTGACGGCCTGAGTCAGGCCCTCACCCCCGTCTGCTTCTCTCTCATCATCGGCCCTTTCCGTGCATAGGCGGCTCGCGTGACGCCGGGCGGGTGCCGGCGGGCGCCGACCGGGCACGGGGAGAGATGCTCTTTCGATTCGTCGTCTACGGCGTCCTCGGGTGGTGCGTCGAGATCGTCTTCACGGCGGTCACGCGCCTGCGCGAGCCGGACCGGCGGTGGCGGCTCGAGGGGACGACGTACCTGTGGATGTTCCCGATCTACGGGATGATCGCCCCGCTGTACGAGCCGGTCCACGAGCTGGTCCGGGCGTACCCTGTGCCGACGCGGGCGGCGGTGTACGGCGCGGGGTTCCTGGCGGTCGAGTACGCTGCGGGGTGGGCGCTCGCGCGGGCGACGGGGCGGTGCCCCTGGGACTACTCGACGCGGGCGCGCTGGCACCTTCACGGCTACGTCCGCTTCGATTACGCGCCGCTGTGGATGCTCCTCGGACTCGGGCTCGAGCCGGTCCACGACTTCCTCGTACGGCTCACGCCCGCGATCCGTGAGGCGTTCGGTTGAGACGTTCTCAGGGGATGCGCGTGTTCTGGTCGTGGTAGAGCGCCCAGCGGTCGCCTTCGCGTCGGAACGTCAGCGTCAGCCAGCTCCGGCTCTGCACGCGCTCGCCGTCGGCGACGTCCTCGTACAGGGTGCGGGTCATCGCGATCGCGAAGTCGCGGCCCACCTCCACGTCCAGGACCTCGATGTGCATGGTCCACGTGTCGCTGGCGAACCAGTTCCGGTGGAAGTCCATGTACTCGTCCCGGGTCGTGGTGCGGTGACCGTTCGGGAAGATCAGGACGAGCTCGGGCCCGCTGGTGATCGTGGCTTCGATCCCGGCGAGGTCGCGCGTGCGGATCGCGTCGAGGTGGCGGTTCAGTGTCGCCTCGAACTCGCGGCTCAGGGCGTCGCCGTCCTCTGCCCGCTGTCCCGCGGCGCAGGCCCCGAGGGCGAGAGAGGCCGCAAGGACGAGTGAAAGCACCGCTCGGTTGGACATGTCGCCTCCTTCCCGTTGCCTGGAATCGGTACGTCGAGGGACGCGAGCCGGCCGGGACGCGCCCGTGCGCGGGCGCGCCGCCCGCCGGATCGCCCGTCACCCCAATCCAACGCGTTCGAGCAGCTTCTGCAGACTCTGGCGGTGCAGGCCGCCGGCTGCTCGGCGGATCGGGGGCATCATCCCGAGATCCTTTCGAACCGGGGACGCGGGAATCAATATTCGTGTCGGTAGCGGGCGCCACCACCGGGCGAGCGCTCCGCGCGGCGGACGGAGCAAGGAGATCGGTAATGACGGGAGAACTCGCGGGCGTCATCATCTCGGTGTCGTTCATGGTCACGACGGCGGCGGTCGTCCTATTGTGGCCGATCACGCGGCGTCTCGGGGCCTACCTCGAGGTCCTCGTGCAGGAGAAGCGGTCGGTGGCGCGGCTGGAGACGAACGAGCGGGTGGAGCAGCTGCTCGAGGAGGTGTCGCAGCGGCTGGCGCTGCTGGAGGAGCGGGTGGAGTTCGCCGAGCGGCTGCGGATCGGGAGCGCCAGCGGGGCGCGGGAGGGGTGAGGTGGGCGGGGGCGGGAGGAGCATGACGAAACGCACGGAAGTCGCGACACTCGCCGGCGGCTGCTTCTGGTGCCTGGAGGCGGTCTTCGAGCTGCTGCGGGGTGTGGAGAACGTGGAGTCGGGTTACTCCGGCGGCCACGTGCCAGACCCCACGTACGAGGAGGTGTGCTCCGGGACGACCGGGCACGCGGAGGTGGTGCAGGTCACGTTCGACCCAGAGGAGATCGGCTATCGGGACTTGCTGGAGGTCTTCTTCACGATCCACGACCCGACGCAGCTCAACCGCCAGGGCCCGGACGTGGGGACGCAGTACCGCTCGGCGATCTTCTACCATTCGGAGGAGCAGCGCCGCATCGCGGAAGAGGTGAGGCGGGAGCTGGAGGCGGAGGGCGTGTGGGACGGACCGATTGTGACACAGATCGTGCCGTTCGAGGCGTTCTATCCGGCGGAGGCGTACCATCGCCGGTACTACCGGCGCAATCCCAGTCAGCCATACTGCATGGCCGTGGTGGCGCCGAAGGTTGCGAAGGCTCGGCGGAAGTTCCTCAGTCGATTGAAGGGAGGTGAATCATGAAGAAAGCCACCCTAGCGGTCGTAGCGGTCGCCGGCCTGGCCGCGTGCGCGTCGGGGCCGAAGCCTACGCTTCGCTCGGACATGCCGCCGGAGCACACGTCGTACGTTTCCACGGGCGATGGTGCGTCGTTCGAGGTGAGGTTGAGGCCCACGGACAACCCTTCGGTGCACATCATCTACGTCTTGCCGGACAAGGCGTGGCAAGTGCTGCCGATCGTGTTCGCCCAGCTCGATCTGCCCGGCCAGGTGCTGGACGCGAACACGAGGACGTTCGGCTTCGAGAGGCAGCGGATGCGCCGGCAGGTCGCGGGGACGAGGCTCGAGGAACTCGTCGATTGCGGCATGGGGATCATTGCACCGAACGCCGCCACGCACCTGGTCACGCTGTCGGTGGTGACGCGGATCCGGCCGGAGCGCGGGGTGACGGCGGTCGAGATGCGGATCACCGGCGTCGCGCGTGACCCAGCGGTGAGCACCTCGCCGACGAATTGCACGTCGCGTGGGAAGCTGGAGCGGATCGTCGCCGAGCGGATCGCGCGGCTCGCATCGATGTGATTCCTGGGCGACTCGTCCGGCCCCGGCGGCAAGGGACCGGGGCGCGACTGCCGGGCAGCGGCCCGTCCGAAGAGGACGGGCCGCTGTTGCATCCACGACACGATCGTCGCGCACGGGCGACGGCAACGGCTCACGAGCCGCGGCCTGCGCGGCGCCCAGGGCCGGAGCGGCGATCGGCATGCAGGTGCACGGCGCGAGCCGGGGCCCGCGACCGGAGAAGCCCGGGGCGCGGGCCCGATGCGTTGCCATGGACGAGGTAGGAGCGAGATGGGACAGAACGGAAGAAGAGGAGTTGGCGCGGGGGCCGCGCGCCAGTGCAGAATCGTGCTGTGCACGATCGCGGTCGCGTTGGGCGCGGCCGCGTGCGACGAATCGACCGGCCCGAGCCGGAGGCCGCGGCCGAACAACCCCGGGAACGACCCCTCGCTCGGCGTCGGCGCGGACCTCAAGGGTCGTCGGCCGTTCCCCGACGACAACCCCTGGAACCAGGACATCTCGGGCGCGCCGGTGGATCCGAAGTCGGACGTGCTGATCGCGGCGTGCGGGCTGAAGGGTCTGCACCCGGATTTCGGAACGACGTGGGAGGGCGCGCCGAACGGGACGCCGTACGTCGTGGTCTCGGGGAAGCAGAAGAAGGTGCCCGTCGAGTTCGAGAACGCGTCCGAGAGCGACCCGGGGCCGTACCCGATCCCGCCGGACGCGCCGATCCAGGGCGGGCCCGAGAGCACCGGTGCTCGCCACGTGATCGTGATCGACCGGGACAATTGGATGCTGTACGAGCTGTTCCGCGCATACCCGGTCAACGGCGGCGCGTCGTGGCGCGCGGTCTCCGGCGCGGTCTTCGACCTGAACAGCAACGCTCTCCGTCCTGCCGGGTGGACGTCGGCTGACGGCGCGGGGCTGCCGATCTTCCCGGGGCTGGTCCGCTACGACGAGGTGTTCGGCCAGGGCGAGATCCGGCACGCGCTGCGCTTCACGTGCCCGAAGACGCGGAAGGCGTACGTCCCGCCGGCGCGGCACTACGTGAGCGGGGACAAGGATCCGAACCTGCCGCCGATGGGGATGCGGGTCCGGCTTCGCGCGGACTTCGACGTGTCCAAGTTCCCGCACGAGGTCCAGGTCATCCTGAATGCACTGAAGAAGTACGGGATGTTCCTGGCCGACGAGGGAGGTCCGTGGTTCCTGAGCGGCGCGCCGGATCCCCGCTGGGACGACGGCCGGCTGGCGACGCTGAAGAAGGTGCCGAGCACCGCGTTCGAGGTGGTGCTCATGGAAGGGCTCGTGGTGGGGAAGTGACCCGCGGGCGCGGGCACGCGCCGTCACCGGCGAGCGCCTGTCGAGGGGCACGCCGGCGCTCGCCGTGACGCGTGCCCACGCCCGGTCCCCCCGATAACCGATTCGTCTCGCCCCCGACTCTTGCCGAGGCGGTCCCATCGGCCGCACTATTCCGCCATTCACCTCATCGCGGCATCACACGGATCCCCCTCGAATCCACATCGGAGGAAGCCCATGCGATGCAATCACCGCCTCGGTGACCGAGTCGCGCGCCCGGCGTTCGGGCGCCTGCTGATCGCAGCATTGGCGCTGGCGGTGCCCGCCGTCGGGGTCGGGCTCGCCCCGGCGCCCGCGGCGGCGCAGCAGTCGGCGACTCCGCTCGAGCGAGCCCTCGAGGGCCTTCGGCTCCGCGAGATCGGCCCGGCGATCATGGGCGGGCGAGTCGCGGACATCGCGGTCAACGAAGCGAACCCCGCGGAGTTCTACGTCGGCTTCGCGAGCGGCGGGCTGTGGAAGACCACGAACCAGGGGATGAGCTGGACGCCGGTCTTCGACGGCGTCGCCGAGACGAGCTCGATCGGGGACGTCACGCTGGCGCCATCGAACCCGAACATCGTCTGGGTCGGGACGGGCGAGCCGCAGAACCGGCAGTCGTCGCCGTACGGCGCGGGCGTGTACCGCTCGCTGGACGGCGGTCGGACCTGGAAGCACATGGGTCTGCGAGAGACGCGGCACATCGGGAGGATCGTGATCCACCCGACGAACCCGGACATCGTCTACGTCGCCGCGGTGGGGCACCTGTGGGGCCCGAACGAGGAGCGCGGCGTCTACAAGACGACGGACGGCGGGGAGACGTGGCAGAAGGTGCTCTACATCGACGAGAACACCGGCGCGATCGACCTGGTCATGGACCCGTCGGACCCGAACACGCTGTACGCGGCGATGTACCAGCGCCGGCGCACGCCGTGGGGCTTCAGCGCGAGCGGCCCGGGGAGCGGGCTCTACCGCACGCTGGACGGCGGGAAGACGTGGAAGGAGCTGACGAATGGGCTGCCCGAGGGCGACAAGGGGCGGATCGGGGTCGACGTCTACCGCCGCGACGGGAGGATCGTCTACGCGCGCGTCGAGTCGCGGGGCGCGGGGCGCGGCGTGTACCGCTCGACGGACCGCGGCGAGACGTGGGAGAAGATGTCGTCGATGAATCCGCGGCCGATGTACTTCGGGTTCATCCGCATCGACCCGAACGACCCGGAGCGGATCTACCTGGGCGGCGTCTCGCTCCAGGTCTCGGAGGACGGCGGCCGCACGTGGTGGGAGCGGGACGGGGCCGATCGAATCCACGTCGACCATCACGCGCTGTGGATCGACCCGAACAACTCCAACCACCTGATCCTCGGGAACGACGGCGGCGTCGCGTCGAGCTTCGACCGCGCGCAGACGTGGCGGCACCACAACAACCTGGCGGTCGGGCAGTTCTACGAGGTCGGCTACGACTTCCGGGATCCGTACTACATCTGCGGCGGGCTGCAGGACAACAGCTCGTGGTGCGGGCCGAGCCAGACGCTGAACAACTACGGGATCCGCAATTCGGACTGGTACGACGTCTCGGGCGGCGACGGGTTCTACAACAAGATCGACCCGTCGAACCCGATGATCATGTACACGGAGTCGCAGAACGGAAACATCTCGCGCTACCACGTGGACACGGGCGAGGCGGCGCGGATCAGGCCGGTCCCGCGGCCGGGCGTCGCGGACACGGCGAAGGAGTATCGCTTCAACTGGAACACGCCGATCGTGATCTCGGCGCACGACCCGGCGACGATCTACATCGGCGCGAACCGGCTGCTGCGGAGCCGGGACCGGGGCGTGACGTGGGAGCACGCGAGCCCGGACCTGACGCGGCAGATCGACCGGGACACACTCCTGATCATGGGGATGCGGGTCGACTCGACGACGCTCTCGCGCCACGACGGCGTGTCGTTCTACGGCACGATCACGCAGATCGGCGAGTCGCCGCTCGACCCGAACGTGATCTACGTCGGCACGGACGACGGCAAGCTGAGCGTGACGCGGGACGGCGGCGCGACGTGGACGGACATCACGAAGAACGTACCCGGGCTGCGGCACGGGATGGTGGTGAGCGGGATCGAGCCGTCGCGGCACGTTCCGGGGCGGGTGTACCTGACGTTCGACGGGCACCACAGCGACGACTACGCGGCGTACGTCTTCGTCAGCGAGAACTACGGCAAGGACTGGCGTAAGATCACGAACGGGCTGCCGGCGGAGTCGGTGAACCGGATCCGCGAGCATCCGCGCACGCCGGAGCTCTTGTTCCTTGGGAACGAGATCGGGTTGTACGTCTCGGTCGACCGCGGGCAGAGCTGGACGCGGGTGCGGTCGAACTTCCCGACCACGCCGGTCGACGACATCGCGATCCATCCGCGCGAGAACGACGTGATCGTCGGGACGCACGGGCGGAGCATCTGGATCCTCGAGGACGTCACACCGCTGGAGCATATCGCGCGGGAGAAGGCGCTCGAGCGGGCGGCGTACCTGTTCCCGGTGCGCCGGGCGACGATGTGGTCGCGTGCCGGCGCGTGGCCGTTCTGGGGCGACACGTACGCGGCGCCGAACCCGCCGGATGGCGCGCGGATCCGGTACTGGCTCGGCTCGGACCTGGAGCCGCTGCCGATGGTCGCGTCGGGCGATGGCACGGAGGCGAAGGCGGCGCCGCGCGCGGGCGATGGCGCGGGCGCGGCGGCGGCGCGCCGCGGCGCCGCGCGCGGCGAGACGAAGGCGAAGCTCACGATCCTGGACGCGTCGGGCGCGGTCGTGCGGGAGCTCGAGGGGCCGGGCACGGCCGGGCTGCACGAGGTTGTCTGGGACATGCGGCACGCGCCGCCGTACGAGGCGGAGGCGCAGGGTGGCGGGGGCGGCGGCGGCCGCTTCTCGCGGCCGCCGCGCGGGCCGCTCGTGCTGCCGGGCACGTATCGGGTCCGGCTCACCGCCGGTACGACGACGCTCGAAACCGAGGTCGAGGTGCGCCACGATCCGCGCATCCAGGTCGACCGGGCGACGCTCGCCGCGCGACAGGCGGCGGTCTTCGACCTGAACGCGCTGGCCAGGCCGGTGTACGAGGCGGGCCGCGCGGCGCAGCGGGCGCGGGACCGCGTCGACGCGGCGCGCAGGCAGCTGGCGAGCGCGGGCGCGGAGGCGGCGTCGCTGCGGGCGGAGGCGGACTCGCTGCTCGCGGCGCTCGGCCGCGTGCAGGCCGAGCTGGGCCGGTTCGGCCGCGCCGCGTTCCTCGGCAACGCGATCGAGGCCGTGAGCGCGGCCCCGACGGCCGACCAGCTCTGGCAGATCGACCAGGCGTGGGCGGAAGCGCCTGCGACGATCGAGGCGCTGAACGCGATCCTGCGCGATCGGCTCCCGGCGTTCGAGGCGCGCGTGTACACCGCCGAGGCTCGGCCGGCGCCGATCCAGAGTGTCGAGATCCCAAGGAGGAATCGGTAATGAGACTGCGTAGATCGAAGATGTCTCCGGCCGCCGTTTTCGTGGCGCTGATCGCGGCCGTCGTCGGCGTCGGGCTCGCCCCGGCGCCGGCGGCGGCGCAGACGCCGGACGAGCGCGAGGTGCTCGAGGTCGTCGAGCGCCTCTTCGACGGGATGCGCACGGCGGACAGTGCCGTCGTCCGCTCGGTCTTCCACCCGGAGGCCCGGCTGATCCGGACCGGCGTCCGGAACGGCCAGCCGGCGGTTTCGGTCTCGGGGATCGACGGCTTCGTCCGCGCGGTCGGGAGCGCGACGGAGGTGTGGGACGAGCGGGTCGTCGATCCGATCGTGCGGATCGACGGCAACCTTGCCGCGGTCTGGACGGAGTACACGTTCCACCGGGGCACGGAGTTCAGCCACTGCGGCGTGGATGCGATCCACCTCGTGCGCACGGCCGAGGGGTGGAAGATCATCAGTCTCGCGGACACGATGCGCCGCGAGGGGTGCGAATCTTTGCTGAGTCGCGCGCAGTAGGCGGGGCTCGGAGAGGGCGGGCGCGCGCCCGGGCCCAAGGCGGGGACCGGCGCGCGCCCGCGCCGTTGGTAGCGACGCCGTTGCGGGGCGCCTGCCGGCTCACGCCCGTCGCATCGGTCGCGCCCCGCGCGTCCATGCCGTATATTGCGGCAAACTTCGGCAAACGGAGTTCGCGATGCATCCGTACTCCCGCTCCCGGGCCCGCGCCCGTCGCGCTCATTGCGGGCGCGTCGAGCCCGGCCGACTCTCGGCGCTCTCCCTCCTCGTCACTCTTCTGGTCCTCGGTCCCGGTGCTTCCACGGCGCGATCGCAGGCGGTCCGTCCGACGCTCACGGTGCAGGAGAGCGGGACGACGGCGCTGCTCCAGGCGGTGAGCGCGGTGAGCGACCGCGTCGTCTGGGTCAGCGGGCATCGGGGCACGGTGCTCCGCACGACGGACGGCGGTGCGACGTGGGAGCGGCTCACCGTTCCGGACGCGGACACCCTCCAGTTCCGCGACATCCACGCGATCGACGAGCGGACGGCGTACGTGCTGAGCGCGGGGCCGGGGCCGCTGTCGCGGATATACAAGACGGCGGACGGCGGACGGAGCTGGACGTTGCAGTTCCTGAACGAGGAGCCGGAGGCGTTCTTCGACTGCCTGTCGTTCTGGGACGAGCGGCGCGGGCTGGCGTTCAGCGACGCCGTCGCGGGCGAGGTGATCCTCCTCGCGACCGAGGACGCTGGCGCAAATTGGACGCGGATCCCGCCGGATCGTGTGCCGGACGCGCAGGCGGGCGGCGAGGGCGCGTTCGCGGCGAGCGGGACGTGCGTCCTGACGGGGCCGGGCGGGCTGGCGTGGGTCGGAACGGGCGCCGCGGAGAAGGCGCGCGTGTTCCGCACCGAGGACTACGGCCGGAGCTGGTCGGTCGTGGAGACGCCGCTCGTCGCCGGCGAGATGGCGGGGATCTTCACGCTGTCGTTCCGGGATGCGACGCACGGCGTCGTGCTCGGCGGCGACCTGGCGCGTCCGCAGGAGCACACCGACAACGTCGCGGTCACGGCGGACGGCGGTCGGACGTGGACGCTGGCCGGCCGGACGGCGCTGCCGGGCGCGGTCTACGGCGCGGCGTACGTGCCGGGCGCGCCGTCGCCGACGATCGTGGCCGTGGGCCCGGGCGGGATGGACGTCTCGACCGACGACGCGCGCACCTGGGCGACGGTGGACACGGCGTCGTACTGGGCGGTCGGGTTCGCACCGGCGGCGGGTGGAGCGGAGGCGTCCGAGGCGGCCGGCGCGGCGTCGGCGGCAGCTCGTTCGGCGTCGCCGGCGCCGGGGTGGGCGGTCGGGCCGCGCGGCCGGATCGTGAAGATCGAGTGGCGGTGAACGGACCGGGGCGGTCCGGCGGGCAGGGCGCGAGCGGACCGGGGCGGCGCATGGCCGCCGAGGCCGGCGCGTGCGTCGTCGACCCTTAGCATGGAGGAGCGTATGAGCGCTGAGTTCATGGCGGAGTCCGCGGGTCGTATCGACCGGCGTCGCTTCATGGCGTACTTCGCCGCCACGGGGCTGGGCGGGACGCTCTTCCCCGGCGTGCTGTGGGCGCTGGGGCAGGGCGAGGTCACGAAGGAGATGATCGCGCACGCGGAGCAGATCGCGGGGCTCACGTTCACGGAAGAGCAGCGCGAGGCGATGGTCCGCGGGCTGAACCGCAAGCTCGGCGCGTACGAGGCGATGCGGTCGGTCGAGGTGCCAAACTCGGTGGTGCCGGCGATCCGCTTCGACCCGGTCGTGCCCGGCGTGCGTCCGCCGACCGCGGTGAAGGCGGGGCGCCGGGCGCGGCGCTCCGACCCCGGCCGGGTCACGCGGCCGGCGAACCTCGAGGAGGTCGCGTTCTGGCCGGTCACCAAGCTCTCCGAACTGATCCGGACGCGGCAGGTCACGTCGCTCGAGCTGACGGAGATGTACCTGGACCGGCTCGAGCGGTATGGCCCTCAGCTCGAGTGCGTGGTCACGCTGACGAAGGAGCGGGCGCTGGAGCAGGCGCGCCGCGCCGACGACGAGATCCGGGCGGGCCGCTACCGTGGGCCGCTGCACGGGATCCCGTGGGGCGCCAAGGACCTGCTCGCGGTGAAGGGCTATCCGACGACGTGGGGCGCGGAGCCGTACGTCGACCAGGTCATCGACATGGACGCGACCGTCGTGCGGCGGCTCGATGAGGCGGGCGCGGTCCTCGTCGCGAAGCTTACGCTCGGCGCGCTCGCCATGGGCGACATCTGGTTCGGCGGGACGACGCGCAACCCGTGGAACCTCGAGCAGGGCTCGAGCGGCTCGTCGGCCGGGTCGGCCTCGGCGACCGTCGCGGGGCTCGTCGGGTTCAGCATCGGGACTGAGACGCTGGGGTCGATCGTCTCGCCATCGACGCGCTGCGGGGCGACGGGGCTGCGCCCGACGTTCGGGCGAGTGAGCCGTCACGGCGCGATGGCGCTCTCGTGGACGATGGACAAGATCGGGCCGATCTGCAGGAGCGTCGAGGACTGCGCGCTCGTCTTCGAGGCGATCCACGGCCCCGACGGACTCGACCCGACCGTCCGCGAAGCCCCGTTCGTCTGGGACGCGCGTCTGTCGCTGAAGGACCTCCGGATCGGCTACCTGAAGAGCGCGTTCGAGGACGAGCCGCAGAACGAGCGCGCCCGCGAATGGCGTCGGATGGACCGCGAGGTGCTGGACGTGCTTCGTTCGCTCGGCGCGGAGCTGATCCCGTTCGAGCTGCCGGACGGGCTGCCGGTCCAGTCGCTGCGCATCATCCTGGACGCCGAGGCGGCCGCGGCGTTCGACGACCTGACCCGCAGCGGCCGCGACGCGCTCATGGACGAGCGCAGCAGCTGGCCGGAGATCTTCCGCGAGGCGCGCTTCATCCCGGCCGTCGAATACATCCAGGCCAACCGGATCCGCAGCATGCTCATGGCCGCGATGGACGAGGCGATGCGCGCCGTCGACGTGTTCGTCACGCCGTCGTATGGCGGGAACGTGCTGCTCACGACGAACCTGACCGGCCACCCGGCGGTGGTCGTGCCGAGCGGGTTCGCAACCGACGGGACGCCGGTCAGCATCTCATTCATCGGCAACCTGTGGGGCGAGGCGGAGGCGCTGGCGGTGGCGAAGGCGTACCAGGACGCGACGGGGCACCACCTCCGCGTGCCGCCGTCGTTCGCGGTGTGAGGGGCACTCCCCGGGCCCAGGTGGAACCTGTTTGAAGGTGGAGTGACGTGCGAGCAGACACTTCGACTCGGTGGTGGAGTTTGTTCCTCGCCGGCGCCGCGGCGACCCTCGCCGCGTGCGCGCCGTCCTCGCCGGCGGGGCGCATGGCGCCGGAGACGGGCGTCGTGCGGGCGCGGCACGGGATCGTCGTCTCGGCGAACACGCTCGCGAGCGACGTCGGCGCCCGCGTCCTGGAGGCGGGCGGCAACGCCGTCGACGCGGCGATCGCGACCGGCTTCGCGCTCGCGGTGACGCACCCGACGGCCGGGAACATCGGGGGCGGCGGGTTCATGGTGATCCGCTTCCCGGACGGCCGGACGACCGCGATCGACTTCCGGGAGAAGGCGCCGCTCGCGGCGCACCCCGAAATGTTCCTCGACGAGCGGGGCCAGTACTCCTACCAGAAGCACCACAACAGCCACATCGCGGTGGGCGTGCCGGGCACCGTCGCCGGGTTCGCGCTCGCGCACGAGCGATACGGCTCGATCGAGTGGCGCCAGCTCGTCGAGCCCTCCGTCCGCCTCGCCCGCGACGGGTTCCACGTCATGCCCGGGCTCGCCAGATCGCTCGAGAACGTGCTCCCCGCGCTCGCGCGCTACCCGGCGAGCCTCGCCCAGTTCTCCAAGAACGGCGAGCCGTACCGGCCGGGCGAGATCCTGCGCCAGCCCGACCTGGCGAGCACGCTCGCACGGATCCGCGACCTGGGACGCGACGGGTTCTACAAGGGCGAGACGGCACGGCTCATCGTCGCCGAGATGCAGCGCGGCGGCGGGATCATCACCGAAGAGGACCTGGCGCGCTACGAGGCGGTCGAACGCACGCCGGTCCGCGGCACCTACCGCGGCTACGAGATCATCAGCATGCCGCCGCCGAGCAGCGGCGGTGTCGCCCTCGTCCAGATGCTCAACATCCTCGAGGGGTACGACCTCCGGGCGATGGGCCACAACTCGCCCGCCTACATCCACCACGTGGTCGAGGCGATGCGTCGCGCGTTCCGCGACCGGGCCCGCTTCCTGGCCGATTCGGACTTCGTCGACGTGCCGATCGACCGGCTCACGAGCAAGGCGTACGCGGCGGAGCTACGGTCGGGGATCGATAGGGACCGCGCGACGCCGTCCGCGCCGGCGGACGTCGAGCTGGTCGCCGAGAGCATGGAGACGACACACTACTCCGTCGTCGACCGGGACGGGATGGCCGTGTCGGTGACGTACACGCTCGAGGCGGGGTACGGCTCGAAGATCGTCGTCCCGGGCGCGGGGTTCCTGCTGAACAACGAGATGGGCGACTTCAACGCCGCGCCCGGCCTCACGACGGACGACGGCCTGATCGGCACCGAACCCAATTTGGCGCGGCCGGGGCAGCGCATGCTGTCGAGTATGACGCCGACGATCGTGGCGAAGGACGGGAAGCTGGTCGCGGTGATCGGGAGCCCGGGCGGGCGGACGATCATCAACACGGTGCTGCAGGTGATCCTGAATCTCGTGGACTTCGAGATGGGGATCGGCGAGGCGGTCGCGGCGCGGCGGTTCCACCATCAGTGGCTGCCCGACCGGATCACGATCGAGGAGGGCGGCGCGACCCCGGAGGTCGTCAGGGCGCTGGAGGCGATGGGTCACTCCGTGCGCGTGGGTGGCCGGCAGGGGCTCGCGCACTCGATCCTGATCGATCCGCGGACGGGCGAGCGGATCGGCGCGCCGGACCCGCGGGAGGCGGACGGCGGGGCGGTGGGATACTGAGGGAGTGAGGCGGCGGGCAAGCGGAGGTTCGCGCTGCGGGGTCGGCGGCGGTTGCGTGCGGGCGCGCGAGCATTGGCGGCGCGGCGGCATCGGCCGTTGCGGACCGGCCCGGGACGCTGGTGGAGGCGAAGGGCCCGCGCCCCGAGTGCTTCACTCGCCTTTCCGCTCGTCCGCCACCCGCCGCAGCACCGGCTCCAGCGTGCGCCACACGTTCTCGGCCAGGATCCGCTGTCCTTCGGCGGTCGGGTGGATCCCGTCCTGCTGGTTCAGCTCCGGCACGGCGGCGACGCCCTCGAGGAGGAAGGGGATGAGGGCGGCGTCGTTCGCTTCGGCCAACTCCACGAACATCCTGCGAAAGCGTTCGGTGTAGTCGGCGCCGAGGTTGGGGGGCGCCTGCATCCCGGCGATGACGATGGCGGCGTCGGGGTAGGCGGCGCGGGTGCGGTCGATGATCGCCTGGAGGTTGGCGCGCGTGGCGTCGAGGTCGTGGCCGCGGAGCGCGTCGTTCGCGCCGAGGGCGAGGACGAGGATGGCGACGGGCTGGCGGAGGAGCCAGTCGATGCGACGCAGCCCGCCGGCGGACGTCTCGCCGCTCACGCCGGCGTTGACGACGCGGAACGGGTAGCCGGCCTCGTCGATCTTCCGCTGGATGAGGGCGGGGTAGGCCTCCTCGGCAGTCAGACCGTAGCCGGCGGTGAGGCTGTTGCCGAGGAAGAGGACGACGGGGGCTTCGGCCGACGTCGCGGGCGTGTCGGCCGCGGGCGCGCTGCCATTCGGCGGCGAGTGGCCCGCGCGCGGCGCGTCGGCGTCGGCCGAGCAGGCATGGAAAACGAGTGCGAACGCGAATATCGCTGAGAGTCGCATGGTCATCGTCGCTGAAGGATTGACGAAACGATACCGCAGCGGGCCACGCGAGGTCACCGTCCTGGACGGGGTCGACCTCCGGGTCGAGGCGAACGAGTTCGCGGCGATCGTCGGGCCGTCCGGGAGCGGGAAGACGACGCTCCTCGGGCTGCTGGCCGGGCTGGACCGCCCGACATCGGGGACGGTCCGGCTGGACGGCGTCGACCTGGGCACGCTGGACGAGGACGGCCGCGCGCGGCTGCGTGCGGAGAAAGTAGGGTTCGTCTTCCAGACGTTCCAGCTCCTCCCGACGTTGACCGCATTGGAGAATGTGCTGGTGCCGCTCGAGCTGGCGGGCGCGGCGGACGATCGGGCGCGGGAGAGGGCGGTATCGCTGCTGGAGCGGGTCGGCCTCGGGAACCGGCTGGACCACTACCCGGCGCAGCTCTCGGGCGGCGAGCAGCAGCGGGTCGCGATCGCGCGGGCGTTCGCGAACGAGCCGCGCATCCTCTTCGCCGACGAGCCGACGGGGAACCTGGACGCAGAGACGGGCGCGACGATCGTCGAGCTCCTCTTCGAGCTGAACCGCGCGCTGACGACGACGGTCGTGCTCGTCACGCACGACATGGCGCTGGCGTCGCGGGCGGGGCGGGTGATCCGGATCGCTGGCGGGCACATCGTCGGGGACGAGAGGAGGGAGGGGTGAGGACGCCGTTCGCCGTGCGGCTCGCGCGGCGCGAGGCGCGGTCGGGCGTGCGGCGGATCGGGGTGTACACCGGCGCGATCGCGCTAGGCGTCGCGGCGCTGGTCGCGATCAACTCGTTCCGCGCGAGCGTGGTCGAGTCGGTGCAGTCCGAGGCGCGGTCGCTCCTCGGCGCGGATCTGCGGCTCGGCGCGTCCGAACCATTTCCGGCTCAGATCGCCGCCGTGCTCGATTCGGTCGCGGCGGACGGCGTCGACGTCTCGTACGTCACGCGGCTCGCGTCGATGGTGCGCGCGACGCGGAGCGGCGGGACGCGGCTGCTGCAGGTGCACGCGATCGAGGGCGGGTACCCGTTCTACGGCGACGTCGCCGTCGAGCCGGCGGGCGCCTGGCCGCTCACCGGCGCCGTGCGGCACGCGGTGGTCGAGCCGGCGGCGCTGGTCCAGCTCGACGCGGCCGTCGGCGACACGCTCGCGATCGGGAACGCACGCTTCGTCGTCGCCGGGACGATCGACGGGCTGGGCGTCGACGTCGGGTTCCAGAGCGCGATCGGCCCCCGCGTCTACATCCCGGCGGCGTATCTGGCCGAAACAGGATTGGTTCAGTTCGGTAGCCTGGTGCGGTACCAGGCGTTCCTGCGTTTCGGCGACGCGGCGCGGGCCGAGGCGTTCGAGGACGCGCACCGGGAGCTGATGCGCGAGGCGCGCGTCGGGTCGCTCACCGTCCGGGACCAGGCGGAGGAGCTGAGCGAGGCGTTCGGCTCGCTGGGCCGCTACCTCGGGCTGGTCGGGCTCATGGCGATGCTGCTGGGCGGGATCGGTGTCGCGAGCGCGGTGCACGCCTACGTGCGGGAGAAGGTGCCGCAGATCGCGGTGCTGCGGTGCCTGGGCGCGACGCGTCGCAGCGTCTTCGGCGCGTACCTGCTGCAAACCGGGGCGATCGGGCTCGGCGGGGCGGCGGCCGGCGCGGCGCTGGGCGTTGCCGTCCAGGCCGTGCTCCCGGCGATGGTCGGCGACGCGCTCCCGGTCGACGTCGCGTTCCGGGTGCACTGGCCGGCGATCCTCGGCGGCGTGGCGGCCGGGGCGACGGTCTCCGCGCTCTTCGCGCTCCTCCCGCTCCTCGCCGTGCGCGACGTCCCGCCGCTCCAGGCGCTGCGGCGCGACTTCGAGCTGACGCGCGCAGGGATCGACCGGTGGAGGCTCGCCGCCCACGGCGCGCTCGCGCTGGGCGTGATCGGGCTGTCGATCGCTCAGACGCCGGGGCCGGGCGCGGGGATCGGGTTCGCGGCCGGGATTGGTGCAACGCTCGCCCTCCTCGCGGCGACCGCGCTAATCGTAGCGCACACCGCGCGGCGCTTCGTGCCGCGGAGCACGGACTTCGCCGTGCGGCAGGGGATCGCGAACCTGTTCCGGCCGCGCAACCAGACCGGCGCGGTCACGCTTTCGATCGGGTTCGGCGTATTCCTCCTCGCCACGCTGCATCTGGTGCAGGCGAACCTGCTCGACCGCTTCAGGATCGAGGCGGCGGACGACCGGCCGAACCTCCTCCTCTTCGACCTCCAGACCGACCAGCTCGAGGGTGTGCGCACGTTCTTCGAGTCGCGCGGCGCGCTCCTCGAGCAGACGACGCCGCTGGTGCCGGCGCGAATCGCGGCGATCGGCGGGCGGAGCGCGTCGGAGCTGCTCGCGGACACGACGGACGGCGCGCCGGAGCGCTGGGCGCTGCGGCGGGAGTACCGGAACACGTACCGGGCTCGACTCGCCGAGACGGAAGAGCTCGTGGCGGGGGAGTGGTGGGAGGAGGGCGGGTATGAAGGCGGTCCGCATGCGGGCCCAGTCGGTACAGGCGCGGGTGAGGCCGCCACGGGCGGCGGCGCAGGGCAGAGCGCGGTGGCCGCGTCCCGCCTCCCCCGCATCTCCGTCGAGGAAGAGCTCGCGCGCGAGCTCCGGGTCGGGATCGGCGACCGTATCACCTGGGACGTGCAGGGCGTGCCGATCGAGACGGAGATCGCGAGCCTGCGGCGCGTGGACTGGGCGCGCTTCTCACCGAACTTCTTCGTCGTCTTCGAGCCGGGTGTGCTGGAGGAGGCGCCGCAGACGATCGTTGCGCTTGCCCGGGTTCCGGAGACCGTCGGACGGGCCGAGCTGCAGCGGGACCTGGTGGAGCGCTGGCCCAATGTCTCGGCGCTCGACCTGACGCAGGTGCAGGAAGCGCTCGACGGGATCGTCGGGAAGGCGTCGCTCGCGGTGCGGTTCCTCGCGCTCTTCGCGATCGGCGGCGGGCTGGTCGTGCTGGCCGGCTCGCTCGCGACGACGCGGTTCCAGCGGATGCGGGAGCTGGCGCTCCTCCGCACCCTCGGGGCGAGTCGCGCGCAGCTCCGCCGCGTGCTCTTTGTCGAGTACCTCGCCCTCGGCGCCGTGTCCGGCCTCGCCGGAGCGATCCTCGCCGGTTTCGCTGCGTGGGCGCTCACGGCCGGGCTGTTCGAGATGGATTTCAGCCTCCCGGCGCCGGCGCTCGCCGTCACGTGGGGCGCGACGTCGCTGCTCACCGCCGCGCTCGGGTACCTGAACGGGCGCGGCCTCCTCGACCGCCCGCCGCTCGAGGTGCTGCGGGAGGTGGATCGCGCGTAGGAAATTGGGTCGGCGGCCGGATGGCGACGCGCGCGGCGCCACCCGGCAACCCCCCGGCTATGCTTCGCCCGCCCCCACCGCAGCGTCGATCCAGGACTCGAGCTGCGCCCTGGGGACCGCGCCGGTCTGGCGGCCGACCTCTCGGCCCTCGTGGAAGAGGATCAGGGTCGGGATCCCGCGGATCGAGTAGCGCACCGCCATCGTCGGGTTGCGGTCCGTGTCGAGCTTGGTGACCAGCAACGAGCCGGCGCGGTCGTGCGCGACCTCGTCCAGGATCGGCGCCATCATCTTGCACGGCGCGCACCAGTCGGCGTAGAAGTCGACCAGGACCGGGACCTTCGCGTCGGCGACGACGCGCTCCAGGTTCTGGTCCCCGACCTTGAGGGGCCGGTCCATCAGGATCGGACGGCCGCAACTCCCGCACTTCGGGCGGTCGTCGATGCGGTCGAGGTCGACGCGGTTCAGCGTATCGCAGAAGGGGCAGGGCACGGTCACGGACCGTGCGGATTCTATCATACTCATCGAATCATCTCCTTCCGTCTCGATTCGGTGCGACCGCGGGGGCCGAGTCGTGATCGTCACAGGGCTGCGATCGCGAACGGCGTGGTGCGCCCGTACGGTTTCACGGCCCCACCTCCAGGTCGATCAACTGGCCGAAGCCGGCGAAAAAGCTGGAGAGCGCGGCGAATCGTCCGGTGAATAGTAATACCCCGACCAGGACCATGAAGGCGCCGGCGCCGCGCTCGATCACGCCGAGCCAGGGTTTGAGCCGTTGGGCCCGCGCGAGGAAGGCATTGAACGCCACTGCGGCGGCGAAGAACGGGATCCCGAGGCCGAGGGCGTAGGTGGCCAGGAGGAGCATCCCGCGCGTCATCGTCGCCTCCAGTCCGGCGTAGAGGAGGATGGTGGCGAGCACGGGGCCCACGCAGGGCGTCCACCCGGCGCCGAAGGCGACGCCGGCCAGGACCGAGCCGAGCGCCCCCGCCGGCTTCGTCGCGAGGTGCAGCCGCCGCTCGCGCATGAGCGCGGGGATGCGCAACACGCCGAGCATGTAGAGGCCGAAGAAGACGATCACGACGCCGCCGAGTTGCTGCATCAGGGGCAGCGAGCGGGCGAGGACGGTGCCGAGCGCCGTCGCCGAGGCGCCGAGCGCGACGAAGAGCGCCGAGAAGCCGACGACGAACAGGGCGGCGTGGAGCGCGGAGTGCCGCCGGGCCGCGGCCGAGTCCGCGTCGCGCAACTCGTCGAGCGTGAGGCCGGTCACGAACGAAATGTAGCTCGGCACCAGCGGGAGCACGCACGGCGACAGGAACGAGACGAGCCCTGCCAGGAAGGCGAGGCCGAAGGAAACCGACGTCGCATCCGTCATCGGGCCACCTCCTTCGGGGCGGGCGCCGCATTCGTTCCGGACGCTTCCGCGGCGGAGCCGGGCGGGTCCCCGGCCGTGAGCCGGCCCGCGGGCGCAGCGTCCGGCGTTTCCCGGAGCAGCCGCCCGACCGCTTGCGAGAGCGCCGTTTCCGTGTACACGCCTTTGACCGTGTAGCGGATCCGGCCTTCCTTGTCGATCAGATACGACGTCGGCAGCAGGTTCGCGCCGCCGAACGCCCGGACCGCCTCCGGCGTCGCCATCGCGACGGGGTAGGTGATCCCTCGCTCGTCGAGGAACTCCCGGACGACGTGCGTGCCGCCGCGGTCCATCGAGAGGCCGAGGATGGTGAAGCCCTGGTCGCGGTACTCCTCGTAGACGCGCTGGAAGCCGGGCATCTCGAAGCGGCACGGCGGGCACCAGGTCGCCCAGAAGTTGACGAGCACGACCTGCCCGCGCAGGTCGCTCAGCGCGACCGTGCGTCCATCCAGCGTCTCGACGCGGAAGTCGGGCGCGTCCACGCCACCCGAGTCGAGGCCGAGCGCCGATGCGGCCTGGGGCCACATCCTGTATCCGACGAACCCGAGAACGGCGATCCAGAGCGCCGCCTCGATCGATATCTTGAATGCTTTCACACTCATAATGCGCCTGATGTCACGTTCACACGTACACCGGACCCCGGACGGGGCGCGGGTCGACCCAGTGGGCCCGGAACGGATCGCTCTAGCGGCTCCGGGCGCCGCGAACGTGCATCAGGCGCGGGGCGGCTGGTAGGGTGGGGCGGGCGGCTCGCCCGTCGGTGGATCGGCGTCGATGAGTGGAGAGCGGCTGGCCCGCTCGACCGCCGGTGTGGCGACCTCCGGCGATGGGCCGGCGTAGACGAGGACGGAGCAGGTCGCCAGCGCGGCGGTGTGCGCACCCGGCGTCGGACCTCGCGGCGCGGCGTCCTCGGATACGGCGGTGTGCGCATCCGGCGCAGCGCCGTAAGGCCCGGCGTTGTCGAGCACGGCGACGTCCCCGTCGGAGGCAGGAACGCCCGCGGGGTCGGCTGCGACGGCTGGTCCCGCCGTGCCGGCTGCGACGGTTCCTCCCGCCGCGATCGCCCCGGCAGCGCACCTCGGTACCGCCGCCGACGCGGTCGAAGCCGCGTGCGCGGCGAGGAGCGCGAGCGCGAAGAGAACGCGGCGCCGACGAGACATCGCTGGGTCGTAGATCATCGTTCCAGATTACCGCCGGAGTTTAGTCCCGGTTCCCGAGGGTGTCCAGCCCCGGCCGCGTGGACCCGTGCGGTTCGGCCGCGAGAGTCCTGCGCGCCTCCTCCGCGAAGCGCCGCACGATCTCGCCCGCCGGCTCGATGGAGTCGATCCCGGCGACGCTCTTGCCTGCCTGCCAGTAGTCGCGCTCGCCGGTGTCGTCGAAGGCGGCGCGCTTGAGCTGCCAGCCGGACTTGAGCGCGTAGAAAGTGCGCATCCAGTGCTTGCGCTTGCGGCCGCGGAGCATCCACCGGGCGAACGGTCCGGCACGGAGCCCCATCCGCTCGATGTAGGGCGTTCGGATCACGGCGACGGGGACGCCGGTGATCCGTTCGCTGAGCACGATATCGTCCTCGGTCGCGCGCAGGATCGCCTGCTTGTAGGCGTCGCTGGCGCGGCACTCGGGGGTCGCGATGAAGCGCGTGCCGAGCTGCGCGCCGGCGTACCCCATGCGCAGCGCCTCGGCGAATTCCCGCGCGGTCCCGATCCCGCCGGCGCAGACGACGGGGACGCCCAGGTCGCCGAGCTCGTCGAGGAGCTCCTCGGCGGACTTCGGGCCCGCGTGCCCGCCGGCGCGCCGGTTCACCGCGATCAGCCCGTCGACGCCGCCCTCCAACCCCTTGAGCGCCCACTTCCGCTCGGTTACGTCGTGGTAGACGACGCCGCCCGCCGCGTGCACGCGATCGACCACCCAGTCCGGCTTCCCGAGCGACGTCACGAAGAAGCGGACGCCCTCCTCGAGGGCGATGTCCACCCAGCGCTCCATCCGCTCCCGGTACTTCCTGGACGACGCCTCGATCAGCGCGTTCATCCCGATCGGCTTCGAGGTGAGCCGGCGGATGTAGCGCAGCCCCTCGCGGAATTCGTGGCCGTGGACGTAGGTGAGGGAGATCGGCTGGACGATCCCGATCCCGCCCGCGTCCGAGACCGCCGCGACCAGCTCCGGGTTGCTGCACGGGTACATGGCGCCGCAGATGAGGGGGACCTCGATCCCGGCGTGGCGGGTCAGCGGCGTGTCTAGCGGGTTCATCATGAGCGCAGCCGTTCTCGTTGCCTTACAGGGCAAGGGCCTGGATGGCCGGGTGCGTTGACGTCGGGTGCCCGGGCGCTCACCGCGGCGCGAGCCTCCAGCGCGCGGTCACGCGGGCGACGACGTCGCCTTCCGCGTCCCGGATCTCCGAGACGACGTCGTGGTCGATCTTCCCCGTGACCTCGGGGAGGTCGGCGCGGCACTCGGCGACGAGCCGGCCGCGCGCCTTCTTCAGGTACTCGGCCGAGAGGCCGGTCACGATCCCGCGCACCGTGGGCGGCATCCCGTTCATCATCGCGAGGCCGCTGGCCAGCTCGCCCAGGTTGACGAGCGCGACGGCGTGGATCGAGTCCAGGTGGTTCCGGACGCGGCGCCGGTCGGGCAATTCCACGCGGGCGTAGCCGGGCTCGAGGGCGACGATATGCGCGCCGATCGTCGCCGTGTAGGGGATCCGCAGCCCGAGGAGCCGGCTGAAGAGCCAGGTCCCGCCCGGGAGGCGGCGGAGCCGATTCCACTGCGCGGAAAGCGCCGAGTGCGTCGGGTCGGTCTGCGCCATGATCGTCAACCGGTTCGGGGAACGTTAGAACGCGGTCATTCCCAAAGGTAGATCGTACACCTCCACGACGGTAACCCCTTCGGACGTCATCGTGATCCCGTGGGCTCGATCGGCCTGGATGCGTACGAGCCGGAAGCGCCTGGGGATCGAATCGCAACGAGCTGGCGTCCGTCCGGCGCGCCGACGTCCCATACGTTCGCGCCGTCGGCGTCGCCGATCCTCACCGCGGGCGGCCCCTCGACCGTCATCGTGTCCGGGCGCCGGAGGTTGCGCACGATCTCGATCCCGGCGCTGTCCGTCACGGCGATCGCGTCGCCAGCATCGGGGGTGGCTCCGCACCCGGCGAGGAAGAGGGGCGCGACCGAGGTGACGAGGAGAGGAACGAGCGCCGCGGGGACTCGATGTGTCCTGTGCGGTCGTCGGCTACGCACCACGGTGGGGGCGTTGCTACCTCACGCGCACAGTGCGCTCGATCGTGATGACATCGCCTTCGGGGGCGCGACGGCCGCGGAAGACGATCGTCGCCGTGCCGGGTCGGTCGAAGCGGAGCGTCGCCGTGTGGCGGAACATGCGCAGCTCGAGCGTGCAGAAGACCCCCGGCCCCGAGACGTCGATGTCGTAGGGCGAGACGACGGCGCGGAGGCCGTCCACCTCGACCTCGGTGTCGCCCTCGCGGACGCAGCCGCCGCCGTGCGTGACGACCGCGACCTGGAAGTCGGTCCCGCGCGCGACCTCGGCGGGCGCCTCGACCCGGACCGGGTCATCGTGGTGGCCGATGACGCCAAGGACGCGGCGGCCGTCCTGCGGCGCCTCGTTCGGCGTCGAAGCGCACGCGACGAGGGTGAGTGCGAGCGCCGCGGCGAGGGGCGCCTTCGGCATGGGGAAGCGAAGAACGTTTCGTTTCATCGGCTCAATGCGCATCATGTCGTGGCCAGGGACGATCCGGGCGAAGGCGCGGACGGAAACTTCGTGCCCGCCGGCGATCCCGCGCCGGATCCACGCATCCGCGGGGACGCCGCTATCGGACCTGCACCGTCCGTTCGATCGTGAGGAGATCCCCTTGCGGGCGGCGTCGCCCTTGGAATGCGATGGTCACCGGGCCCGGGGTGTCGAAACGGAGCGTCGCCTTGTGGGCGAACAGCCGGATATCGGTGGTGCAGACAGAGTTCCACCCCGAAATATCGATGTCGTAGGGGGTGACGAGGACGCGGCGCCCCATGACCTCCACTCGGGTGTCACCCTTGCGGACGCAGCCGCCGCCATACGTGACGATCTCGACGTCGAACGCGGTCCCCCTCTTGACCTCGTTGGGCACCCGCACCTGGACGGGGTCGCCGAAGTGTTCGACGACGCCCAGAACGTGATCGCCATCGTCCCACGGCGCGAACGGGTCCCAGGCGCACGCGGGGACGGAGAGGGTCAGTGCTGCCGCGATGATCAGCGGTGCGGCGGAGTGGCGAGCTTTCGATCCCATCATGGTTTTTTCGTCATGTCCTCGTTCACGCGCCGACGCTCCTAGCCCACCCCGTACCGTTCGATCAGGACCTTCCTGTGGTGCAGCTCGTGGCCGACGGCGATCCAGGCGAGGGCGCGAACGGAGATCTCGTGCCCGCTCGCGATCCCGCGCCGGGTCCACGCCTCCGTCGGGAGGCCCCGGAAGAACGCGATGGTCGCGTTGCGCACCGCCTGGAACTCCTGGCCGAGGTCGGCGAGCGTGCGCGCCCCGAACGCCGCGGGAGGGACGTAGGCGTCCTCGTCGAACGGCGCGAGCGGCGTCGCATCGCCGCGTGCGAACCGGAGCGCGCGATAGGTGAAGACGCGCTCGGCGTCGCAAACATGCCCGACCACTTCCTTGATCGTCCACTTCCCGGGCGCGTACGCGTGGTCGCCGCGCTCTTCGGGGATCGAGTCGAGCAGGCGGGCGAAGTCGGTCGCCTGGCGCTCGAGCTGGGCAAGGATGCCGCCCTCGGGGACGAGGGAGACGTAGGGGGCGTAGAAGGCGGCGAATTCGTCGGGGGCGGGTCTGGTGGTGTAGTCGGGCATGGTGTTGGGTGTTGGGTGTCAGGGCCTGGGGCTCAGGGCCTAGGGCTCAGGGCCTAGGGCTCAGGGCCTGGGGCTCAGGGCCT
>CALBZE010000118.1 GCA_937889645.1 uncultured bacterium
CGGGGTGCGGCCGCCCCTTCGGGGCGGCGGGTGGCGGCGGCTGCGCCGCCGCGGGAGGGGCCGGCGCTTCGCGCGGCGGGGGCGGCGCGCTTCGCGGCGGGGGCGGCGGCCTTCGGCCGCGGGTGGCCCCTTCGGCGCTCACGCGGGACCCCGTCGCCCATCACGCGGAGGCCCGTCGGCGCTCACGCGGGGCGTCGTCGGCGCTCGCGCGCGGCCTTACCGAACCGCACCCCAGGAGGCGCGCATGCGGATCAGCTCACCGGAATTCGAGGACGGCGGCCGGATCCCGAAGGAGTACACGTGCGAGGGCGAGGGGATCTCACCGCCGTTGGTCGTCGAGGACGTGCCCAGGGAAGCGATCAGCCTCGCCTTGATCGTCGACGACCCGGACGCGCCGCGCGGGGAGTTCGACCACTGGATCATCTGGAACCTGCCGGCGGACATGCGGACGCTGCCGCCGGCGATCCCGGACTCGCCGACCGTCGAGGGGCTGGGTGCCGCGGCGCAGGGCGAGAACGACTACGGCCGCATCGGATACGACGGCCCGTGCCCGCCGCCCGGGCGGCCGCACCGCTATCGCTTCCGCCTGTACGCGCTGGACACGACGCTGAGCCTGAACCCGGGTGCGACGCGGGACCGGGTGGAACAGGCGATGGAGGGGCATGTGGTGGCGGAGGCGGAGATGGTGGGGGTGTATGGGCGGTGAGGGGGCGGCGCGCCGTTGGCGCGCGGGGGGCGGCGGGCGGCGGCGTGGGTCGCCGGATGCGGGAAGCGCCGGCTGGAGGCGGCGGCCTCATGCCGTCGCGGACTGCCTGCCGTGGGGGGTCAGGCGCGCCCTCGGCGCGGGAGGCGCCTCGATGGGGTGCGGGCGGTAGGTGGTCAATGACCGGTCGGTGGGTGGCAATCGAGTGGTCACTGACCGGTGGCTGAGCGGCCGCCGAGCGGCCGCCGGGCGGTCGTGGCCTCACAGGGACCCTGCTCCCCGCTCGGCGCCGGGGCAACGCTGAGCAAACCCAGCAATCATCGCCCCTTCGGTTTCGCCGCCCACCTCACCCCTTCGGCCTCAGCTCCGTCGCGGTCTGGAGGCCGGTTGCGACCTCGGGGAGGATGCCGAGGCGCTCGTAGATGGGGCGCACGTCCTGGGCGAGGGCGGGGAGGCGGAGGCGGAACCACTGGGCGGCGAGGATGACGGCGACGCCGCCGAGCAGGACCGTGTTCGGCGCGCCGATCCGGCTGGCGAGCGACCCGGCGAGGAGGCCGCCGAAGGGCGCCATCCCCATGAAGGCCATCGCGTAGAGGCTCATCACGCGGCCGCGCTTGTCTTCGTCGACGATCGTCTGGATCACGGTGTTCATCGACGCCGTCGTCACCATCATCCCGAAGCCGGTCACGACGAGGAGCGGCAGGGAGATCCAGGCGACGCTCGAGCGTGAGAAGGCGACGAGCCCGAGGCCGAAGACGGTCGAACAGATGACGATCAGGCGGCCGAGGCCGCGAACGGTCGTGCGGGAGGCGAGGTAGAGCGCGCCGGCGAGGGCGCCGCAGCCGGCGGACCCCATGAGGAAGCCGAGCATGCGCGGGCCGCCGGCGAGGACGTCGCGGGCGAAGATCGGCATCAGCACCAGGTACGGCATCCCGACCAGGCTCAGGAGTGCGAGCAGGAGCAGGATCGAGCGGATCGGCGCGAAGCCGAGCGCGTACCGGAACCCCTCGCCCAGGGTGCCGAGGATCGACGGGCGAGCGGCGGACGACGTCGCCCGAGGACCGATGTCGATCGCGAGGAGCGAGCTGATCACGGCGAGGTAGCTCAGCGCGTTGATCGCCATAACGGGCCCCTCGCCCACCACGCCGATCAGGACGCCGGCGATCGCCGGGCCGACGAGGCGCGCGCCGTTGAACATCGACGAGTTGAGCGCGATCGCGTTGGCGAGGTCAGACGGGCCGTCGACGAGGCGGACGAGGAGCGACTGTCGCGCGGGGACGTCGACGCCGTTGACGATTCCGAGGAAGCCCGCCAGGACCAGGATGTGCCAGACCTGGACGACGCCGGTGAGGGTGAGCGTCGCGACCGTCGCCGCCTCGAGCATCGAGAGCGTCTGGGTGATCAGCACGATCCGTCGCCGGTCCCAGCGGTCCGCCAGGACGCCGGCGAGCGGGGAGATCACGAAGGACGGGATGTTGCTGACGAACGTGACCAGCCCCAGGACGAGGGCGGAGCCGGTCAAGCGATAGACGAGCCAGCTCATCGCCACCTGCTGCATCCAGGTGCCGATGAGCGAGATCCCCTGCCCGATGAAGAAGAGTCTGAAATTCCTGTGACGCAGCGCGCGCAGCGTGCGTCCGACGCCGCGGGACGCCCCGACCTCCTGCGCGCCGCGAACCGCTTCCGATGACAGACGGCCCCCCGAGGCCGAAGTTGCTGCTGCAGAAGAGTGCTTCTGCCGAAGAGCTACACTCTCAAGATACAGGGTTCCCGGTTGAAATCCACTGGCGGCAACACGCGGGCCGACGTCGCGCCCGGATTTTGCGGGTAGACGAACGGACGTTGAAGTGTTACATTATTTTACATGATTCGGGAGTCCGCCGGCGGTGTGCGTCGGCGCGTGGACCAGAGTGGGATGGGATCTGGGCGCGTGTCCGGATCCCATTTCGTTTCACAGGGAGAAAGGAGCGTAAATGGTCGAGGTCGTGCTGAACGAGAACGACAGACTGGATTGGGGTCTGAAGCAGTTTCGCCGGAAGATGCTGCGCTCGGGGCGGTTCCGGGACATGAAGAAGAAGCGTTTCTACGAGAAGCCGAGCGAGGAGCGGAAGCGGAAGGCGGCGGAAGCGCGGCGTCGCGCGGCGCGGGCCGAGCGGAAGCGTCGCTGATCCGCGAGGTCGCCGGAGGTCGGGTCCGATGCAGGAGCTGAAGATCGAGCTGCTGGGGGCGCCGGTGCTGCGCCAGCGTGCCGCGGAGGTCGAGCGGATCGACGACGAGGTGCGCGAGCTGGTGCGGGCGATGTTCGCGACAATGCATGCGGCGAACGGCCAGGGACTCGCCGCGCCGCAGGTCGGCGTATCGAAGCGGATCATCGTGGTCGAGCTACCGGAGGGCGGGTCGCCGGCGTACGCGCTGATCAACCCGCGCGTGGTCGAGCGCGGCCGGGAGCGGGTGCGCGGCGAGGAGGGGTGCCTGAGCATCCCCGGCGTGTCGGAGATCGTGGAGCGGCCGGCGCGGGTGGTGGTCGAGGCGCTGGACCTCGAGGGTCAGCCGGTCCGCATCGACGCCGACGGCGAGCTCGCGCGCTGCCTGCAGCACGAGATCGACCACCTGGACGGCGTCCTCTACATCGACCACCTCTCGCCGCTGAAGCGGAAGATGCTGCTGGACCGGTACCGGAAGCTGCAGCGGCGTGGGGTGGGGGTGTAGGCGCCGCGCGGCGCGGCGTGCGACGCCGCCTGCCTCCACGATCCAATCGTAATCCCACCTCTCTTTCCAAATCGCAGATCTGAAAGGCGGTTCGCGGAGCGATCGCATTGCGGCGCCCGCGGCGGCGGTCGTAACATGCGACGCCGGGCATGTCGGCGGCGTGCGCGTGCCCATCGCGGGTGAGTGCCGATCAGCGTGCGCGCGTGCCGATAGCCCGCTCGTGGCGACGGCGAGCGAGCGCGGTGCGCGCATGCGAGGCGGGATGACGACGTCGCCTGCAGGGCGGCGGGTCCACCTAGAACGGGGCCGGAACGCGGGGAGGTCCGATGTCGCGAGAAGCGCCGGAGCGAGTGATCGAGTGTGCGGGCGTGGCGGAGTGGGAGGCGTGGCTGGAGGCGCACCACGCGACGGAGCCCGAGGTGTGGCTGCGTCTGGCGAAGAAGGGGACCGGGGTGAAGACGGTCACGCGGGCGCGGCGGATCGAGAAGTTCGTGGAGATGTTGGCGCGGGGGGAGAGGATTTATTGATCGGGGCTCGGGGCTCGGGGCTCAGGGCTCAGGGCTCGGGGTGCTCCGGGGGGCTGGGCGCGGGGCCGTGGGCTGGGTGACGTGAGGTCTCGCGACTCGTGATTTGGCCGGCGGGACGCGGATCGGAGCGTAGGAGGGAAGATGGTTCGTCGGGTCGTTACGCTGGTCGGGATTCTGGTCGGGTCGGCGCTGGTCGCAGCGCGGGGCGTCGCGGCGCAGCAGCCGACGTCGTGTCCGGGGCCGGGTGGGGCGTCGGAGGGGGCCGTGCACGTCCGCGGTGCGGTGCCGGAGCCGTTGAGCCTGACGGCACGGGAGCTGGACGGGCTGCCGCGGGAGCGGGTGCGGGTGGAGGAGCATGAGGGCGGCGTCGCGGAGTACGAGGGCGTGTCGCTGGCGGCGGTGCTGGCGCTGGCCGGCGTGCCGATGGAGTCGCTCCGGGGGCCGCAGGTGGCGACGGTCGTGGTCGCCGAGGCGCGGGACGGGTACCGCGCGGCGTTCACGCTGGCCGAGCTGGACGCCGCCTACAGCGACCGCCGGGTCCTGCTCGTGGACCGCAAGGACGGCGCGCCGCTCCCCGAGTCGGAGGGGCCGTTCCGGGTGATCATGGACGGGGAGCGGCGGCATTCGCGGTGGATCCGGCAGGTGGTGTGCTTGCGGGTGGAGAGGTTGTAGGGGATCGGCGGCGTTGCACGGGAGGGGTGCGGACGGTGGGGGGTGTTACGGGTGGTGGGGGTGGTGCGGGCGGTGCGGGGGGTGTGGGCGGTGTGGGCGGTGTGGGCGGTGCGGGCCCGACTTCCACAGGTGACCGCCGCGCTAGCCAGCCATGTGAAAACTGCACACGCATCGCCTCGAAATCGAAAGCTTGTGCAGTTTTCCCCCGCTAATGTGGTAACCCAACAATCCGCGATGCGATCGCCGCCCAGCGTGTGCAGTTGACCACCATATTTGTAGAAACGTAGCACGGACGGAAAGACGGGGCGATGCGTGTGCAGTTTCTACACGGGCGTGGCGGGGAGGCGCCGGTTCGCCAGTGGCAGCGAGACACCAGTGGCAGGGGGACGCCAGTGGCAGAGGGACACCGGCGCCACGCAGTCACGGGCAGTATGCAGGCGCTGGGTGGCCGGTGCGGATGACCGAGATTCCTGGACCGTGTGACGGCGTACTGATCTGCCCGGTGTGCAGCGACCCGATGGCAGGCGACGGGCGGGCGCTGCGCTGTCCGCGCGGGCACTCGTTCGACCGGGCGCGGGAGGGTTATTACCACCTGCTCCCCGCGGGGCATGGGCGGTCGAAGATACAGGGGGACACGCGGGAGATGGTGAGGGCGCGGCGTCGCTTCCTGGAGCGGGGGCACTACGAGCCGCTCCTGCGGGCGATCGCGGCGTGCGTGTCGCGCGAGCGGCGGGTCTCGACGGTCGTCGAGGCCGGGTGCGGCGAGGGGTACTACGTGGGCGGGGTCGCGCGGGCGGTCGGGGTGGCGCGGGCGGCTGACGGCGCCGCGCAGGATGGTGGGTCCGCGCGGGAGGCTGGTGCCGCGCGGGAGGCTGGTGCCGCGCGGGAGGAAGGCGCCGCCCGCTGCTTCATCGGCGTCGACGTCTCGAAGGAGGCGGTGCGGCTCGCGGCGCGTGCGTACCCCGACGTCGTCTTCCTGGTGAACGACGTCAAGCATCGGGTTACGGTCGCCGACGGCAGCGTGGACGTGCTGCTGGACGTGTTCGCGCCGCGGAATCCGGGGGAGTTCGCGCGCGTCGTTCGCGACGGCGGGTTGCTGCTGGTCGCGATCCCTGGGGACGACCATCTGCGCGAGCTGCGCGAGCGCCTGCCGCTGCTCGGGATCGAGCCGGGGAAGCGGGAGCGGACGGTGGAGCAGTTCGCGGGGGCGTTCCGGCTCGAGTCGGAGGAGGTGGTGGAGTACAGACGGGAGCTGGGTGCGGAGGAGGTGGTCGACCTGGTCGGGATGACGCCGAGCGCGTGGCATGTGGAGGAGGACGCGCTTGCGGAGGCGGCGACGTGGGGCGCGGTGACCGTGACGGTCAGCGTGCTGGTGATGGGGTTCCGACGGGTTGCTGGTGGTGAGGCGACGGGTTGCTGGTGATGGGGTCCCGACGGGTGGCGTAGGCGACAACGCCGCCGTAAGATAGGCGAACCGACGAAGATTCCGGGCTCCGTCGGGGGTCGGCGGGGCGATGCGTTCCCCGCGGGGCGCCGCGTTCCCCGCGGGCCGCCACGCGCCGCGCTCCCCACGGCGTCGCTACGCTACGCGCCACGTTCCCCGAGAGCGCCGCATTGCCCGAGCGACCCCGTTTCTCCGGCGGCCGCGTTTCTCCGAGGGGCCGCCGCGCGCCGCCCGGTCCGTCGACCGTGCCGCAGAACCCGTTGTCGTGAGGCGATCCCATGACGTTGCGGGACCGGCAGGACCCTCCCCAGCCGCACGCCGAAGGCGGCCCAGAGTACCGGCCGGATGCCGCCGTCGGCGGCGCCATCCACGACACCGTCGACATCCACCGCCTGCTGGTCGAGAGCATCAGGGACTACGCGATCTTCGTCCTCGACCGCGCGGGTCACATCCTCACCTGGAACCGGGGCGCCCAGCGCTGCAAGGGGTACACGGCGGGCGAAGTCATCGGGCGCCACTTCTCGATCTTCTATCCGGACGACGTCGCAAGATCGGGCTATCCGCAGCGCGAGCTGGAGATCGCCGCCGCGGAAGGCGTGTTCGAGGACGAGGGTTGGCGCGTCCGGCGGGACGGCTCGCGCTTCTGGGCGAACGTGATCATCACGGCGCTGCGGGACGAGACGGGCGAGCTGCTCGGGTTCGCGAAGGTGACGCGGGACCTGTCGCACCGGAAGCGGATCGAGGAAGCGCTCCGGGACAGCGAGCGACGTTTCCGGCTGCTGGTCGAGAGCGTCACGGACTACGGGATCTTCATGCTGGACCTCGACGGCCGCGTCGTGAGCTGGAACGAGGGCGCGGAGCGGATCAAGGGATACACCGAGGAGGAGATCCTGGGGAAGCCGTTCTGCGTCTTCTACCCGCCGGAGGACGTGGCGGCGGGGAAGCCGGTGCGCGAGCTGGAGATTGCGGCTCGGGAGGGGCGGCACGAGGACCAGGGGTGGCGGGTCCGGAAGGACGGTTCGCTGTTCTGGGCGAACGTGGTGATCACGGCGCTGAAGAACGCGGCCGGCGAGCCGATCGGCTACGCGAAGGTGACGCGGGACCTGACGGAGCGGCGTGAGGCGGAGCTGCGCGCGATCGAGGATGCGAAGCGGATCGCCGCCGCAGAGATGGCCAACAAGGCGAAGAGCGAGTTCCTGGCGGCGATGTCGCACGAGCTGCGGACGCCGCTGAACGCGATCGGCGGGCACACGGACCTCATGCTGCTCGGCATCCACGGCCCGCTCACGGAGGCGCAGCGGGACGCGCTGGAGCGGATCCGCAGGAGTCAGCAGCACCTGCTCGGGCTGATCAACGATCTGCTGAACTTCAGCCGGATCGAGGCGGGGCGGGTCACGTACCAGGTGGCGCCGGTGCGGCTGAGCGCCGTGGCGGAGTCGGTGCGGCCGATGATCGAGCCGCGGGCGATCGAGCGCCGGATCGCGATCGAGTGGCAGGAGCCGGACGACGACGTCGTCGCCATCGCGGACGAGCCGAAGGTCGGGCAGATCCTGCTGAACCTGCTGACGAACGCGGTGAAGTACACGAACCCGGGCGGCCGCGTGCGGGTGACGCACTGCATCCGGGGCGAGTGGGCGGTGCTCGAGGTGGCCGACACCGGGATCGGCATTCCGCCGGACATGACGGAAGCGATCTTCGAGCCGTTCCTGCAGGTCGGCCGGTCGCTCACGAGCCCGCACGAGGGCGTGGGGCTCGGGCTGGCGATCAGCCGCAAGCTGGCGCGGGCGATGGGCGGCGACCTCACGGTGGAGAGCACGTTGAACGTCGGGTCGGTATTCACGCTGACGCTGCCGCGGGCGACGTGAGGGGCGCCGGTGGCGGCGAGGGCGGCGATTCGCGCGCGGAGGGGCGCCGGCTAGCGCCTGCGGGGGCGGCGACGACCGGCGCGAACGCTCAGGAACGTGGTGGAGCGGGTCGATGTACCGGAACTGCATTCACTGCTCTGGGGATCTCGGACGGAACGATTCGGTCGAGGCTTTCCCGGTCGGAGCGCGACTGGCCTTCGACGCGTGGAAAGGCCGGCTCTGGGTGGTCTGCCCGAAATGCGGGCGGTGGAACCTGACGCCGCTCGAGGAGCGGTGGGAGGCGGTCGAGGCGTGCGAGAAGCTGTTCCGCGACACGCGGCTCCGGGTCCAGCGGGAGAACATCGGGCTGGCCAAGCTGGCGGACGGGACGAAGCTGATCCGGATCGGCGAGGCGCTGCCGGGGGAGGTGGCGGCGTGGCGGTACGGGGACGCGCTGCTGGCGCGACGGCAGAAGTACGTGCTCGGCGCGGGGCTCATGGCGGCGGCCAGTTTCGCGACGGTCGGGCTCACGCTGGCGGGTCCGCTCGTCGGCGGGGCGGCGATCCTCAACATCGCGTCGCTGGTGCGGGAGTACCGCAAGTCGGAGCGAGTGATCGGTCGGATCCCGGCGGAGGCGTCGCCGACAGGGGAGGCGTTGGAGCTGCGTCGCTTCCAGCTCAACGGCGCGTGGCTGACGACCGGGGAGGACGGGAAGCCGGCGGTGGTGCTGCCGCACGCGCTCGACCCCGAGCGCGGGGAAGGGTTGGTCGGGGCGTTCACTGGGAAGGCGCGGCCGCTCGTGTTGGAGGGCGACGTCGCGCGGGTGATCCTCGCGCGGGCGATGCCGTTCGTGAACGAGGAGGGCGCGACGCGGGGCCGGTTGCGTGACGCGCTGCGCCTGCTCGAGAGCGCGGGCGGTGTCGACGCCTACCTGGCCCGGGTCGTGGAGCGCGGCGGTTGGCTCGGGATCCGGGACGTCGGAGCGTTCCGGCGGCCGCCGATCACGCCGCGACCTATCGATTGGGACGAGGTGAGAGAGCGGCGGCGTCGCCTCCCGCAGGCTTCGGCGCTCGCGCTGGAGATGGCGCTGAATGAAGAGGCGGAGCGCCGGGCGCTGGAGGGGGAGCTGGCGGCGCTGCGCGCGGCGTGGAAGCACGCCGAGGAGATCGCCGCGATCGCGGATTCACTCTGAGGGCCGGGCGGGGCCGGCGGTCGCCAGCATGGGCGCGGTCCCCGGGGACGACGCGGCTCCGGGCGAGGGTGCAGGCTCGGGCGACGGCGTGGGCTCCGGCTTCGACGTCGGCTCCGCCGCCGGGGCGCAGTCGACGCCTGGTTCCGGTTTCATCCTTCCACCCCCTTGACCCTCACGCAACGTGAGGGTGTAACGTCGTGTCGTGGTCACGGATGCGAAGACGTACACGGTGAGCGAGGCGGCGCGGCTGGCGCACGTGACGGTGCGCACGCTGCACCACTACGACGAGATCGGGTTGCTGGTCCCGTCGAAGCGGAGCGCGAGCGGCTACCGCCTCTACACGGACGCCGACCTGCGGCGTCTGCACCAGATCCTGCTGCTGCGGGAGCTCGGCTTCCCGCTCGAGACGATCGGCAGGGTGCTGGACGACCCGTCGTACGATCGGGCGACGGCGCTGCGAGCGCAGCGGGAGCTGCTCGTCGAGCGCATCCGGCGGACCGAATCGGTGGTGCGCGCGATCGATCGCGCGCTGGACGCGCTCGAAAGGGGGACGGAGATGGAACCGGAGCGGCTTTTCGAAGGATTCGAGGATTTCGATCACGCCCAGTACGAAGCCGAGGCGCGGGAGCGCTGGGGCCACACGGAGGCGTACAAGGAGTCGCTGCGTCGCACGCGGCGGTACACGAAGGAGGACTGGGCGGCGATCCGCGCGGAGTCGGAAGGGCTGATGGACGAGTTCGCGGCGGCGCTGACGGCCGGGAAGAGCCCGGAGGACGCGGCGGACCTCGCGGAGCGGCACCGCTTGCACATCGAGCGGTGGTTCTACCCGCTGACGCGCGAGGGTCACGTCGGGCTCGCGGATCTGTACGAGGCCGACGCGCGGTTCGGGAAGTACTTCGAGTCGCGGGCGCCGGGGCTGACGCAGTTCGTGGCGTCGGCGATCCGCGCGAACGCCGCGCGGGCCGGGGCGTGAGGCGCGTCCGCCTGCGCGGCCGCTCACGCCGGTGACGCGGCGCCGCCTTTCGTCGAGGCGGCGCCGCCGTCATTTTGGGGGAGTCCGGGCAGGCCGCCCTGGTGGCGTTGCGTGTTGGCTCAGGCGGCGTTGCGTGCAGGCCCGGGCTGTGTGCGGGCCCGGCGCGAGCCGGTCGGGACCGGGGACGAGGCGATGAAGACGATCGGGTCGGAGCTGTTGGCGTTCGCGAGGCGGCCGGAGACGCGGCACAACGTATGGGCGCTGCTGCGCTACCTCGCCCTGCTGGCCGCCGTGATCGTAGCGTACGCAATGCTCTTCCACGTGATCATGGTGCACGTGGAGGGGCGGGAGTACTCGTGGTTCACCGGGGTGTACTGGACGCTCACGGTGATGACCACGCTCGGCTTCGGCGACATCACGTTCGAGACCGACCTGGGGCGGGCGTTCAGCACCGTCGTGCTGCTGACGGGGATGGTGCTGCTGCTGATCGTGCTGCCGTTCATCTTCATCCGCTATTTCTACGCGCCGTGGATGGAGGAGCAGCTCCGTCGGCGTGCGCAGCCGCCGCTGGCGGTGCCGCCGGGGACGCGAGGCCACGTGATCCTGGTCACGTACGACTCGATCGCGCCGGGGCTGATCGACCGCCTCGCGGCGATCGGCGTGCCGTGCTACGTGCTGGAGGGCGACCCGGAGCGGGCGCGGCGGCTGTACGCGGACGGCGTGCCGGTCATACAGGGGAGCGTGGACTCGCGCGCGACGTACGAGGCCGTGCGGGTGGGCGACGCGGCGCTCGTGCTGGCGAACGCCGAGGACACGACGAACACGAACGTGACTCTGACGGTGCGGGAAGTCGCGCCAAGCGTGCCGGTCGCGGCGATCGCGAACGACGAGGACGCGGTCGACAACCTGGAGCTGACCGGGGCGACGTACGTGCTGCCGCTGAAGAGTCGCCTGGGCGAGCAGCTCGCGAACCGGGTGAGCGCCGGGATGTTCCGCGCGCACGTGATCGGTCGGTACCGGGATCTGCTGATCGCGGAGTTCCCGGCGCAGCACACGCCGCTCGCGGGGCGGACGATCCGAGATACGAACCTGCGCGCCGCGACGGGCGTGACGGTCGTGGGGCTGTGGGACCGGGGCGTGCTGCGCCCCGTCGACCCGGACATGCAGCTCACGTCGACGAGCGTGCCGGTCGTGGTCGGGACGGAGGGTCAGATCGAGGCGCTGAACGAGCTGCTCGCGATCTACGATGGCACGGACGACCTGGTGCTGGTGATCGGCGGCGGGAAGGTCGGGCGCGCAGCGACGGCGGCGCTCCGTCGGATGGACGTGCGGGTGCACATGGTCGAGCGGAACGAGGCGCTGCGGGAGCGGCTCGAGGGGCTGCCCGACCTGCTGGTAGTAGGCGACGCATCGGACCGCCGGGTCCTCGACCGGGCGGGGCTGGACCAGGCGCGCTCGGTGATTCTCACGACGCACGACGACGCCATGAACATCTACCTCGCCGTCTACTGCCGTCGCCTGAACCCCGAGGTCCGGATCGTGAGCCGGATCACGCACCAGCGGAACATGGAGTCGATCCACCGCGCGGGCGCGGACCTTGTGCTCGGGTACGACACCCTCGGGATCGAGTCGGTCCTGTCGATCCTGCAGGGGCGTGAGCTGGCGGTCGTCGGCGGCGCGGCGCAGCTGCATTTCGTGCCGCTGCCGAGGTCGCTGGCGGGGCGGACGCTGGCGGAGAGCGGGATCGGCGCGCGGACCGGGATGACGGTGGTCGCGATCGAGAAGGACGGCCGCGCGCTCACGAACCCGCACCCGACGTCGCGGCTCGAGGCCGGGAGCGAACTCGTGATGATCGGGAGCGACGAGCAGTTGGCGCGCTTCGAGGCGGTGTTCGGCTGAGGCGCGGCCGCGGCCTTTGCTGCGCCGGTCCCCGTGGCCGCGGCTTCTCGCTTCCCGGGCTCTCGCGCCGCCCGACCGCCAGCGGCCGCGCCGTCCGGCCTCCCGCGGCCAGCCCCCTCAGAACTTCCCTTCGCGCCTTGCGATCGAGACCTGCCGCTCGATCTCCTCGGCGACGCGGCGGTGGATGGTGAGGATGGCGATCGGGGTGCCGAGCACGGCCAGCGCGAGCACGGCGGCCATGTAGGGCTTCGGGTCGGAGCCGAGCGCGGCCCGGTAGATGGCGTACTGGATCACGCAGAAGAGCAGCGTGAGGTGCAGGAGCGTCGGCTCGAGACTTTCCTTCAGCGTCTGCACCACGATGCGGCGATGCTCCGGCGGTAGCCGGAGGAAGTTGTCCTTGTCCGGCACGTTGAGCCACTTCGGGTGCCGGGCCGCGAAGCGGACGGTGCCGTGGACGAAGAGGATGAGCAGGACCGCGATGACGGGGAGCGCGAACCAGGAGACCAGCGTGGTGTCGCTCCAGCGGTCGACCTCGCCGCCGGCGCCGAAGTGGACGGGGATGCGCTCCGGGAGGTGCGGCCAGGCGAGGCCGCTCCCGACGAAGAGGAGCAAGAGGAGAAGGAAATTGAGCGTCCGTGCGGTTCTCATGTCCCTCCCTTCCTTGCGCGTCGTCGCGATCCGGACCCGCCTCACCGGGCCGGGGTAGCACCCTCTCCCGGAATTTAATCGAACCCCCATGACCGAAAAAAGACGGATCCAGTTCTCGACCGCGTGGCGCGAGGCGCGTCAGCTCGCGTGGGAGCACCGGCGGCACCTGGCGATCGGCTTCGTGCTCATGCTGATCGGCCGGGTCGCGGGGCTGGTGCTGCCGCTGAGCCCCCAATTCCTGATCGACGACGTGATCGGCAAGGGCCGCACCGACCTTCTGCTCCCGCTCGCGGGGGTCGTGGCGGGCGCGACGTTGCTGCAGGGGCTCACGACGTTCGCGCTATCGCAGGTCGTCAGTATCGCGGGTCAGCGCGCGATCGCAGAGATGCGCAAGGACGTGCAGGCGCACCTGCTGCGGCTTCCGGTCCGCTACTTCGACAGCACGCAGACGGGCGTGCTGATCTCGCGGGTCATGCGGGACGCCGAGGGGGTGCGCAACCTCGTCGGGACGGGGGTGCTGCAGCTGGTCGGCGGGATCGTGACCGCGCTGCTGTCCGTCGCCTACCTCTTCTACGTCCACTGGCGGCTCACGCTCTTCATGCTCGTGGTGCTGGGTGGCTTCGCGGGGATGATGGCATACGCGTTCAAGCGGCTGCGTCCGATCTTCCGGGAGCGGAACCAGATCGAGTCCGAGGTGACGGGCCGGCTGGGCGAGTCGCTGGGCGGGATCCGGACGGTGAAGGTCTACACGGCGGAGCGTCGGGAGCGGCTCGTCTTCGCGCGGGGGGTGCACCGGCTGTTCAGGAACATCGCGAGCACGATCACGGGGACGTCGCTCGTCTCGTCGCTCTCGGCGGTGATCCTGGGGCTGATCGGCGTGATCACGACGCTGATCGGCGGCCGGGCGATCCTGGCCGGGGAGATGACGATCGGGCAGTACATGAGCTACGTCGCCTTCGTGGGGCTGATGCTGATGCCGCTGGTGCAGATCGGCTCGATCGGCACGCAGATCACGGAGGCGTTCGCGGGGCTGGACCGGATCCGCGAGCTGCGTCGCATGGCGACGGAGGACGAGGACGACGCAGCGCGGGAGCCGGTGGGCGAGGTGCGGGGCGACGTCGTCTTCGAGGACGTGCACTTCGCCTACGAGGGCGGCGAGCCGGTGCTGAACGGGATCAGCTTCCACGCGCCCGCGGGCTCGACGACCGCGCTGGTCGGCTCGAGCGGCTCGGGGAAGAGCACGACGATCGGGCTGGTCATGGCGTTCTACCGCCCGACCAAGGGTCGGATCCTGGTCGACGGCCGGGACCTGGCGACGCTGCGGCTTCGGGACTACCGGGCGAAGCTGGGTGCGGTCATGCAGGACAACTTCCTGTTCGATGGCACGATCCGCGAGAACATCGCGTTCGGCAAGCCGGGCGCGACGGACGAGGAGATCTGGGCGGCGGCCCGCGTCGCCCACTGCGACGAGTTCATCGAGCGCTTCGAGCACGGGCTGGACACGATCGTCGGCGAGCGGGGCGTGAAGCTCTCGGGCGGGCAGCGGCAGCGCGTGGCGATCGCGCGCGCGATCCTCGCGGACCCGAGCATCCTGATCCTGGACGAGGCGACGTCGAGTCTGGACAGCGAGAGCGAGGCGTTGATCCAGGACGGGCTGCGCGCGCTGCGGCAGGGGCGGACGACCTTCGTCATCGCTCACCGGCTCTCGACGATTCGCAACGCCGATCAGATCCTGGTCCTCGAGGGGGGCGAGATCGTCGAGCGCGGCCGGCACGAGGAGCTGCTCGCCCTCGGCGGGCGTTACAAGGAGCTGTACGACCGGCAGCACCGGATCGAATCGGACCTCTTCATCAATCCGGGCGAGGACTTCACGCCGGAGCCCGAGCGGGTCGTGATCCCGTCGGGGAGGCAGGCGGCGGGGGGGTAGGCCGCCGCGCCCCCTCGTTGCCCCGCGTTCGGGGTGCCAAAAGGGAGGGGGCCGGGAGCCGCCAACCTGCCACGGCCCCCGGCCTCTCGGTGGGAAGGGGTAAGAAGAGAATGATGCGGTATTCGATCTCGAGCGGCGCCCGAAGGCGCCGGATCTCCGAGTTCGGCGCGCCGGACCGGGCGGTGGTGCCGCCCGGCGGCGCCGTGCTCCCGGTCCGCGTCTGGCAGCC
>CALBZE010000119.1 GCA_937889645.1 uncultured bacterium
CCTACCAGCCGACCACCCCCGTCGAGGTCGGCATCCCGAGGTTCAGCGCGTGGCTGCGATCGCGGGGTTCGCCGCCCTCCACTCTTGGTACGCAGACTCGGCACTCTCCACGAACTGTGGATGCTCGTGGCGCCACCCGAGCTCACGCTCCGACCGCGTCGAACGCACCACCTGGTCCAGCGTGAGCGCGTCGGCGAGGGCGCCGAGGCGGGCGCGCGCTTCCTCGACGGGGACGGTGCGCACCGCGCCGTCCCGCCCCGCCGCCCGGCTCGCCGCGCGCGCCAGCTCGATCACCGGCGTCCCCACGCCCTCGGTCGCGTGGAAGATCCCGCGCGCCCGCCGTTCCGCGATCAGCCGGTAGAGCCGCGCCACGTCGCCTACGTACGCCGGCGACCAGCGATTCGACCCCTCCCCGACGACGACGGCCGCACCCTCACGTTCCGCCGTCGCGAAGAACTCGCCGATCAGCCCGCGCCCGCCGCCGTACAGCATCCCCGGCCGCACGACCGCCGTCGCCACGTCCTCGCTCGCGGCCTCCAGCACGAGCCGTTCGTGCGCCGAGCGCCACGCAACCAGCTCCGGCGCGCCGTCCGTCGACGACTCCTCGTCCGCGCCGGCATCGCCCGTGTCGCCCAGGCTGAAGCACCCGGACGTGTAGATCACGCACCGCGGCGGCTCCTCCTTCTCCCGCTCGTGCTGGCGCGCCGCCCAGAGCAGCGAATCGATTGCCGCGCGATCCGCCGTATCCTTCGCCGCCGCGTCCGCGGCCGCGTGGATCAACACGTCGTGCGCCGCGGCGATCTTGCGGTACGTGTCCGAACTCTTGAGGTCGCCCACCACCGCCCGGCCGCCCAACTCCTTGACCTCGAGCGTCTGCTCGGCCCAGCGGACCAGCCCCGTCACCTCGTGCCCGGCCGCCGCGAGCTCCCGCACGATCGCGCTTCCCAGGTACCCCGTCGCTCCCGTCACGAACACCCGGAGCGGACGGTCCTCCCACGCGCGCTTCTTCTTCGACCCCTCGATCTGGAACAGTCGGATCATCACTCTTTCTCTTTCTTCGGCGACGGGTCCCGCGGCCTGGATTCGCGCCGTGGACCCGGTTACATTCCCGCCATGGCCAAGAATTTCTCGTTCGACGTCAGCACAGGCGTCGACCTCCAGGAGGTCGACAACGCGGTCAACCAGGCGCGCAAGGAAGTCGCCCAGCGTTACGACTTCAAGGGCGCGCATGCCGAGATCGAGTTCGATCGAGCCCGGGCCGTCCTCCGCCTCGAGGCCGACGACGAGTACAAGATGCGCGCGCTGTACGACGTGCTGCAATCCAAGCTCGTCCGCCGCGGCGTCCCGCTCAAGAACCTCAAGCCCGGGACCATCGACGCCGCCGCGCTCGGCCGCGTCCGCCAGGAGATCGCGCTCCAGCAGGGGATCCCGAGCGACACCGCGAAGGAGATCGCCCGCGCCGTCAAGGACCGGAAGATGAAGAACGTCCAGGTGGCCATCCAGGGCGACCAGCTCCGCGTCTCCAGCCCCTCCAAGGACGCGCTCCAGGAGGTCATCGCCTTCCTCCGGAGCCAGGACTTCGGCGTCGAACTGCAATTCGGCAACTACCGCTGACCGCCGTGGAAGTCCAGGTCTTCGGCACGAAGAAGAGCGCGGACACCCGTAAGGCGCTCCGCTTCTTCTCCGAGCGACGGGTCAAGACGCATTTCGTCGACCTGAACGTCCGGGCCGCGTCCCAGGGCGAGCTGCGGCGCTTCGCCCAGAAGTTCGGCGTCGACGCCCTCGTCGACCGCGAGAGCAAGCGTTTCGCCGCGCTCGGCCTGAAGCACGCCCACTACTCCGAGGAGCGCTGGCTCGCGATCCTCTCCGAGGAGCCGCTTCTCCTCCGGCAGCCGCTCGTCCGGTTCGGCAACCGCCTCACGATCGGCGCCGCCGAGGACGAGTGGCGCGAGTGGGTGGGGAAGTGAGCCTCGTCACCCTCGCCGGCGTCACCGTCCGCCTCGGCGGCCAAACGATCCTCAGCGACGTCTCCGTCGGCTTCGGCCGCGGCGAACGCTGGGGGATCGTCGGCCGCAACGGGACCGGGAAGACGACGCTCTTCCGCTTGATCACGGGACAGGTCGAGCCCGCCGCCGGCTCGGTTTCCCGGCTCCCCGGGCTGCGGATCTCGCTCCTCGACCAGCACCGCGAGTTCGCCGGCGCGACGACGGTCTGGGACGCCGCCGCCGAGCCGTTCGCCGAACTCCGCGCGCTCGAGCGCTCCCTCGCCGAACAGGCCGCGGCTCTCGCCGACGACCCGTCGCCCAGGGCGATGGCCCGCTACGACCGCGACCTCGAGCGATTCGAGCGCGAGGGCGGCTACACTTATTCAGCCCGCGTCGACGCCGTCCTCCAGGGGCTCGGCTTCGACCCGGCGGACGCGCGCACCCGCCCGCTCGACGCGCTGAGCGGCGGCGAGCGCGGGCGCGTCGGCCTCGCGCGCCAGCTCGTCGCGCCCGCGGACGTCTACTTATTCGACGAGCCGACCAACCACCTCGACCTCGAGACCACCCGGTGGCTGGAGGAGTATCTGCGCGCGCTCGACGCGACGGTTCTCGTCATCAGCCACGACCGCGCGTTTCTCGAAGCGATCGTCGACCACGTCCTGCACCTCGAGGCCGGGACGGCTACGCCGTACACGGGCGGCTATGCGTCGTTCGTTCGCCAGCGCACCGAGCGGCGTCTGGCTCAACAGCGCGCCTTCGAGCAACAGCAGCGCATGATCGCGGCGGAGGAAGAGTACATCCGCCGCAACATCGCGGGACAGAACAGCCGCCAGGCCAGGGGCCGGCGCACTCGCCTCGCGCGGCTCCCGCGCCTCTCGCCGCCGCCGTCCGAGGAGGCCGTGATGGCGCTCCGCCTCAGGGCCGACGAGCGCGGCGGCGACCAGGTCCTCGTCGCCGAGGACGTGCGCCTCACCGCGCCGGGTGCGCCGGAGCGCACGCTCCTCGATTCCTTCTCGACGCGCCTGGCGCGCGGGGAAGTGGTCGGATTGGTCGGCCCGAACGGGGCGGGGAAGTCGACGCTGCTGCGCGCGATCGTCGGCGAGCACCCCGTCGCCTCCGGCGAGCTGCGGATCGGCGCCTCGATCCGCGTCGCGTACTACCGCCAGGACCTCGCCCAGGTCCCGGTCGATTCCACGCTCTTCGAGGCGATCCACGACCTCCGCCCGCAGTGGGACCGCGGCCAGGTCCAGGGTCACCTGGGCCGTTTCGGCTTCTCCGGCGACGAGGTACACCGCCGCGCCGGCACCCTATCCGGCGGCGAGCGGGCCCGGCTCGCGCTCGCCATGATCATGCTCTCGGGCGCGAACCTGATCATCTTCGACGAGCCGACCAACCACCTCGACCTCGAGACGATCGAGGCGCTAGAGGACGCGATCGACGCCTACGACGGCACGGTCGTCCTCGTCAGCCACGACCGCGCGCTCCTTCGGGCCGTGACCACGCGCGTCTGGGCGCTGCGCGACGGGCGGATCGAGGTGTACGACGGCGGGTACGACGAGTGGGAGGTCGTCCAGGAGGAGCGCGCCCGCGCCGAGGCCGAGGCGGTGGCCGCCCGCGAGGCCTCGCAGCGGGACCGCGAACGCCGCGCCGCCGCCCGGCGGGAGGACGAGGCCGCGGAGAAGCAGCGGCGGGCCGCTTTGCGAGAGGCGCAGCGTCGCGTCCAGACGCTCGAGGCTCGTATCGCCGAGATCGAGGCCCGCGTCGCGGAACTCACGGTTGCGCTCGAAGATCCGGCGCTCTATGCCACGGCGGAGGGCTCGATGCGCGCATACGAGCTCAAGGCCGAGCTCGATGCGGCCAGGCTCGAGCTCGACGCGGCGCTCGAAGAGTGGACCGAGGCGGGGGAGGAGGTCGAAGCCCTTTCGGGCGAGTGACATCGTTGCCCGGCCGACCGGCCGACGTCCGTGGCACTTCCCCCGCCGCGCCGCGCCCGCGCCCTTGCCTCCCGGCTCCCACGGGCCGATCTTCCCCGCGGCCGTTTCACCAGGAATCACGGAGCACGATCATGTCGAACCAATACCACGCTTCGCCCGGTGACCGGGCGGTCGAGGGGCGCTATCTCCCGCCGACCCCCGTCAACGAGCCGGTTCTTGCTTACGCGCCCGGCTCCCGCGAGCGCGCGGCCCTCAAGGCCGAGCTCGATCGGATGAGCAACGAGGTCGTCGAGATCCCGCTCATCATCGGTGGGAAAGAGGTGCGGACGGGGCGGATCGAAGAGGTCACCATGCCCCACGACCACCGCCACGTCCTCGCTCGCGTGCACCAGGCCGGCCCCGACGAGGCTCGCGCCGCGATCGAGGCCGCACGCGAGGCGTGGAAGGAGTGGTCGAACTGGGGCTGGGAGGACCGCGTCGCCGTCTTCCTCCGCGCCGCCGACCTCCTCGCCGGGCCATGGCGCGCCACCCTGAACGCCGCCACCATGCTCGGCCAGAGCAAGACCGCGTTCCAGGCCGAGATCGACAGCGCGTGCGAACTCATCGACTTCTGGCGCTTCAACTCGTACTACGCCACGCAGATCTACGCCGAGCAGCCCAACTCCGCCCCCGGCACCTGGAACCGGATGGACTACCGCCCGCTCGAGGGCTTCATCTACGCGGTCAGCCCCTTCAACTTCACGTCGATTGCCGGCAACCTCCCGACCGCCCCGGCGATCATGGGGAATGTCGCGATCTTCAAGCCGGCCCACACCGCGGCGCTCAGCAACTACTACGTCGTGCGCCTCCTCGAGGCCGCGGGACTGCCGCCGGGCGTCGTCAACTTCCTCCCGGGCGACGCCGTCGCCATCAGTGAAGTCCTGCTCACGAGCCCCGAGTTCGCCGGGCTCCACTTCACCGGCTCGACGGCCACGTTCCAGCACCTCTGGAAGCAGATCTCGCATAACCTTGACACGTACCGCGCCTACCCGCGCATCGTCGGCGAGACTGGCGGCAAGGACTTCATCGTCGCGCACGAGAGCGCAGACCCGCAGGCGCTCGCGGTCGCCATCGTCCGCGGCGGCTATGAGTACCAGGGGCAGAAGTGCAGCGCCGCCTCGCGCGTCTACATCCCGCGCTCCATGTGGAACGACGTGCGCGATCGCGTCGTCGCTATGATCCAGGACATCCGCATGGGCGACCCGCGCGACTTCCGCAACTTCATGAGCGCGGTCATCGACGAGAAGGC
>CALBZE010000120.1 GCA_937889645.1 uncultured bacterium
CAGCGATGCTCGGCATCGCGAGCGCGATGTGGTCGGCGTCCGCCGTGCCCCAGCCAGGCGTGTTCCAGACCACGCGGAGGTGCCGATCCGGCAGCACGCCCTCGATGCGCGCCCGCCGCGTCCCTTCCCCGCGCGCGATCCGCGGCTCGGCGCGCGTCCTCCGTGGTCCGCCGGCGATGGAGCCGAAGCGGGCCTCGACGTCGGCCCGCACCGCTTCCGCGTCCACGCTGCCCGCGACCACGAGCACGGCGTTGCCCGGCTGGTAATGGCGCTCGTAGAAGCGCAGCGCATCGCGCAGCGTCGCCGCATCCACATCCGGCGGCGCGATGTCGAACGCGGCGTACGGGTGCCCGGCCGGGTACGTGTGCGCCAGCGTCGCCTTCAGGATCCGCAGGTCCGGCACCGGCGCGAGCCGCTCCGCCTCCCGCCGCACCTCGGCCTGGCTGCGCCGCATATCGTCCTCGGTGATCGCGGAGGCGAGGTGCGCCATGCGCTGCGCCTCGAGCCAGAGGAGCGTGTCCAGCACTTCGACGTCGGCGGTCGCGAAGAATTGCGTGTAGTCGAGCCGGCTGTTCGCGTCGTAGTCGCGCGCGCCGACCGACTCCAGAAAGTCCCAGATCCGCCTGTCGAGGCCTTCCGTGCGGCTGAAGGCGAGATGCTCGAAGAGGTGGGCGTGCCCGCGCTGTCCCGGGCCGGCGTCCTTCTCGGCGACGTGGTAGAACATGCGCACGTGGACCGCGGCCGCGCCGTCGTCCTCGTGCACGATGAGCGTCAGCCCGTTCGGCAGGGCGAAGCGCTCGAACGGGACCGCCGGCGTGTCCGGCGCGTCCGCAGCCCGCGGGGCATCACCGGCCGCGAAGCAGGCGTGCGCGGCGGCGAGGGCCATCACCAGCGTTGTGTCGCGAAGCATGCGCATAGGCTTGCCTCCCTGTGAGTGGTCGTCAGGCAAACCTCTCGTGCACCCGCCACGGCTCGCCGCGGATCACCGTCCAGTACTCGACACGCACCTCCTCGTCGATCTCGATCGGCACGCGCTCACCGTGCGGAGAACCGGGTGGACGCCGGCACGCGCCCACCCGGTCGCTTGCTCTCTATCTCCGATCCAAGCGCTGCACTTCCACCCGCTGGCGCGTACTGCGGACTCCGTCCGAGACGATGAGGTCGATCTCCGCGGCGTCGGTTGGAAGCTCCATGGAGCCGCCCCGTGCGAAGCCTAGGATGTTGCCCGTCCGTGGATCACGCGCCACGATGAGCGGATCCGCCGCCGCATCCCAGCGCAGCTCCACCATGTTCGCCACCCGCGCCGCGATCATGGGCTCGGCTTGGCCCTGAGCTGGGGCGGCAATAGGCAGCCTCGCCCGCTCGGCCACGGGCGCCCCTGGGCCAACGAGCCGCAGCCGCTCGAGCCGGTCCGGCCTGGCCATGGACGCCGGGATCGCGAAGGTGAAGTGCCGCACGTCGGCCGGGCCGTCAGCCAACACCTCGCCCGCGAAGGAAATCTCGAAGACGGCATCGCCCGAAGCATCGAGCCCCTGGAGCCGGTAGGGCCCGGGACGAGCCGGCAGCGACGGCCGGGTCTCGATCTCGAAGGCGGGCTCGAGGGTGAGCGAGCTCCCGTTCATGCGGCCCCAGACCACGAGCGAGGGCTCGCGCGCAACGGCGTACGCAGCCTGAGCGGCCGCCTCGGCCTCGCGGAACGCCAGCACCGCCCGGAACGTGTAGTCGCTGATCCACATGGGGTCGCAGTAGCTCATCAAGTCCTTGTCCGTCCCCGGCGTCTTGACCTCGCCCGTGCTGGTGTCATAGCCGTAAACGCCAATGGACCCGTCCAGATACGGATAGTCGGGATCTTCGCCAGTGACGCCGCACGCCACGTGCAGCCCGCCGAAGTTGTGGCCCCACTCGTGGGCCGCGGTCCAGCTGCCGCAGTCGTCCCGCCCGATCGCGACCGGAGTGCCGGGGTAAGCGAGCCCGCACAAACCGATGCCCGGGCTAGTGTTCACCCTGGCGAGTACGCCGTAGTAGTGGCTCGTGGCCCCCTCGACCGCATGCAGCAGCAGCAGCATCTCGTGGAGGATGTCGACCCAACGCAGGAACGAGCCGTCGTTATTCACGCTGCTCACGAACGGCTGGGAACGTACCGACACGTTCGCGCCGGGAAGCGGGAAGACTTTGAGCGCCTCGGCGAGGTAGGTGTGCACGTTGGCCTCAGTCACGTCACCGGTCAAACCCGAAGCCTGGATCGGAACGAAATGGACGTCGAACACGGGAAGTGAGCGCACGTCCAGCGCGTGTACCCCGGCGGGGCCAGGGAAGATGTTGTTCTCCTCATCCACTTCGAGGATGACGTCGTTCGGGTCCACCGTGACCCGGATCCCGAGTCCGGGCACGATCAGATTGCCCGGCACGAAGACGTTCCAGGAATCGAGCAGATCGCCTTCGTTCTCTGCGAGAGGCACCGAAGCGGATGACGCCGGGATCGTGTACTGGGCGATCCGCGTTGCGCCGTTGAAGAGCTCGACCTGAACGTCCGGCTGCTGCGAATTGGTGTCGCTCCCCACCACGAAGACGCGAAGCAAGGCATCGCGGCCGGCGACCAGGGGCACATCCCCCGCGAGCGTCTGGACGCTCTGGACCATATAGACGTTGGCGCTGGAGAGGTCGAACGGTTCGATCGCCGTGGCATTGAATGCGACGGCCAGCATCCCTGATACAAGAGCCGCGACGCTGTTCGACCCCGGAGTCGCCCCGAGGGTCAGCCAGGTGGAGGCCTGGCCGTCCGCCATGGTCATGGAGGTCGCAGGATCCACCGACCCGCCGCCGGCGGCGACATCCCACTGGACCGTGACCCCGGGGACCCCATTGCCGTAAGCATCCGTGACCCTCACCACGAGGGGCTCACCGAGGCGTTTTCCGGCGATTCCGATCTGCCCATCACCCGAGGCCGCTGAGACGCCCGCTGCCGGGCCGGGAGCTGCCACCGCCGTGAACACCGTGGAGGCCGACTGACCGGCCGACGCCGTCACGTGCTGCTCCCCGCGCCTCGTCCCCAGCCTCCAGCTCGCCTCGGCGCGGCCGTTCGCGTCCGTCGTCCCGCTGTCCGGGTCGATCTGGCCGCCACTCGATTCCGTCGACCACGTCACCGCCATGCCGGCGACGGGGTTGCCGTACGCATCCGACACCTCGACCACCAGCGGCGTTGCGAGCGGCTCGCCCGCCTTCCCTGCCTGGCCGTCGCCGGAAACCACCGTGAGCGCTTCCGCCGGACCCGGCCGGGCCTCGGCGGAGAACACGACGGGCTGGAGCCCCGCAGCCGTCGCCGCGACGGTCTGCGGACCCGCCTTCGTGCCGAGCGTCCAGGTCGTGCGGGCGGTGCCGTCGGCCCCGGTCCGCACCACGGCCGGCTCCACCGATCCGCCGCCCGCGGTGACCGTGAACGAGACATCCACCCCCGGGACCGGCTTGTTACGCTGGCCCGTGATGAGAATGGTCAGTTGCTCCGGCAACGGCTGGCCGACGGTGCCGACCTGATCGGCGCCCACGGTAATACGAATTGCCTCGGGCGTCGTCGGCTCCGTCGGCACCGGTGAAGACTGCTCGCTGCACCCGCCGACAATCAGTAGGGCGATGGCGGTCAGTGTGTATTCGAGGGGTCGCTTGACGGGCAGAATCGTGGTGGTTCGCGCCCGCCGGGACGGTAGCTGGTGATGGCAGCTGCCCATCGCATCGCCTGCGTTCGTCGTGACACGAAACGAGCTCGGCCCGCAACCGGCCCGCGGAGCAACCGATCTGGAATCCGTGATGATGCGACTGCCGCTCAGGGAGGCCGCGGGGATGGTTGATGCGATCCAGGGAGAGTGGATTGCCCCGCGGATGGGTTGGATGCTTACCGATGCGGGGCACGGCACCGCCCAAACAGGCGGCGAGAATATACTGCGGTGCTCGTTGTCGCCGCAACGGGCCGCGACTGGCGAGCGGGTCTCCGAGCGCCCGCGGCCGCGAAACGAAACTGACGCCACGATCGCCGCCGCTGGATCCGCAGACGCGACCTTACCGGGCGGTCGCCGTCCACCCGTCCGCCGCCCGCGCAATTGTTGTTCGGCACAGCGTCTTCAGGGCACCGGCTCCGCCTCGAAGCGCAGGATGATGCTCTCGTCCGTGAGCGGGTCCGTCGTCGCGCCGACGACGGCCGAGGCCGAGAGGAACGGCGTTGGTTCGGCATGGATCGCGCGCGGCAGGACCACGGTATGCCGGAACTCGCCGCTGCGCGCGAACA
>CALBZE010000121.1 GCA_937889645.1 uncultured bacterium
GAGCCCCGAGCCCCGAGCCCCGAGCCCCGAGCCCTGAGCCCTGAGCCCTGAGCCCCGAGCCCCGAGCCCCAACACCTACACCCTACCCCTTCCCCGCGCCCAACGCCAGCACCAGATTCCATATCGTCCCGACACAACGAAACCTGACGAACCCAAGACATCCATGCTCCGCGCAGCCGCGCTGCTGATACTATCCAACGTCTTCATGACCTTCGCCTGGTACGGGCACCTGCGTCACACCAACCGCGCGCTCTGGCTCGTGGTGCTCGTGAGCTGGGGGATCGCGTTCTTCGAGTACTGCTTGCAGGTCCCCGCGAACCGGATCGGTTACAACGCGGGGATGACGGGCGCGGAGCTCAAGACGCTCCAGGAGGTGATCACACTCACCGTCTTCGTCGGCTTCGCCGCCTGGTACCTCAAGGAGCCGATCCGGTGGAACACCGTGATCGGCTTCGTTCTCATCGCCATCGGCGCGACCTTCATCTTCGCGCCGTGGGCGAAGCGGGACCGGGTCGAGGAGCCGCCGGTGGTAGTCCGGGAGGCGGGGGAGGTCGGATAGAAAACCGAACCCCGGGATCCGCCGCCGGACCCCGGGGACATGGGCGCTGCTGGATTCGAACCAGCGACCTCCTGCTTGTAAGGCAGGCGCTCTGGACCAACTGAGCTAAGCGCCCGTAGCATCGAATCGTAACCCAATGAGGCGTCGCTGTCTACCCCTTGACAAGCGCGGCGAAGCTGGCCCGCGACGTGCACCTCCGCACCCCGACTAGCCCCCATCGGACGCGACGCCACGGACCAGAATGCCGACGCCCGCGCGGCGCACCCAGGACCGACCCCGCAACCACGCCGATCCGTGGTTCCTCCTCTCGCCGGAGGAAGCGCTCCAGCGCCTCGACGTCGACACAGAGCGCGGGCTCTCGAGGGAGGAGGCGCGGCGTCGCCTCGAGCGGTACGGCCCGAACGAGCTGCCGCGCGAGGCGGGCCCGACGGCCTGGCGGATCCTCTGGAGCCAGTTCGCGTCGCCGCTGATCGTGGTCCTGATCGTGGCGGCGCTGATCTCGGCGGCGACGTGGTTCTTCGAGGCGCCGCGCGTGTCCCTCCCCTACGAGGCGCTCGCCATCCTCGCGATCGTCGTTCTGAACGCGGTCCTCGGGTTCGTGCAGGAGTACCGGGCGGAGCGTGCGGTCGAGGCGCTGGAGGAGCTTTCGGCTCCGATCGCGCGGGTCCGGCGCGACGGCGAGGAGCGCGAGGCCCCGGCCGCCGAGCTGGTGCCCGGCGACGTCCTGCTCCTCGCCGCGGGCGACCGCGTCCCAGCCGACGCCCGGCTCGTCGAGGTCCACACGCTCAAGGTCGACGAGGCGCCGCTCACGGGGGAGTCGGTCGCGGTGAGCAAGCGCGTCGAGGCGCTGGACGACCCCGCCACGGAGCTCGGCGACCGCAAGAACATGGTCTACATGGGCACCGCGGCCACCTACGGCCGCGCCGTCGGCGTCGTGGTCGGGACCGGGTCGGACACCGAGATGGGGCGGATCGCGACGCTGCTCCAGCGCGCCGACGACAAGACGACGCCGCTCCAGCGGCAGCTCGCCCGCGTCGGCCGGCAGCTCGGCGCGCTCGCGCTCGGCGTCTCGATAGTCGTCGTCACCGTCGGGCTGCTCCGTGCGGGAAGCTTCCGCCTGGAGCTGGTGCTGCAGCTCTTCCTCTTCGGCGTCGCGCTCGCGGTCGCGGCCGTCCCCGAAGGGCTCCCCGCGGTCGTCACCGCGTCGCTCGCCCTCGGCGTCCGGCGCCTCGCCCAGCGGAACGCGATCGTGCGACGCCTCCCCGCCGTCGAGACGCTCGGCAGCGCCGACGTCATCTGCACCGACAAGACCGGCACGGTCACGCGCGGCGAGATGACCGTGCGTCGCATCCTCCTTGGCGCCGACCGCTTGATCGAGGTGACGGGCGCCGGGTACGCGCCGGAGGGAGAGTTCCGCGAGGTCGCCGCGCCGACCGGATCAGGCCTCCCGTCCACCGTAAGCGACCCGGCGGCAACGGCGCCAACGGGCGCCGCAACCGACGCCCGGCCAATCGACCCCGCCCGCGACCCCGCCCTCCTGCGCCTGCTCCGCCTCGCCGTGCTGAACAACGACGCGCGACTCGTCGTCGACGAGGGCGGCGACGCTCCCCACCTCCGCATCGACGGCGACACGACGGAGGGCGCGCTCGTCGTCGCCGCGCGGAAGGCGGGAATCGACGCGGACCGCCTGCGCGAGGAGTTCCCGCGCGAGGACGAGATCCCGTTCAGCGGCGAGCGCAAGCGCATGACCACGATCCACACGCTGGACGGCGTCCGTACCGCAGTCGTGAAGGGCGCGCCGGAGGTGATCCTCGAGCTGTGCACCCTCGACGCCGCCACCCGCGCCGCGATCCTTGCCCGCAACGAACGCTTCGCCGCCGACGCGCTCCGCACCCTCGCCGTCGCCTCCCGAGCGCTCCCGGACGACGCGGCCCCCGACGACCCGGACGCCGTCGAGCGCGACCTCGTCTTCGAAGGCCTCTTCGGCATGCTCGACCCGCCGCGCCCCGAGGCGGCGCCGGCGGTCGCGGAGGCGCGGCGTGCCGGGATCCGGACCGTGCTCCTCACCGGCGACCACGTCCTCACCGCCCGCGCGATCGCGCGACAGGTCGGCGTCGCCGAGGACGACGACGCGCCGGTCCTCGCCGGGCGCGACGTGGCCGCCATGAACGACGACGAGCTCGCGCGGCGCGTCGAGGAGGTCAGCGTATACGGCCGCATGGGGCCGGAGGAGAAGATCCGGATCCTGCGCGCGCTGAAGCGCCGCCGTCGCACCGTCGCCATGACGGGCGACGGCGTGAACGACGCGCCGGCGGTCAAGGATGCGGACATCGGCGTGGCGATGGGCGTGGCGGGGACGGACGTGACTCGGGAAGCGAGCGACGTCGTCCTCACGGACGACAACTTCGCCACGATCGTGGCCGCGATCGCCGAGGGGCGTCGCATCTTCGACAACATTCGCGCCTTCACGCGCTATCTGCTCTCGGCGAACGCGGGCGAAGTGCTCACGGTGTTCGCGGCGGTCATGCTCGCGGCGCCGCTGGGACTCGCGCCGGAGGGCGCGCTCTTCCTGCCGCTCCTCCCTGCGCAGATCCTGTGGATCAACCTGGTCACGGACGGGCCACCGGCGCTCTCGCTCGGGATGAGCCCCGCGCGGCCGGAGCAGATGCGTCGCCCGCCGCGCCCGCCAGGCGAGCCGGTGATCCACCGCCCGATGTGGTTCCTGATCGCGACCGTCGGCGTCGTGATCATGCTCGGCACGCTCTTCGTCCTGGACGCCTACCTCCCCGGCGGGCTCGTGCACTTCATGGGCACGGGCACGGGCGACGCGGACGCGTACAGCTACGCGCGCACGGCGGCCTTCACGACGCTCCTCATGTTCGAGATCTTCGACGTCTTCAACTGCCTGAGCCAGACGGAGAGCGTGTTCCGGAGCCACGTACACCGCCACCCATGGCTCCTGGGCGCCGTCGCGTTGAGCATGCTGCTTCACGTCGCCGTGGTGTACTGGCCGCCGCTCCAATCCGCGTTCGGCACGGTCCCGCTCGCGACGCGCGACTGGCTCTTCGCGGCGGGCGTCGCGGCGACCGTCGTCGTCGCGGTCGAATTGCTCAAGCTGACGCCGCTGGTGCGATCGCCCGCACGGGGCTGAGGTCGCTCACCACCCCAAATCCGGCCGCACCGTGTGGAGCAGCGCAGGCGCCTCGCCGAGCGTGAAGAGGTAGGCGGCCATGTCGAGCGCCTCGTCGGCGGTCACGCCGAGGTTCGGCATCGCGGTCCCCGGCTCGATCCCCTGCGGGTTCACGATCCAGGCGACCAGATCCTGCGGCGTGTTCAGCACCGCGCCGGCGATGAAGTGCCGCTCGCCGAACCGCGTGAGCGGCGGCCCGACCTGCCCGCGCGCGTTCACGACGCCCGGGATCACATGGCACGCGCCGCAGCCGTACTGCGCCATCAGCCGGCGGCCGCGCTCCGGGTCGCCGCGCGTCAGGAGCAGGCGCAGCCCGCGGTCGTCCTCCTCGATCCACTCCACGCCGGGCGGGAGCGGCGCGCCCGTGTCGATCGCGCGGACCATCGCCTCGTACTCGCTCCGCGAGAGCCGCACCTGCCGCCGCAGATAGGCGACGACGGCCCAGATCTCGTCGTCGGTGAGCGCGATCGAGAACGACGGCATCCCGGTGAGCTTCAGCCCGTTTCGCGTGATCCAGAACAGCTCGGCGTCGGACCACTCCGAGACCTCGATGGAGAGCCGCGGCGCGGCGGGATTCAGCCCTCTGCCGATCACCTCGCGGTCGGTCCCGGGGGAGCCGTGGCAGACGGCGCAGAGCTGGCGGTAGCGGACGAGCCCCGCGCGGACGAGGTCGGCGTCGGCGAGCGGCGGCGCCTCGATCCCCGAAGCATGCCGCCGCACCGAACTCTGCTGGACCGTGGTCAGGAGTCGTGTGACGAAGTCGTAGTGCGACTCGTTCGCCGCGATGTCGTAAATCCCGGAGTAGACCACGGTCGCCGCCCCCATCACCGTCAGCACGGCGACCGTCACCACGGCCCAGAACACGCATTTGAGGGCAAGCTTCACGACGACATCCAGCGAGCCGGGACCGGAACGCGAGCCGCAGACGAGGCGCGGCCGACGGTGCACGGCGCGTGCCAGGCGGGCCCGGGTCTTGCACACGGCGCCCGCGCTCGTGCGCGCGCGCCGGCGGTGCTCGAACGTATCGCGCGATCCTGCCGGCGCGACCCACGAGCCGCACACGGTCGCACCCCATCGCACCCCGACGGCCGATGGACGGATCTCCCTGGCCCCAATCCGCGCTCGCCCCCGATGGGCCCGCCGCACGGGCGATCCTCGAGATCGGCTGGATCCTGACCGGACTCTCGGTCTTCGTCGTCCTCCTCGTGGCGGCCGCGCTGCTGATCGCGGTCTTCCGACGCCGCGACTACGAGGCGACGGCCGCGCCGCTCCCGGTCTCGCCCGACCTGGTGCGGAAGATTCGGGGCGAGCGCGAGAGCCTCGATCCGACGCCGGGGGAGTCGCTTCCGCTCGAGGCGCAGGCGGGCGCCGGGCTCGGACTACGCCGCGACGTCCGCTGCGAGACGCTCCCCGACGACCGGCGCAGCGTCCGCTGGATCCTCGCCGGCGGCGTCGCCTTCCCCGTCGTCGTCCTCGTGCCGCTCTTCGTGCTCACCATGCGCTCGCTCGCGGCCGTCTACGCCCGTGACGTCGAGCCCGACCACACGATCGAGGTCGTCGGGCGGCAGTTCTGGTGGGAGGTGCACTACCTGGATGGGGCCGGGAACCGCGCGTTCGAGACGGCGAACGAGATCCACGTCCCGGTCGGCAGAACGGTGCTCGTTCGGCTGCTCTCCGCCGACGTGATCCACTCCTTCTGGGTCCCCCGGCTGGCCGGGAAGCTGGACATGATCCCCGGGAAAGTGAACCAGTTCCGCATCCGCGCGGACGCGCCGGGGGAATATCGCGGCCAGTGCGCGGAGTACTGCGGCCTGCAGCACGCGAAGATGGCGTTCCTCGTAGTCGCGCAGCCGGAGGAGGAGTTCAGGGCGTGGGCGGCGCGGCAGGCGCTCCCCGCCGCGCAGCCCGCGGACTCGCTGGCCGCCCGCGGACGCGACGTCTTCCTCTCGAGCGGCTGCGCCGCCTGCCACGCGATCCGCGGCACCCCGGCCGCGGCGGACCTCGGCCCCGATCTCACGCACCTGGCCAGCCGGCGCACCCTCGCCGCGCTCGCCATGCCGAACAACCGCGGCCACCTCGCCGGCTGGATCGCGGACCCGCAGGCGATCAAGCCGGGGAACCTCATGCCCGCCGTCCCGCTCCCCGCCGCCGACCTCCAGGCGCTCCTCCACTACCTCGAGGGGCTGCGGTAGGACTATGGAGACCGGAACCGTCCCCCGGGTCGATACGCACCCCTACTTCGAGGTCGACGAGGCGCGCTCAAGAGAGTTCGAGCGCGTCTGGGGCGCCGCCCGCGGCATCCTCGGCTACCTCCGCGAGATCAACAACATCCCCATCGCGACGCGCTACATCTTCGCCAGCTTCGCCTTCTTCCTGGTGGGCGGCTCCTTCGCGCTCCTCATGCGCACCCAGCTCGCCGTCCCCCAGAGCGATTTCCTCGATCCGCGCACCTACAACCAACTCTTCACCATGCACGGGACGACGATGATGTTCCTCTTCGTCATCCCGTTCATCGAGGCGGTCGCGAACTACTTCCTCCCCCTCATGCTTGGCACGCGCGACCTCCCCTTCCCCCGCATGACGACGCTCGCGCTCTGGACCTACATCTGGGGCGGGCTCTTCATCTTCACGAGCTTCCTCTTCGGCGAGGCGCCGGAGGCGGGCTGGTTCGCGTACGTCCCGCTGAGCAACCGCGAGTTCAGCCCCGGTCTCGGGATGGACTTCTGGGACATCGGCCTGAGCGTCGCCGAGATCGCCGCCATGGGCGCCGGCGCGGAACTGCTCATCGCCGTGCTCCGCATGCGTGCGCCGGGGCAGGCGCTCCATCGCCTGCCGATCTTCGCGTGGGCGATGATCGTCTTCGCCTTCATGATCATCTTCGCCTTCACCCCGCTGATCGTGGGGACGCTCATGCTCGAGCTGGACCGGAAGGCGCTGACCAGCTTCTTCGTCCCCGAGAACGGCGGCGACCCGCTCCTCTGGCAGCACCTCTTCTGGTTCTTCGGGCACCCCGAGGTCTACATCATGTTCATCCCCGCACTCGGGATGGTCTCTCAGATCGTGCCCGTCTTCACGCGGCGCCCGCTGGTCGGCTATCCGCTGGTCGTGATGGCGATGATCGCGATCGGCTTCGTCAGCTTCGGGCTCTGGGTCCACCACATGTTCGCGACGGGGCTGAGCCCGACGGCGCTCGGCTTCTTCGCGGCGGCGAGCCTGCTGATCGCGATCCCCAGCGGCGTCCAGATCTTCGCCTGGATCGCGACGATCTGGACCGGCCGGCCCGTCTGGCGGACGCCGCTCCTCTTCGTCGTCGGGTTCATCCTGATCTTCGTGATGGGCGGGGTGACCGGGACGATGGTGGGCTCGGTGCCCTTCGACCTGCAGGTGCACGACTCGTTCTTCGTCGTCGCGCACTTCCACTACGTGCTGATCGGCGGCGTGGTCTTCCCGTTCTACGCCATGCTCTACTACTGGATGCCGAAGGTGACGGGAAGGCTCCTCTCGGAGCGGCTCGGGAAATGGCAGTTCTGGCTGATGTTCGTCTCGTTCAACGTCGCCTTCTTCCCGATGCACATCCTGGGGCTGCTCGGGATGCCGCGCCGGATCTACACCTACGAGGCGGGGCTGGGGTGGGAGACGCTGAACCTCGTCTCGACGGTCGGCGCGTGGGTGTTCGGGCTCAGCGCGTCGTTGATCGCGGTCAATCTGCTCTGGAGCCTGAAACGGGGTAAGCCGGCGGGCGCTAACCCGTGGAACGCGGGCACGCTCGAGTGGTGGGAGCCATCGCCGCCGCCCAACGCGCAGTTCAAGTTCATCCCGTTCGTCCGCAGCCGGGACCCGCTCTGGGACCAGACGACGCTCGGGCCGCTTCCCGAGGAGGAACACGAGGAGCGCCTGATCGAGCCGCTCCGCAGCGCCCCCACGCGCTGGCGCGGCGCGCTCATCGTTTCCGCGCTGGACGCGCGCCCGATCGCGATCGTGCAGATGCCGCGGTCGACGATCTGGCCGTTCGTCATGTCGGTCGGCTTCGTCACGACCTTCGCCGGGCTCCTCGTCGAGAACCTGTGGATTCTCGGGCCGGGGCTGGCCGTCATCGGGATCTCGATCATCGGCTGGTTCTGGCCGGACAAGGACCAGGATGCGGCGATCGAGGAGATCGGGACCGACCCCGGCCCCGGCAAGCTCCCCCTGGCCATCGCCGGGCCGATCTCGAACGGCTGGTGGGCGATGCTGGTCTTCCTGCTGGTCATGGCGACGGCGCTCGCCACGTTCATCGCCAGCTACTTCTACCTCGGCGACGGCCCCGGCTGGCCGCCGGTCGCGCCGCCCGCGCGGAGCGCGACGCTCGCAACGTTCGTGGCCGTAGCCGTCGCGGCGACGACGTACATCTTCGCCCGCGGCGTGCGGCGGAAGACCCTGCGCGCACGCCGCATCGGCCTGATCGCGACCGCCGCGCTAGCGCTCGCCTTCCTGGTCCCGGCCTACGGCGCATGGACCGAGCTCGGTCTGCGCGCCCGCGACAGCGCCTACGCCTCCGCCGTCGTCACGATCCTCGGGTTCGAGTGGCTCATGGCGATCGTGCTGCTGGTGCTCGTTGCCGGTTCGATCGCGTGGGCGTTCGGCAAGCCGAAGGACCCGCGCGGCGACGGCCTCGCGCTCCTCGCCGAGCTGCAGGGCTACTTCATGACCGGCTCCTGGGCCGTCGTCTTCGTGGTCCTCTACCTCCTGCCGCGGCTATGGTGACCGGCGCAAGGCGGTCGGCGGACGACCCCGAACGGCGCGGCGGCGAAAGCGCACGGCCCGACGAACGCCGCGTCGGCGCGGCGACGCTGCTCTTCTCGTTCCTCGGCCCCCCCGTGCTCTGGGCGATCCACTTCAACCTCGTCTATTTCCTGAACACGCTCTTCTGCTCCGGCGGGTGGGGAGGAGGCGACGTCGTGGTCATGCTGACCGCGCTGCCGTTCGGCGCCGCGTCGGCGGCCTCGGGGATCATCGCCTACCGGAACTGGCGGGAGCTGCGCGAGGGGCGCTCGCTGCGCGTCGGGCTGGTCGAGACGGGCGGGCGCAGCAGCGTGCTCCTCGTGATGGGCGTCGCGGCCTCCGTCCTCTTCACGCTCCTGATCGTGCTCGAGTCCTTCGCGCCGATCTACGTGCCGCCGTGCGCGGAGGTGGGGCCGTGAGGCGGCTCCCCGTGATCCGGCGGCCGAAAGCCGGCAACGCGGCGCGCCGCATCGGCGCGGCACGGCCGCCGGGCGGGGCGAGCTTCGCCGGCACGGCACGCCTCGGCGCGGCGCTCCTGATCTGCGCGCTCGCGGCGGCCGGCTGCCACGAAGGCCCGGCCGACGCCGCAGTCGTCGTTCTCGGCGGCGATCCGGAGGTCGGCCGGCGCCTCCTCGACAACTACGGCTGCGGCGAGTGCCACGCGATCCCCGGCGTCGCCGGGGCGGACTCGTGGGCCGGCCCGCCGCTCACCGAATGGGCGGCACGGCGCATGATCGCCGGCGCGCTGCCGAACACGCCCGAGAACCTCATGCGCTTCATCATGGACCCGGAGTCCGTCGAACCGGGGACGGCGATGCCTGACCTGGGCGTCGACGACGTCGCGGCGCGCCACATGGCCGCGTACCTCTTTACCCTCGAGCACGACAACCCGCTCGGCCCGCCGCACCCGCTCCCGCTCCGCTGGCTGGAGTCGCTCCTCCCCGCCGGGCCACGCCACTGACCGACGCCTCCGCCCGGTCGCCAATCGCCCATGGAACTGCTCGATTTCGGTCGCTACCCCCTGTGGATCAACCTCGTCGTCACCGGCATGGCGTCGATCGCGGTCTGGTTCGCCGGCACCCGGCTCGCCCGCGAGGCCGACGCGATCGCGAAGCGGACCGGCGCCGGCGACGCGTTCGTCGGGCTCATCCTCCTCGGCGGGATCGTCTCGCTGCCGGAGCTGGCCACCTCGATCACCGCCTCGTGGCTGGGAAACCCGGCGTTCGCGGTGTCCACCCTCGTGGGCGGCATCTCCGCCATCATGTTCGCGCTCGCCGTCGTCGACGCCGTGACCAGCGACGAACCCGTCTCCTCCGACGTCCGGCACCCGATCGTCCTGTTCCAGGGCGTGCTCACGGTGCTCTTCCTCGTCGTCGCCGCGGCGGGCATGGCCGTGGGCGACGTCGCCGTCGTCCTGGGCGTCGGCGTCTGGTCGACCGCGCTGCTCGTGCTCTACCTCCTCTTCGTCCTGCTCGTCAAACGGTACCAGCGGCGCGAGCCGTGGGTCGTGGGGGAGGAACTCCGGGCGAGCATCCGGCGCGCCCCGGACGCCGGGCCGGAGGAAGGGCCCGACCCCGACGAGCGGCGCCCCCTTTCGCGCATCGTTCTGGCCACGGTCGTCTCTGCCATCGTCACGCTCGCCGCCGGGATCGCGCTCGCCGGCGCCGGGGACGCCATCGTCGACCAGACCGGGCTCGGCGCCGGGTTCGTCGGAATGCTGATCGGCGGTATCGCTACGTCGCTCCCCGAGGCGACGACGTTCTATACGGCCGTCCGACTCCGCCAATACGAGCTGGCCTTCGGCGACGCGTTCGGCACCAACCTCTTCTCCACCATGGCGATCTTCTTCGCCGACCTCGCCTACGATGGCGGCCCGATCCTCGTCGCCGCCGGGCGGTTCGGCCTCCTCGCCACCCTCCTCGGGATCGCGGTCACTGCAACATACCTCGCAGGATGCATCGAGCGCCCCAACCGGCGCGTGCTCGGGATGGGCGTGGATTCGCTGGTCGTGATCGTGGCTTACGTGGGTGGGCTGATCCTGTTGTACAGGATCCGGTGAGCGGGGCCCGGCGTGCCGCCGCGGCGCCCGGATCCAGCGCTCCGAAGGTGGTTCCGGCCACGCCGCATACGAACGTTGCGCGCGCCGGCGTAGCCGGTGCTCTTACCGGATGATCCCGATCGGGATCAGGACCGCGTACCCGAGCACCAGGAGCAGCGGCGCGGCGACGGTCGAGCCCTTGGAGAGCAGGACGTATCCGGCCGCGACGGACGCGAGGCCCGCGGCGAGGAAGATCGCGTTGACCCGCGTGAATCGGAGGGCGCCGCGCGACTCGATCGTGTCCTTGGAAGCTGTGCGATTGCTCATGATTCAACGAATCTATGGGAACGGGGTCCGGGGTCAAGCGCCCGGGCCGGCGATCGGCTCTCCGTCGCCGCTCGCGTCCCCCGAGTCTCCGACTTCCTCCCCCAGCCAGTACGCCGGTGCGTCGGGCGGGTCGGCGGCCCGCAGCGTCTCGAGCCGGCGTAATTGCTGGCGCCGCCTCCGGATGTACAGGACCAGGATGAGCCCGCCGGCCACGCTCCAGAAGACCGCCGAGTGGACGAGGAAGTAGGTCCAACCGAAGTCCTTGCGCACCGCGCTGCGCCAGTCCTCCTCGAACTGCCCCACGGCGAGGCCGTAGGTGCGGCGCATGGCCGTCTCGAGCGAGCCGGTCTCCTTCCAACGCTCGAGGAAGATGCGCATCGCGCGCTCGCCGCCGCGGTCGAAGAGGTAGTCGACGGCGGTGCCGGCCAGGAGGTAGGCGACGCGCGCGTCGGCCTCGCGGCTCGGCCAATCGAGGGCGAGCGAGTCGAGGTGGGGCGCGCGACCGGTCGCGAAGGCGATCCGCAGCCGCCACGCGGCCTCGAGGTCCCACTCGCCCGCGGCGACGCGCGCGTAACCCTCGTCGAACCAGCGGGGCGGCCGTGCGGGGGCGAGGTAGCGGTGCAGCGCGACGTGGGCCAGCTCGTGGCGGAGCGTCCGGGCCAGCTGGTGCGGCGCGCCGCGATCCGATAGGTAAGCCGGGAGCACGATCACGCCCGCGTCCGGGAACGCGATCCCGGCGCCCCACTCCGGCGCGCGCCAGCCGGTCAGCGAATCGAACCTCTCGGCATCGGGCGCGAAGAAGATCCGGATCGGCTCGCCGCCGTCGAGCACGTCCTCGGGGAGCGCCGGGAGCGGCGGCATGGCGAAGACGCGGTCCAGGACGCGCCGGGCGAGGCGCTCGCCGCCGGGCCAGTGGATCGCGGCGAGCGGGCCGGCCCACACCGTGTCCGGTTCCTGGGCCGCGAGCGGACGCGGGATGAACGAGCAGCCGATGAGCGCGACGAGGACCGCGAGGCGACGTCGCACGCCCATCCTCAGCCGTGCGGCTGGTGCGCGAGCTCTTCGGCGCGTGCGGAAATCGCCTCCGCCACGTCGCCGAGCGGGAGCACCTGCGCGGCGAAGGGTGCGGCGGCCTTCGGCATCCCGTATACGACCGACGTTTCGGCGTCCTGCGCGATCGTCGCGCCGCCGACGTCGCGGATCACGCGAAGGCCTTCCGCGCCGTCCCGACCCATCCCGGTCAGGACGACGCCGATGGTGCTCGGCCCGAAATGACTCGCGACGGACTTGAAGAGCGGGTCCGCGGCCGGGCGCACGCCCCAGATCGGGCGGTCGTCGTTCAGCTCGACGACGAATTCGTCCTTCGACCGGCGGACGCGCATGTGGCGGCCGCCCGGGGCGAGGTAGACGCGCCCGACGCGGATCGGCTCGCCGTCCTCCGCTTCCGTGACCGGGAGCGCGCTCAACCCATCGAGCCGTGCGGCCAGCGACCGCGTGAAGCCACGCGGCATGTGCTGCACGACCAGGACCGCGGCCGGAAGCCCGGCCGGGAGCCGCGGGATCAGCTCGGCGAGCGCGCGCGGCCCGCCGCTCGATGCAGCGATCGCGACGGCGACGTGCGGCGTGCCCGTCGCCTTCGCGCGCTTCGCGGCCCTCCGCCGCCGCGGATGCCGATCCCGCATCAGGAGCGGCAGGTTGGACATCCGCGCCAGCGTCGCCGCACGGAGCGCGCGCAGCAGCCTCTCCTGGAGCTGCTCGGCGGCCTCCGGGTTCGAGCCGTCGGGCTTCGGCACGAAGTCGACCGCACCGAAGTCCAGCGCCTGCATCGTCTTCTCGGCGTCACCCGCGTACGCCGACAGGATGATGACCGGGCGCGGCACCTCGCTCATGATGTAGCCGAGCGTGTCCAGGCCGCCCAGGTCGGGCATCTCGAGGTCGAGCGTGACCACGTCCGGGTCCAGCTCGTGGACCTTGCGGATCGCCTCGTACCCGGTCGAGGCCTCGCCCACCACGCGGAACTCGCCCGAGGCCCGGATCAGTTCGACGATCCGCGCGCGTACGAGGGTGCTGTCCTCGACGACCAGGACGCCCGGCCTGCGCTCGCTCAAGGGGTGCGGAGCCGCCAACCCTTACCCTTCCGTCAAGTGATGACCTTTCTCTGATGCACCGATCGCACCTCGATCGTTCCATCGCCAACCGCGAAATAGACCGATCGGCCGTACGATCCGCCCACGTCCTCGGCGACCACCGGGATCCCGAGCGCCTCGAGCGCCGCCCGCGCCGCGCGGACGTTGCGCGTGCCGATCGACTCCTGGCTGCCGACGAGCATCGGGAACATCGTCGCTCCGCCGATGATCCACGCGCGCAGGCGCGAACGCATCGCGCCGGCCGCCTCGAGCTTCTCCACCAGCGCCGGCACCGCATGGGACGCAAATCGCCCGGTCGGCCCGTCGCGATGGCCCGGGATCGGCTCCGGCAGGAGCGCATGGCACAGCGCGCCGATCCCCCGCTCCGGCTCGTGGATCGCGACCGCCACGCACGAGCCCAACCCGAGCGTCGAGAGCGTCGTGTCCGAACCCGCGACTTCCACCGCTCCCGGCCTCACGTGCAGGGTCCGCGTCGTCATCCCTTTCGATATATCCTTTCTCTGTTCGCGATCGAGACGAACGACCGCGATATAGGGCCAAACAGCGTCTCGACCTTACCCAGGATCAGGAAACCGCCAGGCTTCAGCGCCGCGTGCATCTTCTGCAGCAGCTCTTCCTGGAATTCCCGCTCGAAATAGATCGTCACGTTCCGGCAGAAGATCACGTGCTGCCCCTGGGGCAGCGGATCGTTCAGCAGATCCAGCGGCCGGAACTGGACGAACCGCTTCACTTCTTCCCGCAGGCGATACTTCGGTCCCGCCTCGAACCACCGGGCCCGGATGTCCCGCGGCGTCTCGTCCAGCGCCAGTTCGCCGTACTCCGCGCGCCGCGCGGTCGCGAGGATCTCGCGATCTATGTCCGTCGCGAGGATGCGGAAACGCCGGAGCCGCCCTTCGAGACCGTGCGCACGCGCATGCTCGAGCAGTGAGATCGCGATCGAATACGGCTCCTCGCCGCTCGCGCAAGCCGAGCTCCAGATGCGCACCTCCGGGTCGCCCAGCTCGAAGAGCTGCGGGACCACCTCGCGACGGAACGCCTCCCAGACCTCCGCGTTGCGGAAGAACTTGCTGACGTTGATCGTGACCGTCGTCAGCAGCCGCTCCAGCTCCGCGGCGTCCCGCTGGAGCAGCGCCGCATAGTCCGCGTACCGGTGCACCCCCCGCGCGCGCATCCGCACCGCGAGCCGACGCCGCAGACAGCGCTCCTTGTACGCGTTGCACGAGAAGCCCGAGCGCGCCTCGATCACCGCCTTGAGCTGCTCGAACTCGCGGGCGTCTTCTTCGCTCAGTTCGCCATTCGCGAGGGCGTGCGCACCCACGGGCCCTCGCTCGAACCCGAGCGGGAGCCGGGGACGGCCGGGCTCCGGCCCGCCGACCTCATGCAATGGCATGGGTGACGACCTCTATGTTGTTGCGGACCACATGATTGCCCGGGTTCAGTTCAAGCGCTTTCCGCCAGGCCTCGAGCGCCTTCTCTCGCTCGTTCCGCTTGTAGTAGAGGTTCCCGAGCTTGGTGTACAGGTCGTCTCCCAGCTCGGGCGCGACCCGGGCAGCGCGCTCGTAGTGGTCGAGGGCGTCGTCCCAGAGCTTCTGCTTGTAGGCCAGGTCGCCGAGGCACTTGTGCGGCTGGGCGAGCGCCGGGTCCTCCCCCGCCGCCTGACGGTAGGCCTGCTCCGCCTCCGCGAAGTTGCCGCGCCGCTCCGCGATCAACCCCGCCATCACGTGCAGCGGCGCGGACGACGGGTGCGCCTCGCACCCGTCGCGAACGATCGCCTCGGCCGCCTCGAGCTGCCCGGCCAGCGCCTCGGTCAGCGCGGCGTAATGGTACCAGATCGCCGGCGGCGCGGCCCCCTCCCCGACCCACGCGCGCGCCTCCGCGAGCGCTTCGCGCGCTCCGGCGGTGTTCCCCGCGCGCAGGCGCACCACGCCGCGGGCCAGCGCGACCTTGGGCGTCCCCGGCCGCAGGCGTTCCGCCTCGTCGAGGACCAGCTCGGAATCCTCCAGCCGGTCGAGCCGCTCGAGCGCGAACGCCAGGTTGACGAACGCCGCGTAGCTCGCGCCCGTGTCGTCGACCAGGCGCTTGAGGAGCCGCACCGCGTCGCGGTTGCGCCCTTCCCTCAGCTCGATCAGGGCCAGGTGCGCGCGGCTCGCGGCGTCGCCGGGGCGCAGCTCGAGGACGTAGCGGAATTCCCGCGTCGCCTCTTCCAGCAGCCCCGTGCGGTAGAACGCGATCCCGAGGTTGCGACGCTCCTGCACGTCGGAATCGCGCGCCCTCGGCGTCTCGACCGTCTCGCGCCGGCCGACGCGGTACGCGAACCCCGCCTGCAGCAGCCCGTAGAGCGCCTTCCCCGTCTCGAACTCGCCAAGCCCCGTCCGGTCGGCGATCTCCTGCACCGTGTGGTGGCCGTCCAGGAGCGGGAGGATCCGCTCCTGCTCGGGCGTCAGATCGACGTCCGCGGCGCGCAGGCGCTCGGTCTCGACCTGGAAGATGAGGTCGAGCGTCGGGATCTTCTTCTCGATCAGGCTCCACTCGTCGACGCGGCGCGCACCCTCGAGCAATAGGCTCTCGGGGTTGATCGAGAGCAGGATCTCCGCGTCGTCCGGCTTCTGGTCGACCTCGAAGTAGAAGCTCCCTCGCGACCAGGTGAAGAGGGCGTAGACCGCCTCCTCCGCCTGGATCCGGATGTAATGCTCGAGTTGGTCCCGGGTCAGCAGCCCTTCGTCGATCAGCAACTCGCCAAGCCGCTTGTCCGGGCGCGACGCCTGCTTCTGGACCACCTGCTGGAGCCGGTCGTGATCGACCACGCCGTCGCGCACGAGCAGATCGCCCAGCCGGTCGCGGCGGTTCACGATCGTCGCGTGCGTGATCCGCCCCCGATCGAAGTAGATCTGGCCGAAGCGCGCCCGGTCCGTCACGGACAGACAGCCGGTCTTCTGGCCCATGGCCAGAAGCTGGCACACGTCAGCCAGGCTCGCCTCTTTCAGACTCCCCTTGATCGCCACGGCCTCACTCCCAGTCTTCTACCAGCCGCTCCTCGACGTAGGGCCAGTCCCAGAACACTCGCTCGCGGCTGAGGAACCACGGATCCGTGCCGGTTCGTGCGATGTCGTCCTCCCCCGCCGCGTCCGGCGAATCCCCGTGCCGCGCGACCGCGTCGCTCGCATCGGGCGTTGCCGCCTCGGGGGACGCCGCATCGGGGGCCGGCGTCTCAGGTGCGGCGGCCTCGGACGACGTCGCCTCGGGCGCAGGATCCTCGGGCGCCGCAGCCTCGACCGCCGCGGGTTCGGCGGTCTCGGCGACTTCGGCGGCACCTGCGGTTTCGGCGACGCCGGCGGTCTCGGCGGCACCTGCGCTCTCGACGGCGTCAGCGCCGTCGTCGGCGTGAGCGGCTTCGGCCGTCTCGGCGGCGTCGGCGACACCTGCGGTTTCGGCCGTCTCAATGGATTCCGGGGCCTCGCCGGCCTCGGCGGCCGCGGCATCGCGGGCCTCGGCGGCCACCGCGTCGACCGCGCCCTCGGCGACCGCCTCCGCGCCCTCCGCCGCGTCGCCGGCCTCATCCGCCACGCCCCGCAGCTCGGCCTCCGCCTCGCCCTCCGCCGGCAGATCGACGACCAGTCCGCTCTCGAGCCGCGTGCGGAGCCGTTCCTCTAGGCCGTCCAGCTCCTGCGGCGGCCGGGACGCGCCGAAGACGAGCTGTGCACCCGTCCGGTGCAGCGCCTCGAAGAGGTGGAACAGCTCGTCCTGCGCGCGCTCGGTACCGGCCAGCGCGTCGACGTCGTCCAGGATCAGCGCGGTCGCCCGGCGGTAGCGAGCCCGCCAGCCGTCGACACGGTTGCGCTCCAGCGCCTGGATCAGCTCGGCCGCGAACGCCGCGCCCTGGACGAAAGCGACGGTCCCCTCCGGCGCGGTCCGCTGCAGCCGCTCGCCGAGCGCGGCCAGGAGCGCGGTGCGGCCGGCGCGGCCGGGGCCGTACACGAAGAACGGGTTGTAGCGCGTGCCCGGCTGCTCCGCCGCGGCCACCGCGGCCCGCACGGCGAAGAGGTCCGGCGAGAGCGCGAGCCGCTCGAACGAGAACCCCTCGGGCGGCGGCGGGAGCGGGCGCGTCCGCTCGCGCACTTCGCCCAGCAGCGATTCGGCCTCCGCCAGGCGGTCGGGGTCGCGCAGGATATCGCGACGCACCAGCTCCGGCGCGTCGGGCTCGAGCGCCGAGATCTCGCCCGCGATTTCGCGCAGCCGCTCGACGTCCGCCTCGAACCCGCGGATCACCGCCTCGACCTCGTCGTTACCCACGCCCGCCTGGAGCGCCGACTCCAGCCGCCTCGTGCGGTACCCCTCGCCCTCCCACCTCAGGATCGCATCGGCCAGGCGACGCTCCACCGCCGTCGCCTCGACCAGCTCGCTCACCGTGTCCGAGATCTCCGCCAGGAACGACGCGAACTCGTCGTGCTCGCCCGCGCCCTCCGACTGCCCGAGGATCGCGGCGACCTCGTCCTCCCTGACCGCGCGACCTTCGAGTTCCTGCACCGCGAGCAGGCGGTTCAGCCCGCCCATCAGCTCGCGCACGTTGCCGAACGCGATCCGCGCCAACGCCTCGGCCACGCCGTCGCCCAGCGTGTGGCCCCCCTCCTCCGCCTTCCGCCGCACGATCGCCACGCGCGTCTCGTAGTCCGGCGCGCCGATGTCGACGATGAGCCCGCCGGAAAAGCGCGACAGCAGCCGTTCGTCGAGCGCGTCGATCTCGTGCGGCGGCCGGTCGCTCGTCAGCACGACCTGCCCGCCCCGCGCGGTGATCGCGTCCCACACCCGGATCAGCTCCTCCTGCGTCCGGTGCCGGCCGGCCAGGAACTGCACGTCGTCCAGGATGAGCAGCCCGACGTCGCCCACGCGTGACCGGAACGCGTCCCGCTCGCCCGCCTCGATCGCGGCCATGATGTCGCCCATGAACTGCTCGAGCGTGTCGTAGACGACGTGCAGCTCCGGCGTCACCTTCCTGGCGTGATGGCCGATCGCGGTGACCAGGTGCGTCTTCCCCAGCCCCGAGGCGCTGTAGATGAAGAGCGGGTTGTACGTCTCGCCCGGCGCGTCCGCAACTCGCCGCGCCGCCGCCGTCGCCAGCCGATTCGCGGCGCCGACGACGAAGGTGTCGAACGTGAATCGCGGATCCAGCTCGAGCGGGCTCATGGTGCTGATGTACGATGCTGCGGCGGCGAAATTGGCTGCTGGAACTTGCGCGAGAGGCTCCGGAGCACCAGCTCGCTGATCTGGCGCAGCGTGTCGAAGACGCCCTCGCCGCTCACGGCGCTCGCCGTGCACGACGGCACCCCGCGGAAGTTGAGCAGGTCCTCCATCTCCTCGACCGGGACGACGCCCGGCAGATCGCGCTTGTTGTACTGGAGGACCAGCGGCATCTCGCGGATGTCGAAGCCCTCCTCGAGCAGGTTCTCCTGGAGGTTGCGCAGGCTCTCCAGGTTCTCCTCCATCTGCTCGCGCTGCGAGTCGGCCACGAAGACCACGCCGTCCGCGCCGCGCAGCACCAGCTTGCGCGTCGCGTTGTAGTAGACCTGGCCCGGGACGGTGTAGAGCTGGAGCCGCGTGCGGAACCCGGAGATCGACCCCAGGTCGAGCGGCAGGTAGTCGAAGAAGAGCGTCCGGTCGGTTTCCGTGGCCAGGGAGACCATCTGCCCCTTGCGCCCGTCCGGGACCCGTGCGTGCACGTACTGCAGGTTCGTCGTCTTTCCGGACCGTCCGGGCCCGTAGTAGACGATCTTGCACGTGATCTCGCGCGCCGAGTAGTTGACGAGTGACATCGCCCTAGAGCCAGTCCGGAGGCATGATGTGGCGGAGCCCCGCCTCGAGGTCCGCTTCGAACGTCTCCGCACTCCCGCCGGCGTCGACCGTCCGGAACTGGGGCAGGTCGCCGACGCGGCGCGCGAAGTCCTCGAAGTACAGGAGCACGAGGCCGAGCGAGGAGTCGTCGTCGAAGATCGCGACGAGGATCAGCTCCTCGGCCGGCGTCTTGAACGGCGCAAGGAAGAGCTGCCGCTCCCGCCCGACCTGGTGCAGGTAATTCCAGCGCTCGGCCGCGGTCAGCTGGGCCAGCGCCCGCGCCGAGGCGTGCGCCGCCGCGGCGAGCGAGGCGACGTTCGCGACCTCGTACCCGTTGGTGAGCCCCTGCTGCGCCAGGAGCTGGCCGCTCGGGTCGACGACCAGCGCGACGCGGACCCGAGCGTCCCGCACGAACGCACGGACCGGCTCCCGCAGCGCATCGATCACATCGGTGAGGTCCCCGCGTCTCATGACAACGCCTCCGCGACCTGGCGAGCTTCGAATTGCACAAGCCCGAGCGGCGTGCCGGGCTCGGCGATCACGACGACGAGCAGCCCGCCGCCGCCGGCGATCAGCACCTGGCCGGACGCGGCCTCGAGCCGGAACGACGCCAGCCGGCCGAGATTGGCGCCGCCGACCGCGCGCCCCGTGCGACGGTAGGCCGACGCCGCGAGCGCCGCCGCGGCGGGCGCGACGGAGTCGTCCGGCAGCTCGCCGACGACGGGGAGCCCGGCCTCGGCGTCCACGAGCAGCGCGCCCAGGACGCCCGGGATCCGGCTCAGCCGGCCGACGGCGTCGGTGAGTCGGTCACTCATTCACACCCCCATGAACGCACGGCCGAGCGCCCGGGCCCGATCCGCGGTCCGAAGCATCCAATCGTCCGGCGCGTCGGGCGTTCCCGCGACGACCAGCGTGTACCCGCCGCCGAGGGGCGAGAGGTTGAGGAGCGCCGCGTCCGTGTGCAGCAGGATCCCCTGCCACGCGCCGATGCCCAGAACGCCCGCCAGCCGTGCAGCTTCCTCGACCGCTTCGCCGAACACCGCGCCGAGCACGTCATCGCCGCCCTGCCCGCCCATGGCGAGCGTCCCCGCGGTGACGGCGCCCCGGACATCGAGCACCAGCGCGCCCAGGAAGCGCGAGTCCGCCATCAGCTCCTCGAAGACGCTCCTCGGCTCGCGCGACGCCGTATGCCCGGCGGCCCCGGCGCCGCCTTGCGTCTCGGCCGCGCCCGCCGCGGGCATCACCGCGTCTGCCCCGGCACTCGCCCCGGCGGCCCCGCCACTCGCACCGGCCGGCGCGCCCACGCCGCCCGCCCGCGCCAGCGCCAACGCGTCGCGCACCGCCGGGTCCTCCGGCCGCACGCGGGCCGCCTCCTCGAGGTGCCGCCGCGCCGCATCGTAATCGCCTCGCTCGAGGTAGACGAATCCGAGGCCGCGGTGCGCGTCGAAGTTGCCCGGGTCGAGGCGCAGCACCGTCGCCCACTCGTCGCTCGCCTTCTCGCGCTCGCCGGTCTCCAGGTAGAGGAGCGCCAGGAGCGCGTGCCCTTCGACGTGCGTCGGTTGGCGCTCGAGCGCGCGCAGGCAGATCCGCAGCGCCGCGTCCCTGCGCCCCTGCCGCCGGTACGCCCGCGCGAGCGAAAGGAACGCAGGCGCGGCCGGGTCACGAGCGACTTCCTCACTCCACCGCTGGATGTCCGGGATCCCCGCGTCGCTCATGGGTCACACCCGCTCACTCGCCAGAATATGCGACAGCGTCCGCACCGCAGACAACGCGACGCGCGCCTCTTCGTTCGCCTCCCCTTCCGGGTCCAGGCGAATGTACGACTCCAGCGCGCGTGCCGCGCGCTCGAAATCCCCGATCCGTACGGCCGTGAACCCCAGCCGGAGGTGGGCCTCCGCCGAGAGCGGGTCCAGTCCGACGGCCCGGACGAACGCCTCCGTCGCCGCGCGGACGCGGCCCTGTGCGGCCAGCGCGATCCCCTCGAGCAGCGCCAGCTCCGCGCGGTCCGGGAACGAGCCCTGGAGCTCGCCCGCGAGCCGCCCCGCGGCCTCCGGGTCGCCCGCGTCCAGCAGGCGACGGACTTCGGCGATCGCCGGCTCGAGCTCCTCGTCCGACAGCCGCGTGGGTCGCGCGTCCACCCCGACGACGCCCATGCTGACCAGGCCGTAGATGATCCGCGCCACGTCGAAGCTGCTTCGGCTCAGCGCGGCGGCGATCTGCCTCAGGTCCCGCTGCCCGTCGATCTCGGCGAGGACTTCCCACTCCTCGGGGCGCAGCTCGAGCGGCGCGCCGGCTCCGTCGTCGACCGCCGTCAGGTACGGGATCGACTCCTCGCTCGGGATCCGCGACTCCAGTCGCGACCACTCGTCGATCCGACGGGCGCCCTCCATCAGCAGCGACTCGATCCGGATCCGGACCTCGGGGTCGCCCGTGATCACCGACTCCCGCTCCTCGAACCGGAAGTGCCCGTCCGTCCACGACATCACCTCGTAGACGGCCTCCTCGATCTGGAATCGGAGCTGGCGTTCCAGCTCCTCGCGCGTGACGCTCCCCATCTCGAGGAGGATCCATGCGAGCCGCTGCGACGGGTCGGCGCGCTGTATCTCCAACGCTCGCTGCAGCTCCCGCTCGGTCAGCTTGCCGGAGCGAATGAGCTGCTGCCCCAGCCGCCGCTGGGACTTGCGACGCCGTGCGAAGACGATCTGCCCGGCATCCAGGTGGAGCTCCGCATCGTCGTCGCGGCGCTCCGTCGTGAGGGTCAGCACTCCGGTCTTGCGCGCCAGCTCGAGGAGCTGGAGCACGTCCTGGAAGCCGAGTTCGCGCAGCGAACCCTCGATCGCCATGTCAGCCGGCCTCCACGCCGACGGCGCCGATCCGCTCCAGCGCGCGCCGCGCGTCCTCGTGGTCCGGGTCGAAGCGCAGGACCCGCCGATACGCCCGAGCCGCCTCGTCGACCCTGCCGCTGTCGAAGAGGAGCGAACCCAACTGCGCGAGCGCCGCCAGGTGATACGGATCGACCGTGAGGAGGTCGGCCAGCGCGTGGATCGCCTCGCGGAGCCGGCCGCGTCGTCGCTCCAGCTCCGCCAACATCAGCGCCGCCTCGCCGTAGCTCGGCAGCAACGCGAGCGCGCCCCGCAGCTCGGCGGCGGCGTCGTCGAGCCGGCCCTGCCGCTCGAGCACGCGCCCGAGCGCGACGTGCGCGGCCGCCGCACCGTCGTCCAGCTCGAGCGCCCGGCGCAGCACCGCCTCCGCTTTCGCCGGCTCGTCCGCGTCCAGGAGCGCGCTCCCCAGTTCCGTGAGGACGGCCGGATCCTCGCCGCCCAGGTCGCGGGCCCGCTCGAGCGCCGCGACCGCCTCCTTCGCTCGGCCCACGCGCGCCAGCGCCTGCCCCAGCAGTCGATGCGCGCCCGCGTCCTCCGGCGCGACTTCGCACAACTCGGCCGCCACCGCCACGGCGCCGTCCACTCGTTCCAGGAGGAGGAGCGACCGCGCGCACCCGCGGAGCGCATCGCGCCGGACCCGGCCGTCGTCGTCCTCACCCTCGCCCGGGGCGTCCAGCGCCGCGCGGAACCGCTCCAAAGCCTCACCCGCCAGCCCGCGCCGGAGGAACGACTCGCCCATGACGACCAGCGCGGCGCCGCGCGCGCCTGCCGTGGCCGCCTGCTGCGCCAGCGCGATGGCCCGATCGAACTGACCCCTCGCGAGCGCGCCGCGCGCCGCCTCGATCAGCGGGTCCGCGCCCCGGCCGGACGTCGCGCCGACGGCCGGCGACGCGCCCCGCCCACCCGCCGCGAACTCCGTGATCTCGTCGAAGAGCCGGTCCAGCGCGCCGGCGTCGAAGTCGAAGTCCTCGACCGCGCCGCCCGCGGCCACACGCTCCGAGATTTCCAGCTCCGGCGCGAGGATCCGCGCCTCCTCGAACTGCAGGTCGATCAGCAGCCGGAACCGCGGCGCCGGGAACATCGGGTCCAGCTCCAGGGCGCGCCGCGTCTCGCGCAGCGCGCCGCGATAGTCGCCCAGCGCCGAGAGCGCGAACGCGAGGTGGTACCGCGCCTCGGCCAGGTCCGGATCCAGGTCGACCGCCCGAACGAGCGCGGCCCGCGCCTCCTCCGCGTGGCCGGCCTCGACCAGGACCGCGCCCAACCCCGTCCACGCCGCCGCGGAGTCCGGCTCCAGTTCCAGCGCCTGGCGATACGCCTCCGCCGCCGCCCGGGGCTTCCCCTGCCTCGCCAGCATGAGCCCCAGGTTGCGCCAGATGTCGCCCGGCGCGCGGCCGCGGTCCAGCGCCTCCCGGAACGAACGCTCCGCTCCTGGTTCGCCCCGGTGGTGCTGCGCCACGCCCAGGTTGTTCCACGCCAGCGCGTACGTCGGGTCCAGCTCCAGCGCCCGGCGGTAACAGCGCTCGGCCTCCGCGAGGTCGCCCTGCTGGTGCGCGGCGACGCCCAGCTCGTTCCACAGCTTCGGGCTCGCCGGTTCACGCTCGAGCAGCGATTCGTACAGGGCGGCCGCCTGCGCGCCCGAACCCCGCAGCAGGTAGAGCTCCGCCTCCGCCTGCTGCACCAGGTACGCGTCCTCGCCGCGCTCCAGCGCGAGCCGGAATTCCCTGAGCGCCTCGTCGTACAGGCCACGTTGACGGAACGCCAACCCGAGGTTGTAGTGCGCGAGCGTACCCTCGGTCACCTCCGGCCGCGCCGCGCGTTCGCCCGTCAGCTCGTCGAACCGCGCCGCGCTGTACCGGTCCAGCGACAGGTTGGTCTCCGCCTTCGCGAAGCTCGGGTTCAGCTCCGCCGCCCGCGCCGCCGCCTCCGCCGCCTTCTCCGTCTCGCCCAGGTCGCCGTAGACGAACGCGAGCTGGTGGTACGCCGCGGCCAGCTTCGGGTCGAGCTCGACCACCCACTCCAGCACCTCCCGCGCTTCGGCGCTCATCCCGGCCATGTAGTGGACCTGGCCCATGCGCACCAGGATCCGGGGATCGCCCGGCGAGAGGGAAGACGCTCGCTTCAGGTACACGAGCGCCGCGTCCAGGTCGCCCTGCTGCACCTCGGCGCGCGCGAGCTGGAGGTGCGCCTCCACGTCTTCCGGGTTCCGCGCCAGGATCCGCTCCCACTCCGTGATCGCGCTCGCCGCGTCACCCGTGTGCAGGTACGCCCGGCCCAGCCGCCGTCGCGCCTCCAGATCCTCGGGATCACGCGTCAACCGGCTCCGCAGCTCCGAGACGAGCCGCTCGAAATAGCCGGTGTGGAAATAGGCGATCTGCAGGTTGCGCTCGGCTACCTGCATGTACGGATCCAGCTCGAGCGCACGCTCGAACTCGCCGATCGCTTCCTCGTAGAGGCCCTTCTGATAGTAGACGACGCCGAGGTTGTTGTGCGCGCCCGCATCCTCGGGGTTGATGCGTCGCGCCAGCGACCGAAGGATCTCCAGGTCCCGCGTCGACCGCGGGACGCCCGTCGCAGGAGTGCCGCTCACGCCAATCGAATCGCGCGTAGGATGACCTCGAGCGAGTCGGGGTCGGGGACCAGCAGGAAGTGCCCTTTCAGCGCCTGCTGCTCCTCGTCCATCTTGAAGATCGTGTCGATGCAGATCAGGTGGTCGCCGTGACTGGCGTCCATGATCGAGCCGCTGGTCAGCGCGGCGCCCGCCTGATCGATCGCCAGCCCGGGGACCGACGTGAGGAGCATCATCCCGAGGAAGTCCGAGAGCGCGTTCAGGTAGGCGGAGCCGAGGATGTTGCCCGCTTCCTTCAGCGCGGACTTCTCGAGTTCGCCGAAGCCGTCCGGGAACGGGACGTCGCCCTTGCGGAGCAGGATCCCGGCGAGGCGGCTCGCCGTGTGCTCCGGGAAGACCTGGATCGTGCGGCCGGCCAGGTCGCCCAGCACCTGCATGACGACGCAGGCGACGATCTCGTCCGCTCGGCCGGTCAGCATCCCGACGTCCTCGACCGGCACCACGCGAATCTGCGGCGCGTCGACCCAGATCCGACGACCCGTCAGCTGCGACAGCGCCGTGGCCGCGTGCCCCGAGCCTATGTTGGCGACCTCTCGCAACGCGTCGAGCTGCAACGTACCGAGTTCCCGCACGTCCAGCATATCCCACCCCTAGAGAACACTGATCGGATCGAGTACCAGCGCCGGCCGGCCGTCGGACAGCAGCGCCGCGCCCGAGAAGATCTTGAGCGTGCCTACGGCGGCGTCGAACGATTTCACGATGATCTGCTCGCGGCCGACCAGCTTGTCGACCGCGAGGGCGGCCCGGCGGTCGCCGAGCTCCGTCACGATCGCCGCAGCCTCCTCCCCCTCCGACGGCGTGCCCAGGACCGCACGCATCCGCACGACCGGGAGCTGCTTGCCCCGGTGTCGGATGAATTCGCGCTCCGCCTTGCGCGTGATCCGCACCTGCCCGAGATCCAGCGCCTCGGTCACGTGCGTGATCGGGACAACGTAATCTTCCTCGCCGACACGCACGCGCAACGCCTGCACGAGCGCGAGGGTGATCGGCATCCGGAGCCGGAACGTCGTGCCGCGCCCTTCCACGGTCTGCAGCGAGACGCCGCCGCCCAGCGCCCGGATCCGGGTGACGACGACGTCCATCCCCACGCCCCGGCCGGACACGGTGCTCACCTGCTCCGCCGTCGAAAAGCCCGGCTGGCTGAGGAGCCGCAGGATGTCCTCGTCGGTCATCTCCTCCGGCGACGGCGGTACGAGCAGGCCGAGCGCCCGGGCCCGCGCGTGGACTTTCGCCCTGTCCACGCCGCGGCCGTCGTCCTCGATCTCGAGCAGCACGCTCGACCGTTCGCGGATGACGCGGAGGACGAGCTGCCCGCGCGGCGGCTTCCCCGCCGCCAGCCGCCGCTCGCGACTCTCGATCCCGTGGTCGATCGCGTTCCTCAGGATGTGGATGACGGCATCGAGGAGCTCTTCCAGGATCTCGCGGTCCAGCTCGATGTCGCGCCCCTCGAGGCGGAAATCGACCTCTTTGCCCAGCGAGCGCGCCGTGTCGCGCACGACGCGCGGCAGCCGGTCGAAGACCGAGCCGGCCGGCACCATCCGCATCCCGAGCACGGTGCCCTGGAGCTCCCGCACCCGGCGGCCGATCTGCTCGACGATCGACCGTAGCCCCGGCGACGCCGATTCGGCGGCGCGCTCGAGCTGCCGCGCCAGGATCGCGAGGTCGCCCATCCCGTCGGCCAGATCGATGAGCTGCTCGCGCGAGACCCGGACGTGCGCCGCGCCGGACCGCAGGTCGCCCCCCGCGACTCCCGTCCGCGCGTCCGTCGGTCGGGACTCCGGTGCGCCGGCCGCACGCGCGGGCGCCTCCGGCTGCGTCGCCGCCTCCGCATCGGCGGTGTCGACCGACTCTCCCGCGCGATCCGCGTCGTGCGCTCCCCCGCCCCCCGCGACCTCCTCGACCGGCCGGATCTCGACCAGCGCCACCTCGCCGCCCGCGCGGATCGACTCGGCCAGCCGAGACTCGTCCGCGCCGGCGCCCACGAACAGCCAGAACTCGCCGCCGAAGTCCTCCTCGATCGTCTCCGGCCACGTCCCGAGCAGCGGGCAGACCGCGGCGGCGCTCCGGCACACGACATGGGCGCGCGCCGACTTGAGCGGCGCGTCCGGCACCAGGAGCACGCGGACCACCAGCTCCGTGCCCTCCGGGATGCGAAGCTCCGCGCCGGCCTCCTCCTCGGCCGCAGCCGCAGCCGAGGCGTCCGTCGCGGCATCCGCCCCGCCGTCGCCGCCGCCGGCCACGGCCTGGTCGATCGCGCGCGCCAGTTCGTCCACGCCGGCCAGCAGCTCGTCGATCAGCTCGGGGCTGACCTCGGCGCGGCCGGAGCGTACCTGGTCCAAACGGTCCTCGAGGCGATGCGCCACGACCGCCACCGTATCGTGGCCCATCATCGCGGCCATCCCCTTGACCGTGTGCGCGGCCCGGAACGCCGCGTCCACCGCCTCGCCGCCGCCCCCGGACTCCAGCGCGAGGAGGCCCTGGTTCAGCGTACCGAGGTGCTCCTGCGCCTCCGCGAGGTACAGATCCAGGTACCGGTCGAACTCGCCCATCGACTCCCCGGCGTCGCCCGGTCTACCCCAGGACTCGCTGCACCGCCTCCAGCACCCGCGACGGCTGGAACGGCTTCACCACGAAGTCCCGCGCGCCGGCCTGGATCGCCTCGATCACCAGCGCCTGCTGCCCCATCGCGCTGCACATCAGGACCTTCGCATTCGGATCTTCGGCCATGATCTGCCGCACCGCGTCGATCCCGCCCATGTCCGGCATGACGATGTCCATCGTCACCAGATCCGGCTTCAGCTCCCGGTACCTCGCTACGGCCTCCGCGCCGGTCTCCGCTTCGCCCACCACCTCGAAGCCCGCTTGCTTGAGGATGTCGGCGATCATGCTGCGCATGAAGATCGCGTCGTCACAGATCAGCACGGTTCGTCCCATGGATTCACCCTTTCGAACGGGAACTGCACGGATGTCAGAGGAGGAGTGCCCCGAGGAGCCGGTCGGAGTCCAGCGCGACGAAAGGTTCGCCGGCCCACTTGCCGACGCCGAGGACCGCCTCCCGTTCTACATCGATCCCTTTCAGTATCGACCGGAGCCGACCGAGCGGACGCACCGGGACCTCTCGCACGGCCTCGACCCGCTCCACCGCCCCGGCGACGAGCCGGTCGCCGCACTCGACCAGGAGGAGCCGACAGTCGGGCTGGGAGGCCGACGGCCGGAGCCCGAGCGCCGCGCCCACGTCGAAGACGGTAACGATCCGCCCCCGCAACCCGACCAGACCGCAGACTTCCGGGCCGCACCCCGGCAGGCGCGTGATCGGACCGGGAAAGACGATCTCCCGGACGCGGTCGAGCGGAAAGCCGAAGGTGTGCCCGTCGCAACCGAACACCGCCCACACCTGCGCCATGCCAGTCGCGCGCGAGCCGGGGGCGAAGACGGGGGTTGTCGTCGCCATACGAAGATGGAATGATCCTATGGATTGCTCCGGGGGGCGCGCCATAATAGCGCGCGGAAGGCAAGAAGGTCAACTCCTTGGCGCCGCCGGCGCGGAGTGCTCGCGCGCCCACTCGGCCGCGGCGGCCAGATCGGGCGGGAGAGGACTCGTGACGTGCAGCTCACGGCCGGTCCGGGGATGGCGGAGCCGTAGCTCGGCCGCGTGCAGGAACTGTCGCGGGACGCGCGCGGCGAACGCTCGCGCCCACGCGCGGCCCGGACCGCTGATCCCGCGCTCCGCGCCGCCGCCGTACGTGGGGTCCCCGACCACGGGGTGCCCGATCCACGCCAGGTGCACCCGGATCTGATGCGTCCGTCCGGTCTCCAGCCTCGCGCGCAGCAGGTCGGCCGCGACCCACCGCTCGACGCGCTCGAAGTGCGTGACCGCCGGACGCCCGCTCTCCACCACCGCCATCCGCTTGCGGTCCGACGCCGACCTCCCGATCGGGGCGTCCACCGTCTGCGCCTGCGACGCCAGATGCCCCCACGCCGCAACGAGGTACACCCGCGCGATCTCCCGGCGCTTGAGCGCGAGCGACAGCGCGCGGTGCGCGTCGTCGTTCTTCGCCACCACGAGCAGCCCTGACGTGTCCTTGTCCAGGCGATGCACGATCCCCGGACGCAGCCGGCCGCCCACCCCCGAGAGGTCGGTCACGTGATGGAGGAGCGCGTTGACCAGCGTCCCGCTCCGGTGCCCCGGCGCCGGGTGCACTACCAGCCCCGCCGGCTTGTCGACGATCAGGAGGTCCGCGTCCTCGTAGACGATCTGGAGGGGGATCGCTTCCGGCTCGATCCCCGTCGGCTCGGGCGCCGGAAGCTCGATCTCGATCGTGTCGCCGGGCGTGGGGCGCTCGCTCTTGCGCGGGACTCGTCCGTTCAGACGCACCCGCCCCTCTTCCAGCAGCTTCGCCACCCGCGACCGCGAGAGGTCCGGGAGCCGTCTGGCAACGTACGCGTCCAGCCGCTCCGCCGGCTCCGGGGATTCGACGATCAGCCGACGGCGCTCGACGCCGGCCTCATCCGTCTTCGTCATCCTGCCGCTCTTCCCGCCACAGGGAAAGCGCCAGGAACACCGCACCGGTCGTGACCGCGATGTCGGCGACGTTGAAGACCGGCCAGCGCAGGTCGCCGATCCCGATGTCCAGGAAGTCGACCACGCCGCGGTGCGACCGCACCCGGTCGACCAGGTTCCCGACCGCCCCGGCGCACACCAATGCGATCGCCGTGAGCCGCACCCGGTCGTGCGACGGCGTCGTCCAGTACATCGCCCCGAGCGCGATCAGCGCCACGACCGACAGGACCAGGAATATCGACCGCGAGTACGGGCCCAGGTGAATGCCGAACGCCGCGCCCGGGTTGTAGATGAACGTCAGCCGCAGGTAGTCCCCGATGATCTCCACCTGCTGGTACAGGTGGAAGTTCTCCTGGATCAGCCGCTTCGTCACGTAGTCCACGAAGACGATGACGGCCATGATCGTCAGGAAGAGCACGAGCTTGCTCGTGTTGACCGACTGCAGCGCACTCGCCGGCGTCGCCGCGCTCCCGACTCCCGTCTCTCTATCCATTCGACGATCCTGCCACCACTGGATACCGAACGCCCCCGCGATCACACCACCGCAAGTGCAATGCGCGCCTGGAGGCCGTCCAGCTCGATCTCCCGTTCCGCCGTATACACCGCACCTGCCATTTCCTTTCCAATCCGCAGGTCGGTCCCGAGCGTCTCACGGGCGATGAACTCCCGGTGCGCCTCCGCCGCGGCGACGACCGCCGCCTCGCCGTCGATCCCGAGGCGGATCCGGTCGCTCACGTCGAGGTCCGCGTCGCGGCGCAGCCGCTGGATCCGGTTGACCAGCTCACGGGCGATCCCCTCCAGGCGCAGCGCCTCGTCGATCGTCGGGTCGAGCGCGACGACGTACCCCTCGTCCGCCTCGACGACGAGGTCGCCCCGCGCTTCCTCCAGCACGTCGAACTCCTCGGGGCTCAGCTCGAAGCCCTCGCCGTCGACGACGATCGTGAGCGCCTCGCCGCGCTGGAACGCCCGCAGCCGCTCCGCCGGGAGCTGACGGATCGCCTCCGCCGCCTGCGCGGTCCGCGCGCCGAAGCGCGGGCCCAACACGCGGAAGTTCGGCTTCGCCTTCAGGTCGACCAGATCCTCGGCCGCGCCCAGGAACCGGACCGACTTCACGTTCAGCTCGCCCCGCACCACCTCGAGCACCTCTTCGCCCGGCTCGGCGACGGCGCGAGGCACCACGGCGTACATCGAGCCGAGCGGCTGACGGACACGGATCTTGACCTTCTCCCGCGCCGCGCGGCCCAGCCGCGCCAGCGTCCGCGCCGCGTCCATCTCCGACTCGAGCCGCTCGTCGACCAGCTCCGGCGCCGGTGTCGGATACGATGCCAGGTGCACGCTCTCGCCGTCCGTCAGCGCGCGGTGCAGCCAGTCGGCCACGAACGGCGTCATCGGCGCCAGCAGCCGCGACACCACCACCAGCACGTGATGCAGCGTCGCGAACGCGGCGTTCATGTCCGCGCGGTCCGTGTTCCCCCAGAACCGGTCACGGCTGCGCCGCACGTACCAGTTCGACAGGTCGTCGACGACGAAGTCGCCGATTGCGCGCGCCGCGCGCGTCAGGTCGTAGGCGTCCAGGTCCCGACCGACCGACGCGACCAGCCCGTACAGCCGCGACAGGATCCAGCGGTCCAGCACGTTCGGCGACGTCGGCGCCGGCATGCCCTTCTCCGGCGCCCAGTTCTCCAGCCCGGCGTAGAGCGCGAAGAAGCGGTACGTGTTCGCCAGCGTGTCGAACGTACGACGCGCCGCCTCGCCCAGCGCCTCCGGGTCGAAGCGCTTCGGGACCCACGGCTGGCTGACCGTCAGCAAGTACCAGCGGATCGCGTCCGCGCCGAACTCCCCGATCGCGTCCCACGGGTCGACCACGTTCCCGCGGGACTTGGACATCTTCTGCCCGTCCTTGTCCAGGATCAGGTCGTTGACGACCACGTTGCGATACGCGGGACCGTACCCGAGCACGCTCGAGATCGCCATGAGCGAGTAGAACCACCCGCGCGTCTGGTCGACGCCCTCGCAGATGAAGTCCGCAGGGAAGTGGCGCTTCCACTCTTCCTGGTTCTCGAACGGGTAGTGCCACTGCGCGAACGGCATCGCGCCCGAGTCGAACCAGACGTCGATCACCTCGGGCGTGCGGCGCATCGTGCCGCCGCAATGGGCGCACGTCCACGTCAGCTCGTCGATCCCCGGCTTGTGCGGGTCGAACCCCTCGGGGAGCCCGCCGACCCGCTCGGCCAGCGCGGCGAACGAGCCGATCACCTCGGTGTGCGACCCGTCGCGGTCGCAGATCCAGACCGGGAGCGGCGTCCCCCAGTAGCGGTCGCGCGACAGCGCCCAGTCGACGTTCCCCTCCAGCCACTCGCCGAACCGGCCCGCGCCGACCTCCGGCGGGTGCCAGTTCACCTTCCGGTTGTTCGCGAGCATCTCGTCCTTCATCTGCGTGGTGCGGATGTACCACGACTCCCGCGCCATGTAGATGAGCGGACTCGAGCAGCGCCAGCAGTGCGGGTACGAATGCGACTCGAGCGTGTGCTTGAAGAGCAGCCCGCGCCTGTCCAGGTCCTCGACCAGGATCGGGTCGGCTTCCTTCACGAACATGCCGCCGACCAGGGGGATGTCCTCGTAGAACTTCCCCGCGTCGTCGATCGGGCGGTACAGCGGCAGCCCGTGCCGTTGACCGGCCATGTAGTCGTCCGCGCCGAAGGCCGGCGCCATGTGCACGATCCCCGTACCGTCCTCGGCGCTCACGAAGTCCTCGGCGACGACGCGCCAGGCGTTCGGGACCCGCTCCGCGCCGCGACCGTCGGCATCCACCGCCGAGGACTCCGGTACGATCGCGATCGGCCTCACGTACCGCATTCCGACGAGTTCGTCCGCGCGGTAACGCCGCAGGATCGGCGTGCCCTCGCCGAAGACCGCCTCGACCCGCGCCTCGGCCAGGATCAGGCGACGACCCTTCCACTCGACCTCCGCGTACGCGAGGTCCGGGTTCACCGCCAGCGCCACGTTCGACGGCACCGTCCACGGCGTCGTCGTCCAGACCAGGAACGCACGCCCGTCGGGGTCCTCACCGCCGTCCGGCCCGGCCAGCGGACACAGGAAGTAGAGCGACGGGTCCAGGACCTCCTCGTACCCCTGCGCGACCTCGTGCGAGCTGAGCGCCGTGCCGCACCGCGGGCAGTACGGCACGCTCTTGTGCCCGCGGTACAGCAGCCCCCGCTCGTTCATCTGCGCGAGCAGCCACCACACGCTCTCGACGTACTCGGGCGAGTAGGTGATGTACGGCCGCGTGTAGTCGAGCCAGTAGCCGATCCGCTCGGAGAAGCGTTCCCAGTCCTCCTTGTACGTCCACACGCTCTCGCGGCAGACCTCGTTGAAGCGCGCGACGCCCACTTCCTCGATCTGCCGCTTCCCGCTGATCCCGAGCTTCTTCTCCGCCTCGATCTCGACCGGCAGCCCGTGCGTGTCCCACCCCGCGATCCGCGTCACGTGACGGCCGCGCATCGTCTGGTAGCGGCAGACCAGGTCCTTGATCGTCCGGCTGATCACGTGATGGATCCCCGGCCGGCCGTTCGCCGTCGGCGGACCTTCGTAGAAGACGAATTCCTCCCCGCCCGCCGTCGCCTCGAGCGTGCGGCGGAACAGATCCTCTTCCCGCCACCGCCCGAGGATCTCCTCCTCCAGGCGGATCGGGCTCGCCGGATACTCCGGATATCTCATGTCGGAAAAGTACCCTTCCCCTCGAATCCCCTCGAAGCTACCCCAACCGCGCCAGCACGCCGCGCACCAGCTCGGTGACCTTCGGCTCCGCCTCCGCGGCGACGCGGATGATCTCCTCGATCCCGGTTGGCGCCAGCGCGTCCGGCAGGCACCGGTCCGTGATGATCGAGACCGCCATCACCCGCATCCCCATGTGCCTCGCGGCGATGACCTCCGGCACGGTGCTCATCCCGACGACGTCGGCGCCGATCGCGCGGAGCATGCGGTACTCCGCTCGCGTCTCCAGGTTCGGGCCGGGCACGGCCACGTACACCCCGCGGCGCAGCGGGATGCGCAGCTCGAGCGCGACCTGCTCGGCCAGCCGCTGCAGCCCACGGTCGTACGGCTCGGACATGTCCGGGAAGCGCGGGCCCAGCTCGTCCAGGTTCGGCCCGATCAGCGGGTTGTCGCCCAGGAGGTTGATGTGGTCGTCGATCAGGACCAGGTCGCCGACGTCCCAGAGCGGGTTCATCCCGCCGCACGCGCCGGAGAGGACCAGCGTCCTCGCGCCCAGCCGACCCATCACGCGGATCGGCAGCGCGATCTGCTGCAGCGTGTACCCCTCGTACCGGTGGAAGCGGCCGTGCATCGCGACGACCGGCCGGCCGTCCAGGCGGCCCAGCAGGAGACGGCCCGCGTGCGAATCGACCGTGCAGACCGGGAAGTGCGGGATCTCCTCGTACGGGATCGCCGCCTCGATCTCGAGCCGCTCGACCATCGTCGCGCCGAGCCCGGTCCCGAGCACGAGCGCCACCTCCGGCTCGAGCGACGACCGCCGCCTCACCTCGGCCAGCGCGGCGGTCAGCGCATCTCGCTGCCACTCGGCGCTCGCCACCGTCATTGCGCGGCCTCCGTCGGCTCCGGGTCGCCCGCCTCCAGCTCCTGTGCCGCCACGGCCAGCTCCGCCAGCTCCCGCTCGAGGAACGTGCGGAACGTCCGCAAGAGCTGCATGCGACGCGCGCGCAGCCGACGCAACAGCTCCTCCTCGTGCTCGCGGGCGCGCAGCGCGGCCGTGCGGATCCGATCCGCCTCGACCTCCGCCTCCCGACGGATCAGCTCCGCCTCTTTCGCCGCCTGGCGCTTCACGTCCTCCCGCAGCTCCTGCGCGGTCACGACCGCCTCCGTCAGCGCCGACTCCCGCTGCCGGTAATCCTGCATCTGCGCCTCGAGCTGCGCGACCCGCTCCTCCAGCCGGAGCGCCTTGTTGATCGCCTCCTCCAGCCGGTCGGCGACCAGGTCCAGGAACAGGTCCACGTCCGCCACGTCGTAGCCACGGAGCGATCGCGTGAAATCGCCCTTCTTCTTCCGTATGTCGATCGGCGTCAGGTCGATCATCTCTCACGCTCCCCGAATAGGATCGTCCCCAGCCGGACCAGGGTGCCGCCCTCCTCGATGGCGATCTCGAAGTCGTTCGACATCCCCATCGACAGATGGATCGGCTCGAAGCCGGCCACCTCGGAGGCGCAGCGCTCGAACAACCTGCGCGCGGATGCGAAGGTCCTCCGCAACGTCGCCTCGTCCGTCGTAAACGGCGCCATCGTCATGAGCCCCTGGATCCGGAGCCCCGGCAGCGCCACGATCTCGCCCACGGCATCCACCGCCTCCTCCGCGGAGAAGCCGTGCTTGCTCTCCTCGCCCGACGTGTTCACCTGCACCAGGCCCGCCACCTCGATCCCCGCCCGCACCGCCTCCGACGACAGCTCGCGCGCCAGTCGCATCGAATCGATCGAGTGGATCAGGTCGAAGAGCGGCAGCGCCTTCCGCACTTTGTTCCGCTGCAGGTGGCCGATCAGGTGCCACTCCGCACGGTCGCGCCCCACCGCCTCGACCTTCGACTCGAGTTCCTGAACGCGATTCTCGCCGATCCTCCGCAGCCCGAGCGAGAGGGCGGCCTCGACCACGGCCGCCGGATGCGTCTTCGTCACCGCGACGACGCCCACCTCGTCCGTACGGCCCGCGCGCCGCTTCGCCGCCTCGATCCTCTCCGTCACCCGGAGCAGATTGTCTCTCAACAAGCCCAGTTCCATGGCCCCGGAATCTTACCCCGCGCCCCCCCAAACGGCAACGGCCGGAGCCCTTCCCAACGACGAAGAGGGGGGCCGGCTCCTGCCGGCCCCCCTCTCGCTCCGCACCCGGTCGCCACACACGCGACCCGGGGCCGTCCGGCTCACTGCACCTGGAACCGGATCGGGATCTGCACCACCACGCGCACCGGCTGGTCGCGGTTGAGCGCGGGCGAGAAGCGCATCACGTCCGCCACCTGCGTCGCGGCCTCGTCCAGCTGCGGGTAACCGCTCGACTGACCGACCTGGTACTTCACGACCCGCCCGGTCTCGTCGATCCAGAACAGCACGTTCACGACGCCGCCGACCCCCGCGTCACGAAGCAGCGGCGGGTAGTACCGCTTGAGCGCCTGCTCCACCTCCGCCTGGTTCCGCAGCGCCGGCCGCACCATGTCCGGCGTGAACGCGCGGAAGCTCGACAGATCGTCGCTCGACGACGGCATCGGCGGCGGCGGGAGCGTCTCGATCGGGTTGTCCTCGAACGTCGTCGGCGCGATCGTGATGTCCTGGTCGATCGCCGCCGCGCTCACCACCGGCGTCGCCGGACGCGCGATCGCCTGCGGCGGCGGCGGAATCTCGATCTCCGGGATGATGTCGACCGTCGTGACCTCATCCGTGTTGATCGACATGTCCTCCGCCTTCAGCTCGGGGAAGAACGCGAAGACCCCGAAATGAATGAACGTCGCCGCGATCAGCGACCCCCAGAACCAGTTGCCGAACCCTCGCTTGAACCGGTCGTTGGCCGTCTCCACGTACAGATCCGCCGCGGGCATCCCTTCGTTCATCGTGGCCATACGGCTACCTCCTTGAGCGCCGGACGCGCTCCTCGAGGTTGGTGTAGAACGCTACTCGCACCGCCCCCGCCTGTTGCAGTTCCTTCTGGACCGCGTCCACGTAGTTGTACCTCACATCCCGGTCGGCGCGGATCACGACCACCAGCTTCCGGTCCGACGCCGCGTACTGCGGAGCCACCACGTCCGATACCCGGTCCATCGGGATCAGCGCGTCGTTGATGTAGACCGAGCCATCCCGCTCCACGTACACGTGCATGATGTCCTTCCGCGGCGTGTCCAGCTTCTGCGTCGCCTCCGCGTCCGGGAAGTCCAGCTTGCGCGGCTTCTCCTTCGGGAACGTCGTGCTGACCATGAAGAAGATCAGCAGGAGGAACGCCATGTCCGCCAGCGACGAGTCGGGAATGTCCGAGGATGGCTTGCTCTTCCGCTTGTACCCACCCTGCATCACCGCCATGGTCAGTTCCCCTCGTAGAGCTGAAGTGAAATACGATCCGCGTTCGCGGCACGCAGCTGATCGAGCACGTCGATCATGTACCGGTACGGCGCGTCGGGGTACGTCTTCACCGCCGCGATCAGATTCGGATTCTGCGCGACGTCCTGCCGCCAGATGTCGCCCACCATGTCCGCCGTGACCGTCGAGACCGACGGGCTCTCGCCACGCTTGAGCTCCACGATCCCGTCGGACCGGATCACGATGTGCAGGACGTTCTTCTGGGAAACCTCGACCTCGTTCGACGGCTCCGGGAGCACCAGCTGCAACCCCTTCTCCTCGTCGAACACCGTCGTCACCAGGAAGAAGATCAGGAGCAGGAACGCGATGTCCGCCATCGACGAGGTCGGGATCGCTCCGCTCGGACGGCTCCTCTTCTTCATGATCGCCATGGCACCGACCTCCTCTACTCCGCAGTGGCCAGCCGCTTGTTACGCGACCGCTCGATGTTCCAGACCAGCTCCAGCACCATGGCCGTACCCTCCTCCATGTCCTGGATCAGCTTGTCGATCCGGGTCACGAAGAAGTTGTAGGCCAGGTTGACCGGGATCGCGATGACCAGCCCCGCGGCCGTCGTGATCAGCGCGATCTTGATCCCGCCCGCGACCAGCGAGGCCTCGACCTGACCCGCCTCGGCGATCGCGCCGAACGCGGAGATCATCCCGGCCACCGTGCCGAGGAAGCCCAAGAGCGGCGCGACGTTCGAGACGGTCGCGAGCACGACCAACCCGCGCTCGAGGAAACCGAGTTCGATCGTGCCGGTCGTCTTGATCGCCCGCCGGATGTCCTCGCGCGCCTTGCTGTCGCTGATGCGCCGCAGGCCGGCGAGGAGGATGGCGGCGACGGGACCGGGCGTGGAGACCGCGAGTTCGATCGCCTCGTCGATCCGGCCCGCCTCGCCCAGCTGGGTAACCTGTTCGATGAGCTTACGCGAACCGCGGTGCGCCGCCCAGAGCGTGTACCCCTTCGCGATGATCACGCCGAGCGCGAGAAGGGAGCAGAGGACGAGCGGATACATCCAGATCCCGCCGTCTGCGAACAGCTGGAGCAGATTGTAAGTCGTACCGTCCAAGAGCAGCTCCTCAGAGGATTGGGGGTACCGGTCCACCCGATTGAGATGTGGGGTTGGTAGATTACAAACAATGTAGGAAGTCCATTTGTTCCTGTCAACGCGTCAGACCGGCCTGCCATGACGTCAGCCGTGCACCGGCGCGGGGGCCGGAGCCGCGGTCGTGGCGGCGCCGGCGAGCGCCTCGCGCAGGCGATTCGCGTCGACGTTGCGTTCGAGCCGACCTCTGTGCGCGATCGAGATTTGCGACGTCTCTTCGCTGACGACGATGACGAGCGCGTCCGTCTCTTCGGACAACCCGAGCGCCGCGCGGTGGCGGGTGCCGAGGCTCTTGTCCGCGACCGGGAACTGCGTGAGTGGCAGGATCACGCCGGCGGCCAGGATCGAGTCGCCGGCGATGAGGACCGCGCCGTCGTGGAGCGGGCTGTAGGGCGAAAAGAGGCTGACGATGAGTTCGGCCGAGACGCGCGCCTCGATTCGTGTGCCCTGCTCGGCGATGTACTCCTCGAGCCCGACCTCCCGTTCGATCGCGATGATGGCGCCGACCTTTGCCCGCGACAGCCGTTCGACCGCCTCGACCAGCTCCTCGACGACCTCGCTCCGCTCCATGGCATGGAAGAACCGGAGCATTCGGCTCTGCCCGAGCCGGGCCAGGGCGTTGCGGAGCTCCGGCTGGAACACGATGAGCGCGGCGATCGCGCCGTACTCGAACGCCATCTCCATGATGCGGCGCACGAGCTCGAGATCCAGGAGCCGGGCGAGGAAGTAGAATCCGAGGATGACGAGGACGCCGAAGAGGATCTGGATCGCGCGCGTGCGGGCGAGGAGCCGAAGCACGTAGTAGAGCCCGGCCGCGACGAGCAGGATCTGGAACAGATCCTTGAGGGTCGGGAGCAGAGGGATGTAGCTCTCGAACATGGCGGTCAGGGCGCGCGGCGAATGGCTTCGGCGACGTCGAGCGCGCGACGGGTGGCGCGCACGTCATGGACGCGGAAGACGCGAGCGCCGGCGGCGTGGGCGACGACGCAGGCGGCGAGCGTCCCCTCGAGGCGCTCCTCCGGCGGGAGCCCGCCCGACAGTTCTCCGACGAACCGCTTCCGGGACGGCCCGACCATGACCGGCCGGCCGAGGGCGAGGAAGCGGTCGAGATGCGCGAGTGCGGCGACGCTGTGCTCGGTCCGCTTGGAGAAACCGAGCCCGGGGTCGAGGACGATCGCGTCGTCGGCGATGCCGGCCTCGCGCGCGCGGCCGAGGGCGGAGGCGAGGTCGTCGACCATGTCGCCGACCGGGTCCGGCCCGTACTCGGCCATTTCGTAGCTCGCCATGGTGCCGACCTCGCCGCGCGAGTGCATGAGCACGATCCCGGCGCCCGTATCGGCGACCGTGCCGGCCATGTCGGGGTCGAGGCGCAGCCCGGAGACGTCGTTGACGATCGCGGCGCCCGCGTCGACCGCCGCTCGCGCGACCACGGCCTTGACGGTGTCGACCGAGACGACCGCCTCGGGCCAGCGGCGCACGATCTCGCGGACGACGGGGACGACGCGTTCCAGCTCTTCCGCGGCCTCTACGGGCTTCGCGCCCGGCCGGGTCGACTCGCCGCCGATGTCGATCACGTCGCCGCCTTCCTCGAGGATCGCCTCGGCGCGCGCGAGCGCCGCATCCAGCGCGGCGTGCCTGCCGCGATCCCAGAACGAGTCCGGCGTGACGTTCAGGATCCCGAGGATCCGGGGCCGTCCGAGCGAGAGCGGCCCACGCGCGGTCCGCCACTCCTCACCCGAAACGATCCCGGCGTCGACCATCACCCGATCGGATCGGCTTCGGGGGCGCCGAGGCGCGAGCCGGCGTTGCCGCGGGCAGCACGCGTGGAGACCGCGCTGTCCGCCTTGCCGTCCAGCGCAGGGACGAGCGCCTCCGACCCGTCGGCCGCCGCGCCGGCCTGACGCGGCAGAGGCGGGAGCGGTTGGCCCGCCACGAGCAGATCGATCTCCTCGCGGTCGAGCGTCTCGCGCTCGAGGAGCGCATTCGCGAGCGCCTCGAGCAGATCGCGGTTCTCCTGGAGCGTCGTCATCGCCCGGTCGTACGCCTCGTTCAGCAGGCGCTTGACCTCGTCGTCGACCAGCTCGGCCATCTTCTCCGACAGCTCGCGCCGCTGCACGATCTCGCGCCCGAGGAAGACCTCGTGCTCCGAGTCGCCGACGGCCATCGGGCCGATGACGTCGCTCATCCCGAAGGTCGTCACCATCCGGCGCGCGAGCGAAGTCGCGCGCTCGATGTCGTTCCCGGCACCGGTCGTGATCTTCTCCTTGCCGAAGACCAGCTCCTCCGCCGCGCGGCCGCCGAACAGGTAGGCGAGCTGTCCCTGGAGGTAGTCCCGCGAGTACGAGTGCCGGTCCTCCTCCGGCAGCGACGCCGTCACACCGAGGGCGCGCCCGCGCGGCACGATCGTCACCTTGTGCACCGGATCGAGGCCCGGCGTCTTGAGCCCGACGACCGCGTGCCCCGCCTCGTGGTACGCCGTGAGACGACGCTCCGCCTCGGAGAGGACCATGCTCTTCCGCTCCGCGCCCAGCATAACCTTGTCCTTCGCCGCCTCCAGGTCCGCCATCGTGACGCGCTCGCGGTTGCGCCGCGCGGCCAGGAGCGCCGCCTCGTTGACCAGGTTGGCCAGGTCCGCGCCGCTCATCCCCGGCGTCCCGCGGGCCAGCGTCCCGACGTCCACGTCGTCCGCCAGCGGGATCTTTCGCAGGTGGACCTTCAGGATCCCCTCGCGCCCCTTCACGTCCGGCGCATCGACGACGATCTGCCGGTCGAAGCGGCCGGGGCGCAGCAGCGCCGGGTCGAGCACGTCCGGACGGTTCGTCGCGGCCAGGAGGATGACGCCGTCGTTCGACTCGAACCCGTCCATCTCGACCAGGAGCTGGTTCAGCGTCTGCTCCCGCTCGTCGTGGCCGCCGCCCAGCCCCGCGCCGCGGTGCCGGCCGACCGCGTCGATCTCGTCGATGAAGATGATGCACGGCGCGTGGGCCTTCCCCTGCTCGAACAGGTCGCGCACTCGCGAGGCGCCGACGCCGACGAACATCTCGACGAAGTCCGAGCCGGACATCGAGAAGAACGGCCGACCCGCCTCGCCCGCCACGGCCTTGGCCAGGAGCGTCTTCCCCGTGCCCGGCGGGCCGACCAGGAGCGCGCCCTTCGGCAGCCGCCCGCCCAGACGGCTGAACTTCTGCGGGTCCTTCAGGAACTCGATGATCTCCTGCAGCTCTTCCTTCGCCTCGTCCGCGCCGGCCACGTCCGCGAACGTGACCTTCGGCGTGTCGGCCGTCAGCAGCCGAGCCTTCGACTTCCCGAACTGGAACGCCTTGTTCCCGCCCGCCTGCATCTGGCGGATCAGGAAGAGCCAGATGCCGATGATCACCAGCCACGGGATGATCCCGAACGCCAGCTCCCAGAAGTTCCTACGCGGCGGCTCCGCGCGGATGTGCACCCCGCGCTCCACCAGCGTCGGCACCAGCGTCTCGTTCACGTCCCTCGGGAGCTGCACCCAGAAGTACTCCGCCTTCTGGTTCCCGACGGTGACCGCCGAGCGCAGCTTCCCGCGGAGCTGGCCGCGCTCGTCGACGAACGTCACCGATTCGACGTTGTCGCTCCCGATCTGCCGGATCAGGTCGCTGTAGTCCAGCTGCACCATCGCCGGTTCCCGCGGCGACATCAACTGGACCGCCATCACCGGGATGAGGATGACGAGCACCCAGAAGGCGAGCGTCTTCGAGAACCGGCTCCACCGGTTCCCCCCGCGGTTCTTGTTGCCTTCGTTATCGGGCATTCTCGATATCTGCAATCCTCCCGCAGCCTTATCGCGACGCTACAGGCTCGCGATGAAGGGCAGGTTCCGGTAATCTTCGCTGAAATCCAGGCCGTAGCCGATGAGGAACTCGGCCGGCGCATCGAATCCGACCCAGCGCGGCTCCCGGGCGAGGTTGCGCGCGATCCGCTTGTGCAGCAGCGCGCACAGCTCGAGGCTGCGCGGTCCCCGCCCCTCGAGGAGCGGGATCAGCCGGTTCAGCGTCGTTCCGCTGTCGATGATGTCCTCGACCAGGAGCACGTGCTTCCCCTCGAGGGACGCCTCCGGATCGTATAGCAGCCGTACCTCGCCGCTGCTGACCGTGCCGGAGCCGTAGCTGCTTGCGACCAGGAAATCGACGTGCAGCGGCCGCGCGATCTGCCGGACCAGATCGGCGAGGAAGATGAAAGACCCCTTCAGCAGTCCGAGGACCAGGAGCGGCTCGCCGGCGGGGTAGGCGTCCGCGATCTCGCGCCCCATCTCCGCGACGCGCCGCGCGATCTGCTCCTCCGAGAATACGATCCGCTCGATCTTCCGTCCGCCGGTCCTGGCCGCCGTCTCAGGCGTGTTCGGCATTCGTCACCGTGATCAGGAGGTTCGGCTGCTCCGGGTCGGGCGGCGCGACGGCGGCCCGGGCGTGCCCCGGGATCCAGAGGACCGTCCCCCTGGCGTCGGCGAGTACGGGAACCCGGTGTCGTTCCTCCCGCCGCACTCTCCGCTCCCCGAACAGCTTCTTGAGCTTCTTGGTCCCGTACGTCAAACGGATCCGGTCCCCGGCATGCCACCCGCGCAGGGCGAGGGGGAAGGCGAGGTCGCGGATCCTGAAAGCGGCGCCGTGCTCCGGGGGCTCCCCGCGCCCGACGTCCCAACGGACATCGTAACGCCTGCCGCCGATCACCGCCTCGGCCGCTCCCGGGGCCGGCGCGGCGACGACGACAGGCCGATCTCCGCTCGATTCGCCCGGCTCCGTCGCCACCCTGCGGATCCGGATGCGATCGAAATCCCGCTCGATGCGGATCCCGCCCGCGATACGGATTCCGGTGCCGCTGGCTGCGGAGTTAGTAAACTCGACCGCAGCCCTGGTTCCCCCCCGCCCCGGGGCGGCGCCGAGCTCGCGCAGGAGGCGACGCAGCACGCGCGCGCGAACCGCAGGATCATATGTCAGGAGTACAGGCCTGGCAAGCTCGATCCCGTCGTCCGAGCGGGCCAGGACGACGGCGTTCTCGACCGGCTCGAGGAGGGCGTCGAGGACGCGCCCGGCCTCGCGCGCGCGATCGGCGAGGCGGGCGAGCGCGGAGGCGGCGCCGGGGGCGATCGCCTCGAGGCGCGGCATGATCTCGTGGCGGATCCGGTTGCGGGCGTATCCGAGTTCCAGGTTCGTGGGATCCTCGCGCGCCCGCAGCCCGACGGCCGCCGCGTACGCCTCGATCTCGGTGCGCCGGAACGGCAACAGCGGCCGCACGATGGGGCCCCGCCGGGGCGGGATGCCGCCCAGCCCCTCGAGGCCGGCGCCGCGCACGATGCGGAAGAGCACGGTCTCCGCCTGGTCATCGGCGTGGTGCGCGGTCGCGATCCGGTCGGCGCCGGTCCGGCGCAGGACGTCGTGGAGGAACGCGTAGCGCACCTCGCGCGCCTCGGCCTGCCCGTGCGGCGGCGGCTCGGCCCGGGCCCTCTCGTACGGGATCCCCCATGCCCGGCAGACGCCGGCGACCCAATCCGCGTCCGCGGCGCTCCCCGGACGCATGGCGTGGTCCATGTGCGCCGCGATCAGCCGCAGCCGCCACGAAGGGTCGATGAAGCGCAGCAGGTGCAGGAGCGTGATGGAGTCGACGCCGCCCGACACGGCGACGACGACGGTCTGTCCCGGCAGGATCAGGCGGCTGCGCCGGAGGTGCGCCTCGAACCGCGTTGCGAGCGCGGCGGCGCGTGCGGCGGCGTCGGCGTTCGGGCGGCCGCCCCGGCGATCCGCGACGCGGGCGGTCCCTGGCCGGCCCGGAGTCCGCCCGTGGCCGTCCCGGCTCCCCACCGTCGCGTCCGAGGCCTCCTCGCGTCGCCGCATCGCCGGCCGCCCTCTCCCGAGTCGAGCGCAGTGCTCGCCGGCGCGCTACCGCCACCCCCTTCCGCGCCGGCCGGGGCCAGAATACGTCGGTCCGAGGTCGCCGTAAAGGCGACGGCGCAGCCGCGCCTCGCGGCCGATTTCCGCGAGCCGTGGCGTGTACGTCCCGCGGGGCGTCTCATCCCACGCACGGTCCTCGGCGTACCCGGCGCGGCCGCTGTAATCCGTCGTCGGGCCGGCCAGGTCCCCGTAGTCGAGGTCGTACGAATGGATCCCGCGGACGGGGTAGCCGCGCGCGGGTTTGCCGGGGAGCCGCGCACGTGCGGCGAATTCCCGGTACTCCGCGGCGTACGGCCGGCCGGACTCAGGACGTCGCCGCGGAGCGTATTCGGCGGTGTACTCGAGCCCGTACCGGGCGCCGCGCTCCAGGCCGTACGACTCGCCGTAACCCCGTGGGCGGCCCGGGCGGCGGCGTCGGCTCGCCCGGCCGCGCCGTCGCGCGCCGGGGCGGTCGGACGCGCGCCCCGAGCCGGGCCGGAAAGGCGCGCCCGCCCGGCCGCGCCACAGGTACTCCCGGGAATACTCGTCCATGGTGGTCCTCCCCTTTCAGGCGTCGGAGGGCGCGCCGCCGCCGGGTGCGGCCGCGCGGGTCGTAGGCGCGGATGCGGCGTCCGGCGCGGGTCCGGACGGCGCGTCGGGCAGCGCGCCGCCATCGGCCGCCTTGCGTGCGCCGGATCGCCTGCCGCCGCGGCTCCCCGTGGAGCGCCTCCCCGTCGCACGCCCGGTCACGGTGCGGCCGGCCATCCGGCTGCGGGTGGTCCGCTTCCCGGCTTTCGGAGGCGACGGTTCCTCGACGACCTCCTCGATCGCCTCCTCGCCCCGGTCTGTCCCAACCGGCTCGCCAGCCTCCGCCCGCGCGACGGGGAGCTCTGGCGTCCGGGTCGCGTCGCCCTCGGTCCCGATCCACTCCGGCGACTCGACCTCCAGCTCGGTCCTCACGCCCCGCACGCCGTCCACGTCCCAGGCGTCATCGGTCGCGTAGCGGATCTCGTCGAAGCTGGCGAGCGTGCCGCGCAGCGTTACGACGCCGTCCTCGACCTCGACCTGTATGCGGTCGGCGTCGACCCAGGTATCGTAGAAGAGCGCTTCTTCGACGTCGGCGCGGATCTGGTCGTCGGAGCGGCGGCGGCGGCGGAGACGGTGGTGGTAGGGGCCGTATCCGTAGCGGGCGGGGCCGAGCGGCTCACCGTACTCGCGCTCGGACCAGGAATAACCGCCGCGCGTGGCGGGGCTGGTCGGGCGACGCGGCCGGACATCCGCGCCGCGCATCGTCGGGGTGTGGCGTCCGCGGGAGCCGACCTGGTAGCCGTGCTCGTAGTCGTAGTTGGTCCCGCCGTAGCCCCTGCCGCCGACGTAGCCGCCGCCCCACTCGAACTCGAACTCGTCGACCGGGTTCAGCCCGGAACGGAGCTGCCCGGCCTGGTACGACCCACGGCTCCGGAGCGCGCCGCCGCGGTACCCGAGCCCGTAGCCGCGGAACCCTGCGCTGTATGGAGCCTCGTATTCGGCGCCGTACTCGCCGCGGCCGATCGGCTCGTCGTCGCTCCAGGCTCCCCGACGCGCGTACCTCGACTCGCGATCCTGTGGCATGGTCGACCCTCCCCTGTGGTGGCGGAAATGCGAAGGCGCGGGCCAGCGGGGGAGGCAATCTTCATTCCACCCCGGCGAGCTTCATTCCGCCACGGCGGGGGAGGCGCGCCGGCGGGCGGGAGCGGGCGGCCGGCCGTACCGGTCGGTCAGGATGTCGGCCAGGAGATCGGGCCGGTCCGTGACGATGCCGTCGACGCCCCAATCCAGGAGGCGCTGCATGTCGTCGGCGTCGTTCACCGTCCAGATGTGGACGGCGACGCCGTGCCGGTGGAACTCGCGCACGAGCGAGGGCGTCACGATGCGCCGGCCGTTCCAGGTCTCGGGGATCTGCGCGGCCACCACGTCCGACTTCCATAGCCGGCCCAACCGCAGATGGTGCAGGACGAAAAGACGCCTCACGTCGCTCGACGAGGCGCTGATCGGACCCGGATAGTCGTCCAGCTCGGTACGGTACGCGTCCGACTCCCCGGCGACGATCACCCGATCCACGGCGCCGGCCCGGCGGATCGCCTCCAGCAGCGGCCGCTGCGCCGCCGCCGTCTTGAGCTCGATCGTGAGGCGAGTGTTGGGGAGCGCTTCGAGCACTTCCTCGATCGTCGGGACGCGCACGCCCCGGCCCCGGAACGGGAACGTCGCGCCGCCGTCGGGCGTGAAGCGGTAACCGGCGTCGAGCCACTTCAGCTCGGCGAGCGTCATGTCGGCGACGGCTCCGGTGCCGTCCGTCGTCCGGTCCACCGTCGGGTCGTGCATGACGACGCAGTGCCCGTCCGCCGTGGCGCGCACGTCCAGCTCGATCATGTCGGCGGCCCAATCCTCGACGGCCTGCCGGAACGCCTCGAGCGTGTTCTCGGGAGCGAGTCCGGACCCGCCGCGGTGAGCGATCAGGAGCGGCCCGCCTTCCAGGACCGGGTGCCGGAAGCCACGCGCCCCCGGGCGCTTCGCGAGGAGCAGGAAGCCGACCGCCGCGCCCGCGCCGGCGCCGAGGATGGGGAGCAGCCTGCGCAAGAGGATCATCGTCGTTCGCCACCTTTCGTCCGATGCTGGGTTCGGCCGGACGGCCACGTCCGTCGGCCGATTCGCCGCCCCCGGGGAGAACGCGCGCCCAAAGCTACGGCCGGGCGCGTGGCGGGGCAAACGACGTGCCCGGACGGCGCCCCGGGCCGGGCCCTCCGCCCGACCGCCCACGCCAACGCCTTCCCGGGCATACGCCTTGCGCCCCGCCCGAGAACGAACACGTCACGGCGCACCCCGGAGGCTCGAGTGACCGATCGAAAGGAACGCACCGACAGAGAGCGCGAGGCTACGCGGCAATCGAACGCCCAGCGCCGCGCGGCGCTCCGGCGCGAGGCGGCGCACCGGCAGCCGTACCGCGAGCTGACCGACATCGAGGAGGCGGACATCGGCGTCGAAGGCGTCGCCGGGGAGGGCGAGGAGGAGAGCGGGACGGTGCCGGGCTCGGTCGCCGGGACGACCGGGACCGCCGGCCGCGCCGCGGGGATCCAGTCGCCCGGCGCGAGCGCGCCGCCGGTGCGAGGGATCGATCCGGACGAGGTCCGCGGCAAGGTCGGGCGACTGCGGCCGAAAGACGGGGCGTGACCGGCGCATCACGCCGCGCGGCGTGTCGGACGCGTAACGGCGCACGGCGGATCGGGGCCCGGACGCCGCCGGCCGCGTGCGGGACCGGGCTCACGCCGCGCGCCGCGTCGCCTCCGGCGCCTCCTCCGGCAGCCGCCGCGCATACGCCTTCAACTCCTCCGGGAACGCCTCGATGAGCTCGGCGGGGGCCGGCGCCTTCCGGCCGGTGAGGATCTTGCGGAATTGCACCGCGTTGACCACCGACTTCCCGCGGCTGTGGTTGTTGAAGACGACGTCGACCACGCGCGTCCTGCGGTCGTCGGCGATCTCGCGCGTCCGTTCGACCCACGGCCTCAGTTCCGCCGGCTCGTAGAGGTAGTCGTAGCGCGCGCCCGCGTCGCCCCCCTTGCGCCACCATTCCTTGTAGTTCCGGCCGTGGACGCGTACGTAACCGACGCGCGCGGTCCCCTTCGCGCTCGGCCGGATCGACTTCGCGAAGAGCGGCTGGTCGATGTTCACGAACCCCACGCCCTCTTCGCCGAGCCACGCGTAGAAGTCCGGCTCGTTCCAGCTCTCGTGGCGGACTTCGACGACGAGGGGGAACTCCCGGAACGTGTCCACCAGGTCGGCGAGCCACTCCCGGTTCGCCTCCTCGTTCTTGAAGGACCAGGGGAACTGGACCAGGACGGCGTCGAGCTTGTCCGCGCGCAAGAGCGGCCGCAGCCCGTCGCGCACGGCGCGGACTTCCGCCGCGGACCACACCTCTTCCCGCTCGTGCGTGAACCGGCGCCAGAGTTTGGCAGAGTAGCGGAAGCCTTCCAGGTCTTCGACGCGTTCCGCCCACCGCTCCGCGACCTCGGGCCGCGCGGGCCGGTAGAAGGTCGAGTTGATCTCGATCAGGTCGAGGAACCGCGCCAGGTGGCGGACCGGGTCGAAGCCCTTCGGCTTCTTCTCCGGATAGACGACTCCTTTCCAGTCGCGGTAGTCCCACCCGGCGACGCCGATGCGGATCGGTGCCCGGCTCATGCGGCCCCCGTCCGCGCGAGGATCTCGCGCACCTCGTCGTCGCTCAACTGAGGAAAACTCCGGTACGACAGGCTTATCGCGAAGAACGGCTCGGGCATGGTGACGCAGACGACCTCGTCGGCCACCCGGCCGAGCGTCTCGCACGCAGCGCGCGGCGCCGTCGGGACCGCCACCACGATGCGCGCGGGGTCCCGCTGGCGGAGCGCCTCGACCGCCGCACGCAGCGTCGAGCCGGTCGCGACGCCGTCGTCCACGAGGATGACCGTTTTGCCGGCGACTTCCGGCGGCGGGCGGTCCCCGCGATACTCCGCCTCTCGCCGCTCGAGCTCGCGCCGTTCTTCCTCGGCCACGCGCTCGATGACCTCCGCCGGCACGCCGGTCAGGGCGACGACCTCCTCGTTCAGCACCCGGATACCGCCGGACGCGATCGCGCCCATCGCCAGCTCCTCCTGTCCCGGTAGCCCCAGCTTGCGGACGATCAGGACGTCGAACGGCGCGCCGAGCGCGCGAGCCACCTCCGCGCCAACCGGCACGCCGCCGCGCGGCAGCGCGAGAACGAGCACGTCCCGCCGCCCGGCGTACTCCGCGAGCCGCTCGGCGAGCGCGCGACCGGCCTCTTCGCGGTCCTCGAAGATCCGTTCCGGCTGCATGCGTCCCTCCCGCGCCGGCGGGCGGCCGCGACCGCCCCTGACTGGGGTCCAGGCGGTCGCCGGACACCCGCCGGCGTCCACGGCGCTCAGCTCCCCGCCCCCACGGTGCGCCGTATCGCGTCCGCCAGGAGCGGCGCGACCGAGACGACCCGCGCGATCGGCCAGGCGTCGGCGTCGACCGGGATCGTGTCCGTCAGCACGATCTCGCGCAGCTCGAGCCCCATGAGCCGCTGCCGGGCCGGACCGGTCAGCACACCGTGCGTCGCGGCGACGGTGATCTCCCCTTCCGCGCCGGCGTCGCGCAAGGCGCGCACCGCCTCGGCGATCGTGCCGCCGGTCGATATCATGTCGTCGACGATCAGGCACGCCCGCCCGCGCACGTCGCCGAAGACCTGCAGGATCTCGACGCTGGTGCCGCTGCGACGGTTCTTCTGGAGCACGACGAGGTCGAGGTCGAGGCGCTCGGCCAGCGCGGCGGCACGGTCGGCGGCGCCCAGGTCCGGCGCGACGGCGACGGCCCCCTCGGGGAGCCGCCCCGCGAGCGCCTCCGCGAGCGTCGGCACGGCCGATAGCGCGTCGACCGGCGCGCGGAAGAACCCCTCGATCTGCGCCGTGTGCGCATCCACGACGACGACGCGGTCGATCCCGGCGGCCTCGATCAGGTCCGCGGCGAGCGCGGCCATCACGGGCTGCCCCCGGCTGGCGCGCCGATCGGACCGGGCGTAGCCGAAGTACGGCACGACCGCGACGATGCGGCGCGCCCCCCCGCGCCGGCATGCGTCCGCGAACGCGAGGAGCTCGATCAGGTGGTCGTTCACGGGCGGCGACGTCGCCTGGACGACGAAGACGTCGCGACCCTCGACCGCCGCGTCCACGACGAGCGACGTCTCGCCGTCCGGGAAGCGCTCGACGTCCGCGGCGCCGACCGGCACGCCCAGCTCGGCGGCGATCTGCCAGGCGAGCGCGCGGCTCGCCGTGCCGGCGAGGAGCACGACGTCATTCACTTCCCCGCCTCGGGGTGCGCGAAGCGCTTCCACTCCGCCGCCCACTGTGTGAGGCGCGCCTTCACCGCGTGATGCACGGTCCCCTCGGGGAACGTCCCGTCCGGGCGCGCCTCGCCCGCTTCCCGACCGGTCAGGATCGGCCACCCCTCTTCGATCCGGTCGATCGCCCAGATGTGGAATCGGCCGGCTTCGACCGCATCGCGGACGTCGCGGCGCAGCACCAGGTTGTCGACGTTGCGGCGCGGCACGATCACTCCCTGGCCGTCGAGCCCGACCCGCTCGCACGCGGCGAAGAACCCCTCGATCTTCTGCGTCACCCCGCCGACCGGCAGGACCTGTCCCTTCTCGCTCACCGCGCCAGTCACCGCGATCCCCTGCCGTAGCGGCACCTCGGCGATCGCCGACATGAGCGCGTACAGCTCCGCGACCGACGCGCTGTCGCCCTCGACCTCCTCGTACATCTGCTCGAACGAGAGGCTCGCCGAGAGGATGAGCGGCTCGGTCCGGGCGAACATCCATCCGAGGTAGCCCGAGAGGACGAGGAAGCCCTTGCTGTGCAACGGGCCGCTGAGCTTCGCCTCGCGCTCGATGTTGATCACGCCGCCGGTCCCCATGTATGCGCTCGCGTGGACGCGGATCGGCCGGCCGAAGAGCGCACCTGCCGCGGAGAGGAGGCCGATCCCGTAGAGCTGGCCGACCCGCTCGCCGCGCGGCTCGAAGGCCAACACCCCCCGCTCGATCAGCTCGAGCAGCTCGCGCTGCACCCGCTTGTCGCGGCGGTCCCGCTCCTCGATCGCGCGGGCGACGTCTTCCGCCCGGACCCGCTCGCGCCCCGCCACGCGCGCCCAGTGCGCCGACTCCCGCACCAGGTCCACCACCTCGCCCAGCCGCGCCGACAACTTGCGCTGGTCGTCGGCGAGTCGAGAGCCCTCCTCGACGATCGCGGCGACGGCGGTCGCGTCGAACGCCGGGAGCGACTCCTCCCGCACGTGCCCGGCGACGAGGCGCGCGTACGCCCGCTCCGTCTCCGGCGTCCGCTCGATGCTCGATTGAAAGTCGACCTTGACCTTGAACAGCTCGGAGAACTCCGTGTCGAGCGAGCGGAGCAGGTAGTAGAGCGCCGGTTCGCCGATCAGGATGACCTTCAGGTGCGCGGGGACCGGCTCGGGCTCCATCGCGTCCACCACGGCCAGCGCGAGCTCGGCGGTCGACTCGGCGGGGCGCAGCTCGCGGGAACGCAGCGCCCGCTTGAGCGCGGCCCAGGCGAGCGGCCGGGTCAGTACGTCCACCGCCTGCAGGATCAGGTAGCCGCCATTGGCGCGGTGGAGCGCGCCCGGCGCGATCCGCCCGATGTCGGCGACCATGGTCCCGAACTGGAAGCGCACGCCCATGCTCCCGAGCAGGTTGCGCAGGTGCGGGTCCGGCTCCTCGACGACGGGGGCGCCCGTCCCCGGCTCGTGCGTGACCAGCACGTTCACGGTGTAGCGCCGGAAGAAGTCCTCCCCCGACGCGCCGAGGAGCGCGGCCGCGGCAAGCGCGCCCGCCTCGGACTGCTCGTCGGGCCGGGTCGAGAAGTGCTCGGCGTTCGCGACGACGTCCTCACACACCGCGTCGAGGTACGACGCGACGTCGGGCGAGTCCTTGTAGCGCTCCTTCAGCGCCGCGATGCGGAACGCGACCATGCTCCGCGCGACGTCGCGGTTCAGCTCCTCGATCCGCTCCCGCGCCTCGCGCGTCAGCTCCTGGATGTGCCGCTGCACCGTGGCGACGCGCTCCGTCGCCTCGCGCACGTGCCGGTCGATCTCCTCGCGCTCCGCCTCCGGGAGCGCCAGATAGGTCTCACGGTCGAGCGGCTGGCCGTCCCGCGCCGGGACGACCATGATCGCGTTCGGGCTGCCGACCAGCGCGACGTACGGATCGCGCTCGAACTCGCGCCTGAGCCCGTCCAGCTCGGCGTTCGCCCGCTCCTGCGGCTCCTCGAGGAGCGCGGCGCGTCGCTTGGACACCGCGTCCGAGGCCAGCGCGTCCGGGATCGAGTCGCGCAGTTCCGCGATCAGGTCGCTCACGTCCTTGGCGAACGCCGGCGCGCGGCCGGTCTCGAGCTCCAGCACGCGCGCGCGGCGCGGGTTCCGGAAGTCCGAGACGAAGCAGCGGTCCGGCGGCGTGGGGCGCGACTTCGCGTGCTCCCGCACGGTGCGCCGGACCAGCGTCGTGCGGCCGGTTCCGGGCTCGCCCAGGACGAAGATGTTGTAGCCCGCATCGCTCATGGCGAGGCCGAACTGGAGCGCGGCCATCGCGTCCGGCTGGCCGAACTCCGTGGCGACGGGGTCCAGTTCGTCCGTCGTGTCGAAGCCCAGGTTCTCCGGTAGGCATGGCCGGTACAGTCGCGAGGCCGCGAGCGGCGCCGGGTCGCTTCCGCCTTCCTTCATGATCCGCTCCCTCACCGCGGGTGGATGCCGGAGCAATACTCCCGTGCAGTATCCGTGCGCGGCGCACGTTCACGTGGTGGATCGGTGGCGTTCGCTCGACTGCCCCAACTCCTCCTGGCGGACCGGGATGACGCTGATCCGGCCGTCCGGCTCGAGGATCACCCACTTGACCTGCTGCAGGACGATGTCGGGAATCAGGATCAGCGTGACCAGGTCGAAGGGCGTGAGTTCGCTGAATTCCCGCTTCCCCAGCACCCGGAGCGCGAGCATGAGGAAGACGTAGAGGACGGCGACGCGAACGACCGTTTCCATCGGCGCCTCAAGGGAAGATGAAGGTGCTGAGGACGACCCGCGCCGTGTCGCCGCCCGCCGTCGCACTGACCGCGCCGGTGTGGCGCCCGTAGCGATCGGCACGAAACGCGACGACGATCAGTCGGCCCTCGCCCGCCCGCGGTCCGGCGAGGTCGACCTTGTGCGCTTGCGTCGGCGATGGCGTCCACGTCGCGTTCGTGAAGCCATGGAGGTAGGCCGGGTCGATCGACACCGTCAGCGTGTCGAACGACCGCGCCCCGACGTTCGTCACCAGGATCTCCAGGTTGTGCGTCTGCCCGAACCGCAGCCGCTCGACGTAGCGGACCGTCAGCTCGAGAGCGCCGCCGCGCGCCGACACCTCCGCGCGCTTCATCCCGAAGAGGCCCGCCAGGGCGAGGACCGGCACCGCAACGATGAACCCGAGGCCGATGAGCTGGAACGCGTCCGTCCGGAACCGACGTCGCATCGGCGGCGCCTCGGGCGGCGTCGCCTCATCGACTTCGCCGCAGGCCATGGCTTCGCCCTCCCGGTCTCCTGCACGGCGCCCGCCCCCCTGTCCCCCGACAGGTCGGTGTGGGCGTCGGGCGGGCAGGAGGCGTGCCACCCGTCGCGCCGGTGCCGCGCGGGGTTGCCCGCCGCACGTCGAGGCGCGATCCTATTGTTCACCTGCGGGTAACAAATTCTGCGGGGCACCCGTGGTGCGGGGGCCCGCGAATCGTGAAGTCGGAGGGTGGATGCTTTCGGATACGGCGGAGTACGCACTCCGGGCGACGCTATACATCGCACAGCACGCGAACGGGTCACGCCTCGTGCGCACGGAACAGGCGGCGGAGGCGTTGGGCGTGCCGCGGAACTACCTGTCGAAGATCCTGCACGTGCTGGCGCGGCACGGGGTGCTGTCGTCGACGCGGGGCCCGCTGGGCGGATTCCGGCTGGCGTACGACGCCGACGACCTGCCACTGTACCGGATCCTCGAACCCTTCGACCCGGTCGGCCCGCAGCGCTCGTGCATCCTCGGCCGGCTCGAGTGCAACGACGGCAACCCGTGCCCCGCGCACCATCGCTGGAAGGACATCTCCGAGAAGGTCCTGGCCTTCTTCCGTAATACGACCGTGGGCGACCTGCTGCGCGAGGAGGGGTCGCTGGTGTAGCCGCGGCGGCGGCGGGCGCCCGCGACGCGTCGTCGCGCCCGCATTGCCATCGTTCCCGGTCCGCGGCCGCGGCCGCGACTTCAATCGGCGAGGTATTCCTCCACCGGCGCCACCTCACCCGCCTCACCCGCCTCACCCGCCTCACCCGCCTCACCCGCCTCACCCGCCTTACCCGCCTCGACCATCCGGCGCCAGCGGGCGGGAACGTGGGCGCAGTACGGCTCGGCTTCGAGATAGTCCCCGGTGACCGCGTAGGCGCGAGCCCGGGACCCGCCACAGATGTCCTTGTACTCGCACACGCCGCACTTCCCTTTCAGCAGGCTGCGGTCGCGTAGCTGGCGGAAGAGGGGCGAATTCCGGTAGACGTCCACGAGGTCGTCCCGGCGAACGTTTCCGGCCGCGAGCGGGAGGAAGCCCGAGGGGCAGATCGCGCCGGTGTGGCTGATGAAGAGGAAGCCGTCGCCGTCGTTCACGCCTCTGGCGCGACCGACGCCGTCGGCGAGGGAGAAACCGAGCCCAGCGGTGAGAGGCACCGGCGCCTCCGTTCGCTCCCCCGCCCTCCGCTCGGCGACCTGGCGTTGCAGGATGACCCTGCGATACTGCGGCGCCGCCGTGCTCTTGATGTCGAAGGGCGCGCTCCGGGACAGGTCGTACATCTTGTGGAACACGGCCTCGAACTC
>CALBZE010000122.1 GCA_937889645.1 uncultured bacterium
CCTGGCGGCCGCGGGGCGGGGCCCTTCGGGCGGAGCAGCGGGCGCGAAGCGCCCGCGGGGCCGCGCGCGTAGCGCGCTCGTGCCGCCCCAGGCGGCCGACCCCGCCGCGAAGCGGCCACCCGCCGGCGAGCGAAGCGAGCCGGCAGCCCCGCGCCGCCAGGCGCCGCCCCGCCCCGAAGGGGCCACCCGCCGCGACAGGCGGCCGCCCCCGCGGCCGCAGGCCGCCGATCCCCGCGCGCCGAAGGCGCGCTTTCCGTAAAGCGCCAACACAGCGGCAACACCATCGCACCCTGACAATGCCCGCTTTCCTTCGCCTGACCGAACTCTTCCACTCGATCCAGGGCGAGAGCACCTGGGCGGGGTTGCCATGCACCTTCATCCGCCTGACCGGCTGCCCGCTCCGCTGCGCCTGGTGCGACACGGAGTACGCGTTCTACGGCGGCGAGAAGGTCACGCTCGACGAGATCATCGCCCGCGTCGACGCGATCGGCACGCCGCTCGTCGAGATCACGGGCGGCGAGCCGCTCATCCACCGCAACGCGTTCCGCCTTGCCGAGATGCTCCTCGACCGCGGCTACACCGTGCTGGTCGAGACGTCCGGCGCGGTCGACGTCTCGCCGCTCGACCCCCGCGCGCACAAGATCATGGACCTCAAGTGTCCCGGCTCGGGCGAAGAGCAGCGCAACCTGTGGTCGAACCTGGACCACCTGACCGCGCGCGACGAGATCAAGTTCGTCATCAAGGACCGCGCGGATTACGAATGGGCACGCAACGTCCTCGACGAGCGCGGCCTTGCCGCCCGCGTCCGCGAAGGGTCGCTTCGCGCCATCCTCTTCTCGCCCGTCTGGGATGCGATCGACTTCAAGCAGCTCGCGGAGTGGATCCTCGAGGACCGGCTCCCGGTCCGCTTCCAGGTCCAGCTCCACAAGATCATCTGGGGAGCGAACGTGCCGGGGGTGTGAAGGGGCAACCGTGGCTACAACTCAAAGGGGCGAACATTTGACCTGCCGACGGGCCGATTCGGCCCAGACCGTATTGCTGCTGCATCGCCGACCAGAATCGGCGGGCGTCATGGGTGTGCTATAGCAAGCACGGCGCCGGGAAACTCAAGAACCGCTGCGGCGCAAATCCGGAGGGTTTCTGGATCGAGCGCAGCGAACGATTCGTCCAACAACAGGACGTCGGGCTCCTGCAAGAGTGCGCGCGCAAGGAAAATCCTGCTTTTTTCGCCGTGTGAAAGCTGCCAGCCCGTTTCCCCAACGAGCTGAAACAATCCGCCAGGCATTCTCTCCAAGAGTGGCCCAAGTCCGAGTTTAACACAAACACGCTCTGCTGCGGCCAGATCATCCGCAGTAGGCGGCCATTCTCTGCCCATGAGCAGATTGAACGCCAGCGAGCCCATCACCAGATGGTTGTCGTGGAACTGAGGGACATAGGCCACACGCTTCCGCCACCACCCTGCACCTAATGTTCCGATATCGTACCCGCGAAGCAGTATGGCCCCTTCTGTATGCCGCCGCTGACCCGCCACGACCGCAGCGAATGTCGATTTTCCGCTGCCCGATGGCCCCTCGATCATCAAGCGCTCCCCCACGTGGACATCCAGGTGGACGTCGGTGAACACTTTTCGGCCCGACCCTGGATACCGATAACCAAGTCCACGAATCAGCACGAGTGCATCTGAAGTCCCGGTCTTCGGCACACCGACGATGCCCGGCTCGTCCCGGTCCGGCGCATTGAGGAACGGCCGTATACGCCGCCATGCGATCAACGCGCGCGAAATCGCCTCAGCCGATAGCCCTATGCGGAAAAACGCACGGGCGGCGAGTATGATGCCACCGAGAGAGATCGCGATGCGTGCAATGTCCGGCGTATCTACGATAAGGGCCGGTATGAGGGACAAGATCCCCAGAAGAAACCAGATGCGGGGCAGCGCACGCAAGATTTCATTCCATGTGTCCATGCGCGCAGCGGCGTCGTGATAGCGCGCCAGGGCCACATCATTACGCTCAACGTCCTCGGCGATGGTGTCTTGCGCTACACGGGTGCGATGACCGGCCACCTGCTCGATCACCGCGTACGACAACCCCAAGCGCCGAACGGTCCATTGCCGCCGCTCACGATAATATCGGACGAAACAATACGCAGTTGCGGTCGATGTAACGGCTAGGGCACCAAGGTGCCATGCGGGTGCGACGCCAAGAAGGAGCAGAATTCCAATGATGACGAGATCGACCGCCGAAGTGATGGCCATGACTCCGCCCGCCACGGCGACATTCTCAATGGCGTCCGCTTCCAACGCGCGACCAAGCGTTTGCCCAACTCCCAGCTGCCGTAAGCGATCCGGGTCGAGTCGGAATGTACCGCCAAGCATCCGACGACGGACAAAGGTGCCGAGATCAATCGCCAGGCGGTTATCCACACGAGCAGAAAGAGCCCGAATTGGTGCCCATGCAATGAAGAGCAAGGCCCATGCGATCACCCAAGCCGGCTCTATCCGTCCGGTGAGTGTAATGCGGCCGAGCAGCCACCAACTGGCGATGAACAGTCCGTATTCAGCCAGATGCGTTGCGAGGGAACGAAGCGCGATGCCAACGAGACGTGCATTGCGTGCGGCGGCCTTCGTACCCGCTCGCCAGCCGGGCCGCAGGTGCCAGGCTGTCGCGATGCGTTTCTCACTCAGCAACGCTTCCGCAAGCGCGGCTCTTGCGCGTTCCTGACGCCACCCCGGAACCACCTCTGCGGAACGAAGGGCGACTTCCACATCCCGCTCGCCAGCCGCTCGAATTTCATCGACGACTTCCGATATCGTCGTCCGTATTAGCTCACCGCGCGGGGTCAGGAGGCGTAAACGGCGACGAGTCGCTGTCAGGACCGCAATCAAGCCGGTGCCGGCTCGAGTCCGGACTGACATGACACCAGGTGCGGTGCCCTGTAGTGCAGGGACTATATCACGATATCCGACCGCAAGCGCCTGGGCTTCGAGACCCAGAGCATGCGCCGCCCCCTCGATGGTTGAGCCGATATCCCCTGCGCAAACCGAAGCAACGAGGCCATCACTGGAAAGGGTAAGCGTGTTCGTTTCCCCGCGATGCCGTTCCAGCCGCGCTGCTCTCGCCAGCGCAGCTACAGCTTCCGCTGCATCGTCCAACCGCCAGAGCCACTCACTCACCGTGCATCTCCGGCTTATTGGATTACGCGACCATTTGCGACCACGAGGCGGCGCCACGCGCTACGGCCCCACACCTCCAACCGCGCAGCGCGCTCATCTGCGACCAAGGCTGCATAGCGGCTGTCAGCCTTGACAAGCACACGAGGATCGCCGTCCTCGACAATGCGGCCGTCCTCGACGACCAGCACCCGTGGCATGTCAAGAGTTTCCTCGACGTCGTGTGTGACTATCAGCAATGTGGCTTGTGCCCAGTGACGGCGGGCCGCGAGAAGCAAACGCCGACGGCGATCTCGCTCTAGCCCACGAAATGGTTCATCGAGCAGGACGAGACGAGTTCCTTGACGCACAAAACCGCGGCCGAGGCGCAGCCGCTGGCCTTCGCCGCCCGACAAGCGCCGCCCACTCTCTCCCACGCGCGATGCCATTCCGCGTTCCAGCCGCTTGAGCACGTCCACCAGTTCCGCCTGGGTAATCGCAGCAGATTGATCCGCGACGGTACTCGCCGGTACGCCGTAGCGAAGGTTCTCGATAAAGGAGCGGTTCCAAAGATATACCTCGGGATCCACCCACACGGTCATGGACCGTACCCGAGCTAGCAGGTCCGGTGTCAATAGCGAACCGTCGACTCGTGCCTCACCGGCAGCCGTGCGATGCCAGCCAAGGAGGACCCCCAGCAGCGTGGACTTACCAGCACCTGAGCGACCGACGATTGCAACGTGCTCGCCGGGTTCGATGACGAGATCGATATCGCGTAAGATCAGGTGGCCACCCGAGACCACGCGTACACCGCTGAACTCTATCTTTACACCCTTCTCACTGGTATTCGCATCAGTACTTGGATTCGAACCCGCGCTTATCGGTGCCGGATAACCTCGGGCAGTTAACGACACAAGCGCATCCACAGGTGTGTTCGAATCGGCGACCGAGACCCTGATCGCCATCGACGCGTCATCCGGTGCAGCAAGCGGCTCGAGCAAACGTAGGGTAGTGTTCCTAACGGCGGGAATCCGACGAAGAAGGTATGCGAGTTCCTCGCCCATGGCGGGAAGGGCTGCAGCCCAGTATGCAAGAAGTAGCACGCCGTGCGCTTCACCTCCGACCTGAGTGTATCGGTAGAGCATCCAGCCGGCGAGCGCGGTTCCGATCGCCATTTGCGTTATGGTGAGACCTATCACGGCATGTGCCCGTTGCCAAGCTGCACGCGCCCAATCCACCATTAGCGCCTCGTGTTCACGATCCACGTTCTGTTCGGCCCCGTGGGCGCGAATCGCCGAATGTGCAAAAACGGCATCGAGGTAGAATTGGCCGAGAGCACCGGCATGAGTCCGGACGCGCAGATCACGCTCCTCAAGCGCCGGCCGAAAACCCAACGGGATCGCGAGTGCAACTCCTCCCGCGCAAAGTGCCCATGGCCATAGGTCGGGCGCGATCCAAATGATCCCAACGATTGCGACGAGGATGGCGCCAAGTACTGCACCCAACCGAACGAATAGCGTCGGAATGACTCGAACCTCATGCAAATCGTGGCACCGCTTCGCCATGTCCGAAACGGGCCGGCTGTGCATGTATCTGTCCGGGAGTCGTGGTAGCTTTTCTGCAAATCGCCGGCGTAGGACCAGCTCGATCTGCCTGCCCAGTCGCGCCGCGTGCATGTGCACACCCCACTCGACTCCCATGAGCGCGCACGCCAATACCGAGAATGCAAGTATCATCGCGACGCGGTCATAGGAGAGTCCGAGCTGGGCACTGAGGTCGACTAGCGAGCGGAGGAGAAGGACTTCCACGAACATCGCGGCCGCGGTTAGAGCGGCCACGACAACAAGACCTACGCGTGCCACCCTTCCGTGGCTTTCCAGTAGCTCGAGCACTGTACGGATAGGCCGCGGCTCTGGCTCCACCGCGGCTGCCGCAAGCTCTGGTAGTGATTGCAATGAATCCCGGTCTGGCGGTTTCACTCCCCGTACCCTAACGAGGACGGCACCGGACACCTGAACACTCGGCCCGCTTTCGGGGTCGTTTCCGGCCTCCCACGCGCTCCAATACACTTCCGGGATCGCGGTCCCAGCGTCCCCCTGCTGGTCCCTCGCGATGAGCTCGCCGAGTACGGCCTCAGCATCGGCCCCTCTCCGAAGTGCTCGTCCATCGACAAGGCGGTTTACGACCCGGGTGGCAGCGTCAAGCCGGGCCAATGCAATCCAATCAGACGCGCATGCTGCACGGTCGACGAGGGCGATCGCGTCCCGAACGCCAAGGGCCCGCAAGCGAGCGGCCAACATAGCCCGCGCCTCGGAGCTACGAGCCCATTGCGCCCAGTCGGCCGCAGGCACCGTCGCATGGTGGACGTAGAGCTCCCGTACCAGATCCACATCTCGCACCCAGCGACGCCCGCATGCCGGATCCATCAATTGAAGCCATCTCCCGTGCCGCCTCCACACCACTGCGAAATGAGTTAGCCCATTCGCTAGCCTCAGTACCACCACTGCCGGCAGGACATTCGCCTCCGGGAGTACGACCCAATCGGCAGGCAGAAGAATCTGCTCCGCTTCCAAGCCGAGTAGATTTGCTACGTCTTCTATCGTGTCGATCGAGGTTCCATCGATATCAGTCTGACACGCTTCCCGGAGTCGGCCATAGCTGGATGGCAACCCAAAGCCTCTCAAGAGTGCATGCAGTGAGGCCGGCCCGCAGTCCATGGCCGATGTTTGCACAACCTCTGGGATCAGCCAACGCCTCGATGCAACTGCCGCATGCCGCACGTTCATAGGTCGACCGCTCCCGCCACCGCGCGCAGCACGAGTACCAGCGGCCGCACCCTTTCCGTCTCTATCTCCACCACACCAGTCAACCCATGAGACAGCAAAGCGACGTCGTCAGATGTGGGTTCCAGTTCGACCCGAAATGTCGTACCCGCCGGCGCGTCCGCGACGCGCACCACACGTAGCGGCACTGTGCCATACTGCGCCCATGGAAAGGCGTCCAGCTTGAGCTCCGCCGACTGGCCGGGTCGTATGCGCCCCAACACGCCCCGCGGCATGTGAGCGACGATCTGGTGCGCGCCATGGGGTACGATGAGGGCTAACGTATCGCCCGGCGCCACCACTGCGCCCGGACGCAGTTCGCGAACATCGCTGACACGGCCGGCAATCGGCGCCCGCAGACGCAATAGCGCCAGCTCATGAAGAGCGCGCTCGGCTTCGGCGTTCAACGTCCTGACATCGGCCAGTGCACTCGCACGCTCCCGACCGAGCTCCGCTTTCGCCCGGGCCATGGTTGACATGTCCCGCTCGACTTCGGCTCGAACCCTTTCGATCTGTGCCTCGAGTGCGGCCACGAGTTGCTCCGCCTCTTCGGCCTCGACCAATCGACGATCTGCATCGGAACGCGTGCTTCCGCCCACAGCGACCAATCTTCTCGATCTCTCGGCTTCCTCGCGCAGGTGCCGAGCTCGCGAGCGTGCCGCGTCCGTACGACGCTGCAGCTCTGTCAGCGTAGCTAATCCGGCACGGTTAATGGCTTCCCCTTCTCGCTCGAAAGCCGCGATCCCCGCCGCAATCGATTCGGCCTCCATCATCCGAGCATCGCGTCGCGCCTGGATCTGCGCCAGGCGAAGCCGGACTTCGGCATCGTCGAGTTCCACCAACACCGTGCCGGGCTCAACCCAGCTGCCGAGTACCAGATCGTTCTTTTCGATCCTACCGCCCATGACTGCAGCTACTGGGTAGGTCGCCCCCTTGACCTCTACGTGTGCACTTATCGACCGAACGCGCACTGGAACCGAAGCAGCGGCGAACCAGGAAGCCCAAAGAACTATGACGACGACCCCCAAGAGAACCGATATTGTAGGCGCTGGAGAGCGGTCCGATTGCAGAGCGCGTAACGTGCGTCGGAATGGTGCAGGCATAATCGAAGCGCAACGTGACTTTATCGCCTCGCAGCGGCTAACCACCGCTGGTCAGTACCGGCTGTGTATAGCTCGGTGAAGCCGCGCGCTTCGTGTAGCGGCTGGTGAAGGGAATAGGTACTGCGCGCATCAAAGATAGGCATGCCCGGCAGGGAGTACAATGACTTTGTGTCCTGTGGCCGAGTTAGGCATGGCTGCCGCACCCGACTGTAGCTAGGATGGGCACGGGAGGATGGTCGATTCTCCCCCAGATGATCGGGCCAGTTCATCAACTGGCATCATATCTGGCCCGCCTGATCGCGGTGGAATCCCCCTCCGCGATCCTTAGATTCCACGTCGGCCCGAAAAGCGTGATTTCCGATCAGTTTACACCTCCTGTCCAGTCCGCCCGCCTCCTCGGCCCAGTCCAGCTTGTGCGCGTCACATGGGAAACGGTTCCGGCACGACGCTATCACAGTCGTGGGAGCAGACATTTGTATCTGAATCAAACGTTCTCAGAATGACTGACCATCCCGAAACATCCGAACAAAATTCCAACCAATCTCCTACTTCATATGTTTGCCTTGACACGCCGAATGACCAGTCCAATACATTTTACTGCGCAGTCCTGCCTCCGAGTGGCCAGGATCGGCGTCCCAGCCACAAGGCTGCGCTTCCGTTCATCCCCTATAACAATCCCTTCAAAGGAGATCGCAATGCGTATCAGGAGCAAGGTCAAGGCGGGCTCCAATTTCGCCATCGCCGACTAGTACGAAGGCGCTGCGTTAACCCGGAGTGTTCACGAATCCTTGAATGGAGGCACCTATGCGGATCCGTACTCGAATCAAGGCGGGTTCCAATTTCGCCATCGCGAACTGATGGCGTGAGGCCGAGCTGAACTCGGCCATTGCCTCGGAGGCGAGCGCTTGGTGATTCCTGAGACGCCGATCCTGCCTGTCAGCTAAAGTCCGCGACGAACTCGCTGATCGCCCAAACGCAACAACGGCCGCGTGGGAGATGGCTCCCACGCGGCCGTCGAATTGTCACGACTACGGGCCGCACCCTCACATGGTATGCCTCGGCAATCCTTCCCGGTGGTGCATCTCCGCGAAGCCCGCTCCGCCCCGACACCACGGTCCCTCACGTGCCGCGCGTGGGCTTACGCCTAACGCGACGACTCCCGGGAACCGCACGAGAGGAGACCCCACCGGCACATCACGACGTCTCCACTTAATCCGCGATCACGAAGTGCGAGAAGTGGGACGTCTTGAATGTCACCGTCTTCCGCAATGGGTTCACCGAGCTCGGCATCTGCTCGATCAGCTCCCCGCTGTCCGGATCGATCTGGTAAGCGACCAGGTCGGACGGATCGATCCTACCCTTGCAGCGGTCGTAGCTGATCGTCACCGTGACCGGCTTGCGGAAGGTGGGATACTCCTGGCCGTCCGCGCGGAGATTGACGATCAGGTACCGCGAAGCGGGCGTCCGGATCGTGACTTCGGTCGGCTTGGTAACGGCACCGGCCGGGAACGTGACGCTGTGGCCGTCGAGTTTGACCGTGCCACCATTCGGACGAATGATCCCCGTAGCCGAGCGCGTCGTGTGCGTCGGACAGATCAGCGGGGAATCGCCGTGGTCGCGATCCTTCTTGCCGCCCCCGAAGTAGAATTCGGGTTGGACCTCTTCATCGACGACAAGGGCCGTCGGCTCGCTGCATGCGGCCAATACCGTAACGATGGCAAGTCCGAGGCCCAGCGTCAGGAACCTTGAGCGATTCATTGCTCCCTCCTAGAATGGAGTGATCGAGGGTGCGGCCCTGCGGTGTGGTCCACGAGTGGCGGGCAAGATCCATGCACGACGAGCGCGAGAATCTTGAGCAGGGCGTCCGCCTCGAAAGAAGCGGTGATCTCGATAACGCTCTTCGAGTATACGAAACGGTCGCGGCCAACGCCAGCACGCCGACGATCGTGGCGGAGGCGCTTCGGCGAAAGTCGTCTGTTTATCGGCAGCGGTGCGATTGGGATCTCGCGCTCGAGGCTGCGCGCGCGAGCGCACAGACCGCAATTCGTGCGGAGTTGCCCGAAGATTTTGCGGAGGCTTTGAACGCCGAGGCCGCCGTCTACCTCAGCCGAGGCGACTACATCGCCGCGGTCCCCCTTCTCGAGCAAATCCTTGCCATCAGCGACGATCCGCGCATCCGCGGGCTCGCGCATCAGAACCTCGGCCATATCGCGGCGCATTCGATGAAGCTGGAGCAGGCGCGGGAACACTTCCGGGTGTCTCGCGAGTCCTTTCGCCGCGCCGGTTACCGGCGCGGGGAAGCGATCACGCTGAATAACGAGGCTGCGATTCTGAACCTTGCCGGGGACCACAAGGCTGCGTCGGAGGCGGCTCGGGAAGCAGTCGAAATCGCGAAGGCGATCGGCGACCACTCCCTTCAGACCGTGGCGTCGCTCAACCAGGCGGAATCCCTCGTGGCGATCGGCGAGCTGGGCGAAGCCGAAACGTTGGCCACGACCGCGCTGGAGTATTTCGACGCGCATGGGGACAAGTACCGCCAGATCGGCTGCTTACGCCTCCTTGGCGACATACATCGCCGTGAACGGCGATTCGACATGGCGGTTCGCTGCTACAAGCGGGCCCACAAGATCGCGGAAGGCATCGACGCCCAGGTCGAGCGGGCAATCGTCGAAGATCGCCTCGCCGACCTCGAGGGCCTCGCCCTCACCTGATCTCCGCCCTTACCTGATCTCCGCGCTCACCCGTTGTCTCTCCCTCACACCGCACCGTTCCTAATCCACCATGCCGGCGCGCCGCAGGTCGCCGGAGGAGTGAACGCGCCCAGAGGTCCCGGTTCGGGGCGTATCGGGATGTCCGCGGCGGTGCGAGCGCGCTCGGCGAGCTCGAGGAGGAGCGCGGAGATCGCGTCGTCGGGCGCGGCGGGCCGGGTCGGCGCGCCGTGGAGTCGGCGGGCGAGCCAGCGTCGTCCTTCGGGCCCGGCGATCTCCTCGGCGAAGCGGAGCGCGATGCCGCGGGCGCGGGCGGCGGTCGCCTGGGCGACGAGGCGACGCCGCGAGATCTCGAGGTTGCGGTCGTAGGCGGCGGCGGGGAGTGCGCAGGTCCAGGCGTCGATCGCGGCGAGCGCCGTGTCGCGGGCGCGTTCGAGCGCCGCGAACGCCTCCTGCACCGCGCCCGCGGCGCTCATCTGGGGCGCGGGCACGTCCTCGGCGGCGACGACGACGATCGGGCGCAACGTCGCGTCGTCTTCGGGGACCTCGGCCTCGACGACCTGCCGCACCAGGTCGTACGGCTTGAGAGAACGGAAGGGACCGTAACCGCGCAGGAAGTTCTCGCGCGTGGCCGGGTAGATCGGCGCGACCTCGTCGAGGATGCGGACGAGCGCGACCGCGGCGTTCCCGGTCAGGTCGGGCGGGAGCACGGTGCCGTAGCCGGTGAGGAGGTCGTCCTGGACCGACGAGAGGTACCCGTTCATCCGCCCCTCGCCCGCGAGCGCGACCACGACGAACCAGTCGAGGCTCCGGGCGAAGACCTCGGCCGGCCGCTGGGCGTGGATCGGCGCCGTCGAGTCGCCGGGCATGGGCGGGAGCAGCGTCGCCGTCGTCAGTTGACGCAGCGATTCGACGAGGCGGTCGCCGCCGGTGCGCGTAGCGCGATCGGAGCCGTAGTCGCCGCGGACGCGGAATCGTCGCAGCGCGACCTGCCAGTCGAGGTCGTGCGCGACCTCGTGCGCGATCGTCCCCGCGCCGGTCGCGGGCGGGAGGAAGATCGCGCGGCGGCGCGGGTCGTGGACGGCGAGCGTCGCCGCCTTGCTCGAGCTCTGGCCGAAGTGGACGCTGAGGCCGCGCAGGTCGAGCGACGGGAGCACGCGCTGGAGGTCGGTCAGCGCGTCGGCGAGCATCCGGCGATAGTAGGGGCGCCAGGCGGGCGACACGTCGTCGAAGGTGACGGCGGCGAGGCCGAAGCGGTCCTCCAGCTCGCGGGTCGAGGGTCCGCCGAACCCGGGGAACCAGACGCGCTCCTGCGCGAACGGGCGCAGCCCTACGGCCGCGGAGACGACGGCGCGCGCGACGGCGCCGCCCGCCGAGCCGCCGGCCGCGAGCAGCGCGTGCTCCGCGGCGAGCCGCTCTTCGTCCGTCGCTCGCCTGGCGAACCGCTCGCGGGCCGTGCGTCCGGCGTCGTCGGTCGCCTGAGCGAGCATCTCGCGCTCGTGGAGCGCGACGGCGACGACGACGGGCGCCTGGGGCGGCATGTCGAGCGAGTCCGCGACCTGGACGAGGCGGTGCGCGGCAGCGTACCCCAGCAACGGCACGTGGCCTGCCCGGGGCGCGGCGCCGTTCGCGGCGTCGTTCGCGGCGCGGCCGGCGGCGTCCCGGATCGTCGAGGCGAGGCGCGGGGCGAGATCGAGCGCTTCGCGCTCGGCGGCCAGCGGGAGCGGCGCGAGGAGCGGCTGCTCGACGGCGAAGCGTCGCGTCGCCCGCCAGGACGGGACGAGGTCGATCGGGTCGCGGCCGGTCGCGGCGGCCTCGCGGAGGAGCCGCTCGGCGTCCGCGCGCGCGACCTCGCGGTCCCGGATCAGCGCGGCGACCTGCGCGGCCAGCTCCGGCCCGCGGCGGCCCGCGCCCGCCTCCGCGGCGGCCAGCGCGTACGCCAGCCGGACGGCCAGCTCGCCGGCGCGGGGGTCGCGCGCTTCGGTGACCGCGCTCTCGATGAGCTCCAGGTGGTGCCGCCCGGCGCCCGGGCGCAGCGGGTAGCCGGTCGCGCCGATCCGGTCGAGCGCGGCCGGGTCCACCATGTACGCCTGCCCATCCAGCGTCCGGGCGAGTAGCGCGTGGGCGGTGCTCCGGCGGGAAGCGGCGTCCAGCCGCGGGTCGTTGAGCGCCTGATCGATCAGCCGGAACGGGCTGCCGAGCCCGAGGCGCAACCGCTCGAGGTAGCCGAGGGCGACGACGTCGCCGGCAGAGAGCGTGTCGCCACCGCGCTCCCGGGCGATCAGCTCCTGCGCGTACGCGCGCCCACGCGCGACGGCACCGCCCGGATCGACGCGCACGCCGCCCCCCTCCTTCCCGCACCCGAGGGCGAGAAGGGCCACGGCGACGATCGCCAGGAGGGGACGGGTCCGCACTGCCATCATCGAACGAGGTGTCTCAGCGCTCCGCGACTGGGCTGTCTCGGCGCTCCGCGGCCTGCAGGACCGCCCGCCGGATGCGCGGCCAGACCGCCGTCGCGTACCTCAGGAAGTTCGCGCGCAGATCGGGGCGCCGGGCCAGGAACGCCCACACCGGCGCGCCGGCCTTCTCCACGTTGCAGCGCCTGCAACACGCGACCAGGTTGCCGTCCGACCGGTCGCCGCCCCGGACGCGCGGCTGCACGTGGTCGAGGGTCAGCTCCTCCGCCGGGAAGACCGTGCCGCAGTAGACGCACCGGTAGCCGTCCCGCTCGAAGATCCGGTCGCGCCGGCTCCGATCGTCTCCGTTCTTTCGCGGTCTTCCCATGCTCAACGATACACGCGAACGGCGCGAACAGTTCGGGCGGGCGCGGCGGCGGGCGCCGCACCGGATCGCGGGTCGAACGCCCGCACCCGCGCGCGCCACCCGGTACGCCCGAGTACGCCGCCGGCCACGCCGGACTTCCACCCGCTCATTGCCCGCCCGGCGCGCCCGGCGTACTCTGGTACCGGAATCGCGTCCCGCATCCTCGCCCGGAAACTCCCGGGGTTCGATGCGGGTACCGCCAGGCGAAGATGATCGACGATCCGCGACTCACCGTCCTGGAGCGGGCGCTCGAGAGACGGCCGCCCGCGCGACAGCCTCGTACCCCCGCCGTGCACGAGGCCGCGGTCACCGTCGTGCTCCGCCCCCGCGACGAGCTCGAGCTCCTGCTGATCAAGCGTGCCGAGCGCGTCGACGATCCCTGGTCCGGTCACATGGCGCTCCCGGGCGGGCGCCGCGAGCCGTCCGACCCGGACCTCGTCGCCACCGCGTTCCGCGAGACGGAGGAGGAGACCGGCGTCCCGCTCGTCCGCACCGGCACGCTCCTCGGCGCGCTCGACGAGCTGCTCCCCGGCAACCCGCGGCTGCCGCGCGTCCTGATCGCGCCGTTCGTCGTCGGCGTGCCGCCCGACACCTCGGCGATCCCGGACCGGCGCGAGGTCGACGCCGCGCTCTGGATCCCGATCTCCGAGCTGCGCGACCCCCGCGCCGCCGGCGAGATCCTGGTCGAGCTGGAAGAAGGCCGCCGCGCCTTCCCCTCCCTACGCTACCGGGAGTACGCGATCTGGGGGCTGACCCACCGAATCCTGACGCAGTTCCTCGAGCTGGCCGGTCGCTGCGGCGTCTGAGGCGTCGGCCGCCGCGGCGCCGCGTTCATGTTGCCGTCACGCGGCGGCTTCCCGCGCCGTTCGCGTCGCCGTCACGCCGCTTTCGCGCCGGCGACATCGCCACCGACGTCGCCTCGCGGCGACTCGTGCGACTCGGGCTCCGCCGCGCCCTCCATCGTCCGCTCGACGACCCACCGCACGACGTCGGGATACGAGCCGGTGTCCTCGAAGATCCGGCGCATCTCGTCCGCCGCCGTCCCCCGTTGGAGCACGCGCGCGGCCGCGGCGAGGATCGGGCCGTCGCCGATCCGCTCGGCGATCGGGCCGAGCCGGTCGATCAGCGCGGCGATCGCGTCCCGCGCGCTCCGCTCCTCGCCGGTCAGCGGGTCCAGGCGGAAGAAACGCGCATCGAGCCCGTACCGAGCGGCGCGCCAGCGGTTCTCGAGCATGAGCTGCTGCTCGAGCCCGGACGGCTGCGGCGCGGGGCGGTCGTGGTACATGACCGTGAGCGCGCGCGCCATCGCGATCAGCAGCGCGGCCGTCTCCACCTGCGGGCAGGCGTCGAAGAACCGGAACTCGACGGTCGGATAGCGCTGGCTCGGCCGGATGTCCCATGCGATCGGACTCTCGCCCGGCGGGCGGTTCTCCGCGCCGAGCATGCGGATCAAACGTGTGTACTCCCCGGCCGTGGCCACGGGGAGCGGTGGCCCGACCCTGGGCGACATCCCGCGCAGCAGCGTTCGGAAGCTCGCGAAGCCCGTGTCCTCGCCCTTGTGGAACGGCGAGCTGCACGACGGCGCGAGCAGGTAAGGGATGTAGGGCGCGGCGCCGCTCATCGCGCGGACGGCCGCCTCCGCGTCCGGCACCGCCACGTGCACGTGCATGCCGAAGATGTGCAGCTCGCGCATCGGTGCGCCGCCCTCTTCGGCGATGCGGCGGTAGTGGGCGACATCGCTGACCTGCTCGGCCGGGTACGGCCCGACCGGGTGCAGCCCCGAGGCCGCGATCACCAGCCCGTGCTCCGCGGCGAGCCGTGCGACCCGTGCGCGCCGCTCGCGGATCCGGCGCACCGCGTCGGCCGCATTCGCGCATACCGGCGTCGCGACCTCGACCATGGTGCGCTGGAACTCTTCCTTGGCCGGATCGCCGTCCGCCAGCAGCTCCGGCGCGCGGCCCTTCAGCTCGTACCCGTCCGGCTGGACGAGCTGGAACTCCTCTTCGACCCCGACCGTGAACGCCGCCCCGTTCATGCAGCTCCCTCGTCGACGTGCGTCGACGAGGGAGGGGAAGAAGTGTGCCGGGTCAGCGCCGCTGGAGCCGCTCGGCGAGCCCGGGTTGGCGGATCCCTGCGCTGATCCCGTCGAACTCCGCGGACTCGGGCGCCGGCATCGCCGACTCGCGGGAGGCGAGCGCGAGCTCGGCGGCGCGGTCGATCTCCTCGGTCACGCGCGCCTCGATCGCCTCGAGCGCGTCGCGGCCGATCCCCTCGCCGACGAGGTACTCCTCGTACAGCCCGATCGGGTCGCGGCGGCCCCAGTACTCGAAGAGCTCCGGCGCGAAGGTGCGCCGCGCCTCCGCCTCGTCGTGCGTCGCGTGGCCGCCCATGCGAAACGTCTCGACGATCATGAGCGTCGGGCCGCCGCCCGAGCGCGCGCGGTCCGCGGCGAGCTTCGTCGCCGCGTAGACGTCCAGCACGTTGTTCCCATCGGCCTCCGCGCCGGCCATACCGTACATCTTCGGCCAGGCGCGGAAATCGCCGGCGCCGTGTTGGTCCAGCCGCGTGCCCAGCGCGACCTGATTGTTCTGGATCACGATGATCGCCGGGACCTTCAGCACGGCGGCCAGGTTGACGCCCTCGTGGAACGCGGTGGTCTTCGTCGAGCCATCGCCGGCCCAGGTCAGCGCGACGCGTGGCTCGCCGCGGCGGCGGAACGCCAGCGCGACGCCGGTCATGACCGGGACCATGTCCGCCACGTGCGAGATCGGCTGGATCACGCCGCGCGACCGGTCGCCGACGTGCAGGTCCCGCCCGCCGGTCGGCGAGTCGGCCGTGCCCAGGTACCCGCGGAACAGGTCCTCGACCGGCATGCCGAACTCGTGGCACGCGCCCGCGTTGCGGATCATCGGGGCGACGACGTCGCGGTCGGGGTCGAGCGCGTGCACCGCGCCGATCGTCGCGGCCTCCTCGCCCGTGCCGAGCCACGCCTTCGAAATCACGCCCTGCCGGACCCATCGCTTCAGCGCCAGGTCGTGCAAGCGGTTGCGGACCAGTCCCTCGTAGATCGCGAGGAGCTTCTCCTCGTCCAGTCCGGCGACGACGGCCTTGCGTTCGGGATCGGACTCCAGGCGCGCCCGGTACTCCGCGACCAGCTTCGGATCCGGGGTCCAGGAGATATACTCGGGAGGATCGTACGGTGCGTAACGGCGCATGGGCTGGATGGTAGCGGACTTGCCGGCCCCCTAGCGAGGCGGCCGCGCGAACCGCGCGGCCGCGTCATTATAGGATGGGCCGGCGGGCCGCGCCACCCGTACCCTATTCCCGCACCGTGATGTACGCCGATCGCTCGCGCTCGGGCTCGCGCTCTTCGTTGGCCTCGATCTCGTACGTGCCCGCCCTCAACGTCATCGAGACGTCGCGGGTCGCGCCGGGCGGAAGGTTCTCGATCTCGCGGTCCGGGCCGGGGCCGTCGATGTCGATGTCGTACGGGGAAGACGTCTCGTTGGTCACACGAAACGTGGTCGCGCCCGGGCGCACCGTCGTCGGCTCGACGGATATGCCGCCGTCGGTCACCCGCACCGTGACGATCTGCTGGGTGGCCACGGGCTCCGCCGCCATCGGCGCCGTGTCCTGGCCCGGCGTGACCTCCGCGGCCGGCCCGGCCGCCCCGCCCGTCGTCTGGTCCGCCGCGCGCTCGGCGGTCTGGGTCTCGCACGCGGCCACTCCGGCGAACGCGATCGCGAGGGCGACGGCCGCCGGGCGCGCGATAGCGCGCATGTCGCGAATCACGACGTCGCCTGCCGCGCCAGTGGCGACGACGCTCGTACCGCGGGTCCGGTTCCGATCCATGCTCTTCCTCCGTCCCGGGGCGGTCCGGCCGGGGCCATCCGACGCGGCTCGCGCCCCGATGTGGTCACTCTTCACCCTGCGTTGCGGCGACGGCGGGCTCGCCATCCTGGATCGCGCGGCAGATGCGCGCCGCCATGACGTCCAGCTCCGAGCGCGTCGGGATTTCAGCGTTGGGGTTGGGGAGCTGCAACGCGAAATCCTCGCCTTCGCGGACCGGGATCAGGTGGAGGTGGAAGTGGAGAACGTCCTGACCGCCCGCGCGGCCGTTCGCGCTGAAGATGTTGATCGCGTCCGCGCCGGCCGCGCGGCGGACGCCCGCCGCGAGCTTCTTGGCCACGGCCAGGCAGTGGGCCGCGACGGCGTCGGGCACCTCGAAGAGGGTCGGGTAGTGGTCGCGCGAGACGACCAGCGTGTGCCCCGGGCTCGCCGGCTGGATGTCCATGAAGGCGATGGTGAGGTCGTCCTCGTGCACGATGCTCACCATCTCTTCGCCTGCGATGATCCGGCAGAAGATGCAGCTCTCGTCGACCATGTCGATCTCCCGCGTAGTCCACCGGCGCCGCGCGACCGAGACGAGGGCGGATGCACGAAGCGGGCCGCCCGCGGCCGTTGCCGCCGTCCGCGGGTTTCGCCAGATTAGGGCCGATCCCCGGCTCGATACGTGAGGCCATGACCCAAGTCGCAAGCCGAAGTACGACCGAACGATCCGCCGCACCGGTCGATCCTCTGCTCCCCCTCGCGCTCCTGGAAGCGGTGCGTACGCGCGACAAGCCGCGCGAGGTGCTCGAGGACGAGGACCTGGCGGCGAGCCTGCCGCGGCGCCTCGGGCTGACCAGCGTCGTCGAGTCGCAGATCCGCCGCTACGAAGAAGCGGTGCGGAAAGGGCGCGGCGTGCCGCTGGACGAGGTGCGGGATCTGTTCCGGCTGATCCTGCGCCGCCCGGACGCCGAGCCGATCCTGCGCGACGCGGGCGCCCGCATCGCGGAGCGCGCGTTCCGGCGCCGCACGGCGGTCAGCGTTCGCCTGCTCGGCGTGTTCCCCGGCTCTGCGGCGTACCGCCCGATCCGCCGCGCGATGCGTTGGGTGGTCCGCCAGATCGCGTGCGGCGCCGCCGTCGAAGTCGCGGGCTGGCCGCTCGAGCTGCGGCTCCGCGGCTCGATGACCGCCGAGATCGACCCCGGCGGCACCGCGTGCGCCTTCTACGCGGCCGTCGTCGAAGAGCTGGTCGGCGCGTACCTGCGCCGTCGGCCCGCCGTCGAGCACATCCGCTGCGCCGGCCGCGGTGACGAGCTATGCGCCTGGAGCTGGCGCGAGGAGTGACCTCGCGCCGCCCCTTCGCCGCGGTCGGACTCCGTAACCCCGGGGCGTAGCGCGCAAGCGCCGCCCGGCCGAGCTCGCGGCGGCCTCAGCCGCCGCCCTCCTCCCCGCTCTCGATCCCCGCGGCCCGCAGGATCTTCCGCTGGATCTGACGATTGAAGGCATCCCACTTCATCTTCATCTCCTGCGGGTCGGTCGTGCCTTCGAGGAAGCCGGTCGGGATCTCGAACCCGCCGGCCCGGGCGCGGCCGCCGCCGTAATAGCGGCCGCGGAAATCGGTGCCGAGCGCGCTCTTGAGGAACTGGTCGACGTCCAGCGTGAGCTTGGAGGTGCGCACGCTCCCCACCACGACCTCCCGCTCCCCCTCGCCGAGCAGGATGCCGTAGCAGATCGCCGTGTGGACGTTCTCCTCGGTCAGCAGGAAGTCCGTCGCCTGGGGGATCGCGTCCCGGTCCGCGTGCCGCAGGTAACCGACGCCGGCCAGCGAGATCCCGCCCCGGACCGTGCGCTCCGTGAGCGCCACCCGGATCACTTCCATCGTGCCGCGGCTGCGCTGGACCCGCAGGATCGACTCGAGGAGCTGCGCGTCCATGAGCGGGCTCAGGTACGCGCCGGCGATGTACTCCTCCGGGCCCGCGCGGATGAAGCCGTTCGTCTCGCTGCGCAGCCCGTGGTTCAGCGCGGTGGCCAGGTTGACGTGCTCCGGGTCGTCCGCCGCGAGCGTCAGGATCTCGCCGCTCCGCAGGTAGTCGATCAGGATCGTCGCCGCGGCGCCGACCGGGCGGATGTCGCTGTACTCCGGCTCGAGCACGCCCTGCGGCGCGTGGTGATCGATGATCGCGAGCGTCGGGATCCCCGCCTCTTGAAGCCGGTCGGTCAGCCGTGTCGTGGTCCCCTGGTTGTCGATGAAGACGGCGCCGTCGTACCGGTCGAGCGGGAGCGAGTCGGTGAAGCGCGTCAGCTCGATGTCGAGCAGGTGGATGAGCGCGAGGTTCTCCTGATGGCTGACGCGTCCCTCGTAGACGACGTCCGTGTCGATGTCGAACTGCGCCGCCAGCATGCGGTAGGCGACGGCCGAGGAGATCGCGTCCGGGTCGGGGTAGTCCTGCAGCGCGACGATGTGCCGCTCGCCGCGGTGCGCGCGCAGGAACTCGGCGAAGGCGCGGGCGCGGGCGACGTCGCCGATGTGCATCTCGCCTCGCGTCGGAACCGCCGGGATCTCGCGCGGCGCTCGGGCCATGGGTCGTCCCTCAGTCCGCCGCCTGGTCGGGGACGTGCCCGATGTCGGGCCGGACGTCGTCGCCGGGCTCGTGCTCGGGCGCGCCCATCAGGCGACGCAGCTCCTCGCGGTCCACGATCTCCTGTTCGAGCAGCCGCTGCGCCAGCTCCTCCAGGACCGCCCGGTCCCGTTGCAGCAGGTCGAATGCCCGGTCGTGGGCCTCGGACACGAGGCGACGCACCTCCGCGTCGATGACCCGCGCCGTCTCCTCGCTGAACCCGCGCCCCGGCTCCTCTCCGGGCTGCACGCCGCGCCCGTCCAGGAACAGCGCGCCCCGCCGCGACGCGAGGTGGACCGGGCCGAGCCGCTCGGACATCCCGAACTCGGTGACCATGCGGCGCGCGATCTCGCTCGCGCGCTCCAGGTCGTTCCCGGCGCCCGTCGACACCTCGCCGAAGACCAGCTCCTCGGCCGCTCGGCCACCCAGCAGCACCGCGAGCCGGTCGAGCAGCTCCTGGCGACGCAGGAGGTAGCGGTCGTCGGTTGGGAGCTGCTGCGTGTAGCCGAGCGCGCTCACGCCGCGCGGGATGATCGAGATCTTGTGCACCGGATCCGCCGTCTCGACCCGCTCCGCCACGATCGCATGCCCCGCCTCGTGGTAGGCAACGATGCGCCGCTCCCGCTCGCCGATCAGCCGGCTCTTCTTCTCGAGCCCCGCGATCACGCGGTCGATCGCCTCGTCGATCTCCTCCATGCCGACCGCGCTCTTGTCGCGTCGAGCGGCGAGGAGCGCGGCCTCGTTGAGCAGATTGGCGAGGTCCGCGCCGACGAAGCCGGGCGTCCGCTTCGCGACTTCGGCCATGTCGACCTCCGGCGCGAGCTTGATCCCGGTCGCGTGGACGCGCAGGATCGCCTCCCGCCCCCGCTTGTCCGGCCGGTCGACGACGACCTGGCGGTCGAAGCGACCGGGCCTGAGGAGCGCGGGGTCCAGGATCTCCGGCCGGTTCGTCGCCGCCATGATGATCACGCCCGTGCGCGGGTCGAAGCCGTCCATCTCGACCAGGAGCTGGTTCAGCGTCTGCTCCCGCTCGTCGTGGCCGCCCATGATCCCGCCCACGCCGCGCGCCTTGCCGAGCGCGTCCAGCTCGTCGATGAAGACGATGCACGGCGCGTTGGCCTTCGCCTGCTCGAAGAGATCGCGCACGCGCGCGGCGCCGACGCCGACGAACATCTCGACGAACTCGGAGCCGCTGATCGAGAAGAAGGTCACGCCCGCCTCCCCTGCGACGGCGCGGGCGAGGAGCGTCTTCCCCGTCCCCGGCGGGCCGACCAGGAGCACGCCCTTCGGGATCTTCGCGCCCAGCCGCGCGAACTTGTCGGGCGTCTTCAGGAAATCGACGACCTCGACCAGCTCCTCCTTCGCCTCGTCCGCGCCGGCCACGTCCTCGAACGTCACCCCAGTCCCCTCCTCGCCCACGATCCGCGCGCGGTTCTTCCCGACCGTCATCACGCCCTGGGCGGGGCTGATGCGACGCAGCATCCACACCCAGAAGAGGATCAGCAGCCCGAGCGGGAAGAGCCAGCCGAGCGCCTGGCCGAGCCACCCTTCCGTCGTCCCCTCGTACTCGACGCCGTTCGCCTCCAGGAGCGGGATCAGCTCCTCGTCCCCGGTGACGCGCACCGCGGTGAGCACGCGCGGCGTGCCGGCGCGGTAGACGCTGTCGGCGATGGTCGCGCGCAAGATGTCGTCGCCTACGCGGACCTCCTGGATCTGGCCCGCCGCGATCCGCGCCTTCAGCTCGCTGTACGAGATCCGCGCCGTGTCCTGCTGGCCGAGCAGGTAGTTGATGCCGAGGAGGATCAGGAAGGCGAGGAGGAAATAGAAGATGGAGAAGCGCGTGCGACGGTCCCCCATCGGGCCGGCGCCGCCGGCCCGCCGGTCCGCCGTCCCGTGCCGCCGGTCGCCCGATCGCCTGCGATCTCCGAGTCCTTCGCGTCGTTCGCGCTTCATCCCGCGCGGACGCGGGCAAGGATTGTACCCACCCCGGCGCGGCCCGGCCTAGTAACCGACCGGCCGTGAAACGAGATCGCGCCGCCGGCGTGCCGGCGGCGCGGGCCTTCGATGGGCCGGGTCAGCGACCGGCCATCAGAATATTCGATTCGCGATGAAAGCGCCGATGACGGCCAGCGTGAGCATGTACGCCCACTGGATCGCGGGCCATTTCCAGCCGCCGGTCTCGCGCCGGGCGACCGCGATCGTGGAGATGCACTGGAGCGCGAAAGCGAAGAAGACCATGAGCGCGATACCGCTCCCCATGTCCAGGTCGCGCCGCAGCCGGTCGCGCAGCTCGGTCGACGTCTCCGTCGCCTCCTCGATCCCGTAGATGGTGCCGAGCGTACCGACGATGACCTCCCGCGCCGCGAGCGACGAGATGATCCCCACGCCGATGCGCCAGTCGAAGCCGAGCGGCTCGATCACCGGCTCGATGACGTGCCCGATCCGCCCGAGTGCGCTGTCGTCGACTTCCGGCGCCTGGCCGTCGACGCGGGGGAACTGCGTGAGCGCCCACAACACGACCGTGACCGTGAGGATGACCCGCCCGACGCGCCGCAGGAAGATCCGCGCACGGTCCAGCAGCCGGATCGCCAGCGAACGCAGCGTCGGGAGCCGGTACGGCGGCAGCTCCATCAGGAACGTCGTGCTCTCGCCGCGCAGCAGCGTGCGCTTGAGCAGGAACGCCGTCCCGACCGCCGCGACCGCGCCCAGGAGGTAGAGCCCGAGCAGCGTCGCCGCCCGCGCGCCGAAGAACGGGCCGAGCAGCGGCCGGTCCGGGATGAACGCCGCGATCAGCAGCGTGTAGACCGGCAGCCGCGCCGAGCAGGTCATGAACGGCACCACGAAGATCGTGGCCAGCCGGTCCCGCTCGTCCTCCACCGTCCGCGCCGCCATGATCGCCGGGACCGCGCACGCGTACCCGGACAGCAGCGGCAGGAACGCGCGGCCCTGCAGCCCGACCTTGTACATCATCCGGTCGGCGATCACCGCGGCCCGCGCCATGTACCCGGAGTCCTCGAGGATCCCGAGGAAGAGGAAGAGGATGAGGATCTGCGGCAGGAAGACGATGACCGAGCCGACGCCCATCCACACGCCGTCGATCAGCAGCGAACGGAACCAGTTGTCCGGCAGCCGGTCCGACAGCCACGCGCCCGAGACCTCGACCAGCGCCTCGATCCCGTCCATGAGCGGCGCCGCCCAGGCGAAGATCGCCTGGAACACGAGCGCGACGACCACGAAGAAAATGAGCGGCCCCCACACCTTGTGCAGGAAGATCGCGTCCAGCCGCTCCGTCAGCCACGACGGCGCCGGCGGCGTGTAGCGCGCCTGCTGCCCGATCCGCCGGATGCGGCCGCGCCGGTCGACGTAGGTGTCCAGGACCGGGAGTTCGATGCGGCGTGGGCGCGAAGGCGACGTCGCGACGCCGGCGTCGCTCGCGGCTACAGGGTTCGCGGCGGTCGTCGAGTCCGCGGCGGTCATCGAGTCCGCGGCGGCCGCGGAGCCCTCGACGGTCGCGGCATGCGCGGCGGCGTCCGCGGTGCCCACACCCCCCGCGGCGACCGGAGCCGCTACCGCCCCCGAGGCGACGTTCGCAAGGAACGCCCGGATCCGGTCCAGCCCCACGCCCGCCCGCGCGTTCGCACGGACGACCTCCACGCCCAGGCGCTCCGCCAGCGCATCGGCGTCCACGCCGCCGCCCCGACGCTCCAGCTCGTCCGTCATGTTCAGCACGAGCAGCGTCGGGAGGCCCAGCTCCAGCACCGGCTCGACCAGCATCAGCTGCGGCTCGAGCCGCGTGCTGTCGACGACGAGGATCACGCCGTCCGGGGCCGGCATGTCCGGCGCACGGCCCTCCAGCACGTCCTTCGCGACCCTCTCGTCGAGCGAACGCGCGGCGAAGCCGTGCACCCCGGGCAGGTCCACGACCCCGACCTCTCGGCCGTCGGGCAAACGAGCGTGCCCCAGGCGCTTCTCGACCGTCACGCCCGGGTAGTTCGCGACTTTCTGTCTTAGACCGGTGAGCTGGTTGAAGAGGGTGGACTTCCCCGAGTTCGGCGGGCCGACCAGCGCGACCAGCACGCTCCCACTCCGCACGCTCCCCGACTCCACGCGCGCATCGGTCGTGGCAACGCCGCACTCGCTGCTCATTCGACTGCTTTCCTGCTGCGACGCCGTCGCCTCAGTCGGCGTCCGGCGCAATGTCCCTCACGCGAAGACACTCCGCCATCTCGCGCCGGAGCGCGAGGACCACCCCGTCCACGAGCAGGATCGGATCCCCCGACGGCGACTGCCGCAGCGGGCACATCCGGCACCCGGGCACGATCCCGCGCTCCAGCAGCGGGACCATCGTGTCCGTCGGCAGGTCGATCCGAACCAGCTCGACCGTGCGCCGGAGCGGGACCTCGCCGAGCCGCAGCACCGGTGCGTCGGCGTCGTGCGAGAACTCTCCGACGTTTTCGACCGAATCCGCGCTCGTGTGCGCGGCCTGTTCCACAGCGATCATCGCGGGCGGCACCTCTGATTGAGACTCATTCTCAACAGATATATCGCCTGGCGACGAATTGCGCAACTACCCCCGGGCGGGTCGGCGGCGGGCGCGGGTCCGTGCGGGGGCACGACGTACCGGCGCCGGGCGCGGGTTGGCGCGGCGGGCGCGAAATGCCGCCGGCCGCGTCGCGTCTCACGCTTCCACGCGGTACACGCGGGCCGTGCGCTCGTCGACGCCCTCCAGGTCGCGGGGGACGGGGATGGTGTACTCGGCGATGCGACGCATCCCGGTGTCGTCGAAGTAGGCGCGTCCGGCGTCGGCGGCGAGGACGAGAGCGCCACGGGCGGCGGCGCGGGAGAGGAGGGAGCGGATGCGCGGGGCGACGCGTCGTTCGTAGGCGAGGTCGCCGCAGAGGACGACGTCGAACTCGTCGATCGCGTGAGGCGAAGCGGTCAGGTCCGCGAGGAGCGGGGTGACCCCGAGGTCCTGGCGGTCGGCGGCGAGGCGGGCGGTGGCGAGGGCCCAGGGGTCGAGGTCGTTGGCGACGACCTCTCGCGCGCCGGCGCGAGCGGCCGCGAGCGCCGCGACGCCGCCGCCGGTTCCGAGGTCGAGGACCCGTCGCCCGGCGACCCAATCCGGGTGGTCGAGGACGACGCGCGCGAGTGCGGCGCCGCCGGGCCAGGCGTATGCCCAGAACGGCGGCGGCAAGGTCCGCCCGGCGAGTCGCTCGGCGGCCTCCCAGATCTCGACGAGGCTGCGGGCCTGGAAGACGCGGATCTCGGGGGAGAGCGGCGCCGGCCCGAAGTCGGTGTGGCGGTCGAGCAACTCGCCGAGCGCCGCGTGGCTCGGCACCGCGGCGGGCCCGTCGTCAGTCGGCTGACGCGAATTCCTGGACGATGTACCAGATCCCATCGGAGCCGAGCCAGACGCCGATCCCCGTACGCGCGTAGGTCGAGTCCAGCATATTGTGGCGGTGGCCGGGCGACCGCATCCACGCCCGTACGGCGCGCTCCGGCAGCGTGGCCGGGCTCGCGGTGAGGCGCGCCAGGTTCTCCCCGGCGACCCGGGCGCGCCCGCCCTCCGCGGCGATCCGCTCGCGGAACGTGCGACGCCCCGGCGTCGTGGAGACGTGCTCGATCTCGCGCCGCGACGCCAGCTCCCGCGCGTACCGCCGCGCCGCGCGCGTGAGCGCCGGGTCCACCCGTAGCGGCCGCGCGCCCGCACGCCGACGTGCTGCGTTGACCTCCGCGAGCAACCGCGACGCCATCTCGGCCGGGTCGACATGCTCGACGGGCCGTGCGCGGCGGATGGGCCTCGGGCGGGTGTCGGCCGGTCGCGGGGCCGCCTTCTGGTCGACGGCCTGGGTTCCGCGCGCCGATGGGGCCGCGCTTCCGCGCGGTTCCGCGCCCATCGTGGCGCAACCGGACACGACGACCAGGAGCGACATCGCAACTACACGACCAGACATCGGCACGACTCGCGGAGTGAATCGGGTGCAATCTCGAGGGGGATGATTATCCGCAAGTTACGACGTCGCGCGCCGTTACGCAACTGCGGGCGGGCGCCTGGCCCTTCCCCCGGCTGACGGCCGGTCCGGCGCGCCGGCCACCATGAGGTCCGGCATGCGGCCGGGCGCCCGCCCGCCGTCTTGTGCGGCGGCGCGGACCGGGCAACTTTATTCGTCATGTCACGTTACGATGCAGACGCGATCGTCGTCGGCGCCGGGCTGGCCGGGCTCGTCGCCGCGATGGAGCTGGCGAACGCGGGGCGGCGGGTGATCGTGCTGGACCAGGAGCCGCCGCAATCGCTGGGCGGGCAGGCGTTCTGGTCGTTCGGCGGGCTCTTCCTGGTCGATTCGCCGGAGCAGCGTCGCCTCGGGATCCGCGACTCCCGAGACCTCGCCTGGCAGGACTGGCTGGGCACGGCCGGCTTCGACCGCGACGAGGACCACTGGCCGCGGCGTTGGGCCGAGGCGTACGTCGACTTCGCGGCCGGCGAGAAGCGCGCGTACCTGCGCGCCCTCGGGATCCGATTCTTCCCCGTGGTCGGCTGGGCCGAGCGCGGCGGCCAGCTCGCGGGCGGGCCGGGGAACTCCGTCCCGCGCTTCCACATCACCTGGGGCACCGGTCCCGAGCTGGTGGAAGCGTTCGCGCGGCGAGTCCGCGAGGCCGAGGCGCGCGGGCTCGTGAGCTTCCGGTTCCGGCACCGGGTGACGGAGCTGACGACGACGAACGGCGTCGTCGACGGCGTGCGCGGCGATGTCCTCGAGCCGAGCGACGCGCCGCGCGGCACGTCCAGCTCGCGGCGCGTCGTCGGCGAGTTCGCGCTCCGGGCGCAGGCCGTCCTGGTCACGTCCGGCGGGATCGGCGGAAACCTCGACCTGGTGCGCCGGAACTGGCCGGACTGGCTGGGCCGTCCGCCGGACCGCATGCTGTCCGGCGTCCCGGACTACGTCGACGGCCGGATGCTCGGCGTGGCCGAGCGGGCGGGCGCGCGGGTCATCAACCGCGACCGGATGTGGCACTACACCGAGGGCGTCGAGAACTGGGCGCCGATCTGGCCGCACCACGGGATCCGGATCCTCCCCGGCCCGTCGTCACTCTGGGTCGACGCGCTCGGCCGACGGCTCCCGGCCCCCTGCTTCCCCGGCTTCGACACCCTTGCGACGCTGCGCCACATCATGAGCACCGGCTACGACTACTCGTGGTTCGTGCTCACGCAGCGGATCATCGAGAAGGAGTTCGCGCTCTCGGGCTCGGAGCAGAATCCCGATCTCACGGGGAAGAGCATCCGCAAGGTGCTCGGCCGGATCGGGAAGGGCGCGCCACCGCCGGTCGAGGCGTTCAAGGAGAAGGGCCGCGACTTCGTCGTGCGCCGCACTCTCCCCGAGCTGGTCGAGGGGATGAACGAGCTGGTGGGCGAGGACCGGATAGACCCCGCGGTGCTGGAGGCGGAGATCGTCGCCCGCGACCGCGAGATCGAGAACCCGTTCTGCAAGGACGCGCAGATCATGGCGATCCGCGCGTTCCGCAACTACGTGGGCGACCGGCTGATCCGCGTCGCCAAGCCGCACCGGCTCCTCGACCCCGACGCCGGCCCGCTGATCGCGGTGCGGCTCAACATCCTCACGCGCAAGACGCTCGGCGGTTTGGAGACCGATCTCTCCGGGCGCGTCCTCGGCGCGGGCGGCGAGCCGGTCCCCGGGCTGTACGCCGCGGGCGAGGTCGCCGGGTTCGGCGGCGGCGGGATGCACGGCTACCGCGCGCTCGAGGGGACGTTCCTGGGAGGTTGCATCTTCTCCGGCCGGGCCGCGGGGCGCGCGGCCGCGGCGGCGGTGGGGTGAGCACGGCGGTGGCGGTGAGGTGAGCGCGGCGGCGGCAGGGTGAGACGAAAGCGGCCCGGAGGGCAACTCCCTCCGGGCCGCGACCGTTTCAGAACTGATACGACAGCGAGAGCCAGAGCCGGCGGCCTTCCTGGTGGTTGTTGTACACGTTCGTGTACGCGATCCCCTCGGGGTTCTGCGGCGTGGGCGTGACCGGATACGCCTCGTAGCGCAGGAAATCCTTGTTCAGGAGGTTGTAGATCGTGGCGCTCAACGTCACGCCGCGCCCCAGGTCGTACGAGCCGCCGATGTGGAAGAGGCTATACGCCCGGTAGTCACCCAGCGCCTCGTAGGCGGGATCCGGGGCGGCCGTCGTGCGGCGAGCGCGCTTGCTCCGGTACTCGCCGCGCAGCCAGGCGTTCACCCTCTCCGAGGGGTTCACCCGGACGCTGCCGTTGACCATGTGCTTCGGCGTGTTGGTGAGCGGAAATCCCTCGTTCTCCCCGCTCTGCTGCTCGCTCCAGGTGTAGGTGTAGTTCCCGGTGACCGACCAGATCTCGCCCAGCGGGATCGTGGCGCCCGCCTCGACGCCGCGCGTGACGGCCTTGTCCACGTTGACGCTCTGGCTGAAGCTCTCCTGCGCCGGGAAATCGCCGTAATTCACGCACCCGGGACGGTTGGGCGCGAGGGCGTAGGTGCAGTTCGGGACCGGCGTCCCCGCGGCGATCTTGTCCGTGAACCGATTGTCGAAGATCGTCACGTTCGCGCTGAGCCCCGTCGCGTTGGAGTAGTAGGCGCCCAGCTCCGTGCTCGTGCTCTTCTCCGGCTTCAGGCTCGGCGTCCCGATCTGGGCGATCGTCCCCTGGCCGCTGAAGCCGATGATCCCGTCGACGAGCTGCTCGACGCGCGGCGTCTTGTACCCCCGGCTCACCCCGCCCTTGAACGTCCAGTTCGGCGCGGCCGTCCAGACCAGGTAGGCGCGCGGGCTGATGTGGCCGCCGAAGGTGCTGTGGTCGTCGCGACGGAAGCCGAGGGTCATGGCCAGCGGCTGAAGGAGACGCCACTCGTCCTCGACGAAGAGCGACCACTGCGTGAACTCGAACGGCTCGAGCGCGACGCCATCGATCATCTCCGCGTCCCAGTGCTGCCCGCCGACGGACACCGTGTGCGCACCGAGCTGGCGCACCAGCTTCGCGTCGAAGACCGTGTTCGTCGACTCGAGCGTGCGCGGCGCGCCGGCCGGCTTGTTCGGCGCCCCGCTCCCGGGGAGCCCGCCCGGCGTCCCCTCCGGGATGGTGCGGCCGATCGTCTCCGTCGAGTTCCGCATCAGGCTCGACTCCAGCGTCCCGTTCACGAAACGCCAGTTGTAGGCGAGCGTCGCCTGATCGCGCTCGAAGCGCAGCTCCGGGCCGTAGCCGCGGTAGAGCGGCGGGTTCGCGTCCGGCCGGTCGAGCGTGCCGAGCTGCCCCTCGGAGTTGTCGTACGCCTGCCGCGCGGCGTCGTATTCCACCCAGAGTTCGTGGCCACGCGCGGGAATAAAGGTGAGCCGGCCGCCGATGGAGTGAATGTCCGCCTCGACGGGGCTCGGGCCGCGCTTGCTGATCGCAACGCCCTCGCCCACTTCCCCCGTCGGCGAGAGATCCGACGCCTCGCGGTGGAAGAGGCGGCCACGCAGGGTGAGGCCGAGACGGTTCCGCACCAGCGGACCCGCCAGCGTCAGGTTGCCGGAGTACGTGTTGCCGAAGCCGGACTCCTCCTGCAGCGTCGCGTCGGTGCCGAACGAGCCGGTCCAGCGATCACCGGTGCGCCGTGTGATGATGTTGATCACCCCGCCCATCGCGTCCGAGCCGTAGAGCGTCGACATCGGCCCGCGAATCACCTCGATCCGCTCGATCATGGAGAGCGGCGGCAGGAATCCGGTCGAGGTCTCGCCGAAGCCGTTCGGCGTCACGTTCCCCGCCGGGTTCTGCCGCCGTCCGTCGATCAGGATCAGCGTGTAGTCGCTCGGCATCCCGCGCAGGCTGATGGTCGGGCCGCCCGTCTTTCCGACGTTGTCCCCCACGTCGATCCCTTCGACGTTGGCCAGCAGCTCGGCCAGGTTGTTGTTGCGCTGCTGGGAAACGACCACCCGGGGCAGCACCGTTATGCTGGCCGGCGCATAGAGCCGCTTCTGCTCGAAGCCTGAAGCGGTGACGACGATCTCGTCGAGCGCGATCGGTTCCTCGGCCTGGCGGTCGCCCTGCGCCTGCTGCTGTTGTTGCTGTTGCTGCTGGCCCTGCGCCCACGCGAACTGTCCGGGCACGATGGCCGCGACGGGCGCGGCCGCGAGCGCCAGGGCGATTATCCGGAACGCGGGCCACGGCCCGCGGCGTCGATTCGGCATCCGGTTCTCGTTCATACGACATCCTCCACCACGCATGGCCCGGCGCCGCCGGTTCGAGCGGCGGGGCACCCGGATTGAGAACGGTTCTCAATCTCAGCGGGCGGGAAGATATCCGAGGACCGGGAATGACGTCAAGGGGGTGGCGGCGCGCGCTTGACGCCGTCGCACGCGCCCCGTACCTTCCACCCACTCTGAGAACGATTCTCAAACTCAATACACCGCGGGCGACGCGGCCCTTGGACCGCGCCGGTTCCCGATACGACCAAAGCAACAACGCGATGCGGCGATTTCGCGATGTCCTGTTCTGGGCCCACCTTATCACCGGGCTCTTCGTCGGGATCGTGGTCCTGATCATGTCCGTGACCGGCGTCCTCCTGACGTACCAGAGACAGATCACCGCCTGGGCCGACGTCCGGCGGCTGGACGGCGGCCCGCCTGCGCCGGGTGCGGAGAAGCTCCCCGTCGACGTCCTGCTCGCCCGGGTCATGGAGGCGGAGGCGGGGCAGCCGGCATCGATCAAGTGGCACGACGATCCGAACCGGCCAGTCGAGGTGGCGTACGGCCGGGGCCGGACGCTCTACGTCAACGGGTACACGGGCGAGGTACTCGGGAGCGGGAACGCGGCGGTGCGGGCGTTCTTCCAGAAGGTGGTGTCGTGGCACCGGTGGCTGGGCGCGGAAGGCGAGCACCGTGCGCTGGGCCGGGCGATCACCGGGGCGTGCAACCTCGGATTCCTCTTCCTCGTGCTGAGCGGGCTGTACCTCTGGATTCCACGCAACCGGACCCGGAAGGCGCTTCGGAACGTGATGGTGTTCCGGCGGGGCCTGAGCGGAAAGGCCCGGGACTTCAACTGGCACAACGTCATCGGGTTGTGGTCCGCGGTCCCGCTGGCGATCGTGGTCGCGTCGGGGGTGGTGATCTCGTATCCGTGGGCCAGCAATCTGGTCTACCGCCTGGCGGGCGAGGAGCCGCCGGCGGCGGGGACGCGGGGTGGTGGAGGCGGTGGGGCCGCGCCGAGAAGCGGTCCGAACGGCGGTGGAGCGGCCACGGGTCCGCGCGGGGAGGCCCGCCCGTTGGAGCGGGGGGAGCAACCTCCGGTCGCCGTGCTGCTCGCGGGCGTCGACGCGCTGGCCGAGCGCGCGGAGTCGCGGCTCCCGGGGTGGCGGAGCATCACGCTCCAGATCCCTGGCTCGGCGACGGATCCGGTCGCCTTCACGATCGACCAGGGCGACGGGGGTCAGCCGCAGAAGCGCGCGCAGCTCGTCCTCGACCGAGAGACCGGCGAGGAGGTGAGGTGGGAGACGTTCGCGGACAACTCCCCCGGCCGGCGGGCGCGGAGCATCCTGCGCTTCGCGCACACGGGGGAGGTGGCCGGGCTGCTGGGGCAGACGATTGCGGGGCTGGTATCGGCCGGCGCGGTCGTGCTGGTCTGGACGGGTGTGGCGCTCGCGTGGCGTCGCTTGATGGCGTGGCTGGGCCGGCGCTCCCGGGGAGCGGGAGCGCCGGCCCAGCTGGCTCAGCCCTCGGTCGTCGCCTCCAGGTCCCCGACGTAGTGTCGATCAGCGTGCGCTGGTGGAGCGGTAGCTCACACCCCCGCCCTCCCGTGCCGTTCGTGGATCCCCGCCGCGATCCAGCGCGCCACGCCCATGATCGTGAGCGACGGGTCGACGGAAACGGAGCTGGGCAGCGCCGCGCCGTCCGCCACGTACAGCCCCTTCACCCGATGCGCCTCGCCCGTCGGCCCGGCGAACGAGTCGCGCGGGTCGGCGCCGATCGGCGCGGTGCCGAGCAGGTGGCTACCGGCGCAGAACTGCGCGTTCGGCTGGACCGAACGGGCCGTGATCCGCTCTTCGACGTCGCGCTCGTTGCGGACGACGGTGCCGTAGACGTCGGGGATCCAGACCTCCTGCGCGCCGGCGGCGAGGAAGATCCGGCTCGCGTTCTTCAGGTAGTCGACGGCCTTGAGCACGTCGATCCCCTTCAGCCGGAACTCCGTCTTGCGCACGCCCCCGTCCAGGTAGACCCGCCCCGGGTGGTCCTCGTCGATCACCGACATGAGCGAGCCGAGGTGGCGGAACTTGCGCATCCGCTCCAGGTGCGCCGCGCCGGTCTCGGGGAGCATCGTCGCCGTGATCCCCGGCGACTGGTGGCTGGTCAGCATGATGTACCCGCCGCCGGCGTACTCGCCCGAAGGCGTGCGCCTGACCAGCCGCCACTCGTGCACGACGTAGGCGCACGGGATCCCCGAGACGTTGTCGATCTCGCGGCCGAAGTCGGCGAAGACCCAGAAGTGGGGGTTGATGTAGAAGCGACGGCCGACGGTCGGGTCGTCGAAGTTGCGGAGCAGCAGCTCCGCCGTCCCGAGCGCCCCGCCGGACACGACGACGAGGTCCGCGTCTACGCGGAACCGCCCGCGCGGCCGGTCCGTCGCCCGGTCGACGAGGACGCCCTCGACGCCCGTCGCGCGGCCGTTCTCGACCAGGATCCGCTCGACGCGGGCGTCGCTGTAGATCCGCCCGCCCACCTTCGAGATGCGCGGGATCGTCGTGATGAGCTGCGACGTCTTGCGGTTGTACGCGCACCCGAACTGCGTCCACCCGCAGCCGATGCAGTCGATGCGCGCGGTGGGCGGGATGTGCGCCTCGACGCCCAGCGCCTCGCACCCCTTCCGGACCAGGCGGTTGTTCTCGTTGAGCAGACGCTCCTCGGCGATGTGGATCCCGAGCTCCTGCTCGATCGCGTCGAAGTGCGGGGCCAGCTCCTCCTCGGTCATCCACTCGAGGCCGTGCTCCTCGCGCCAGCGCTGGAGCCGGTCCGGCGGCGTGCGGAATGAGTCGCCCCAGTAGTGGACCGTCGTCCCGCCGACCGCCTCGGCGTAGTTGAGGAAGATCGCGTTGTCCGCGGTCGTGTCGAGCCCGCGGCGGCCGTTGAAGTCGGCGAGCGCCTCCTCCTCGCGCTGCGAGAAGTCCTCCGCGCGGAAGAACCCGCCCTTCTCGAGCATGACGACGTCCCAGCCGCGCTCGGCCAGGTACACGGCCAGCGTCGCCCCGCCGGCGCCGGTCCCGATCACGACGACGTCGGCGCGATCCTGGACGTCGCCCGTCCGGTGCGTCCCCTGGATGATCATACCACCTCCCCGAAATCCACCGGGTACGCCGGGATCTCGATCCGCTCGCGCCAGGGTCCGGTGAAGCCCGTGATCGGGCGCGTCGCGTCGTCGCAGTACGCGAAGAAGTAGATGAACGCCCGCGTCGCCTGGAACACCGCGCGCCGCAACGTGAACCGGCTCCGCGCCCAGGTGTGCATGTAGGCGACGCGGTCCTCGACGTCGAGCGCGGTGAAGCGACGCAGCCGCCCGCCGAGCAGCGTCAGGTGTTCGAGGAGCGTGAGGACCGTCTTCATGTCCGTCTTGATCGGGTCCCCGGCGAGGGCCAGCTCGCGGTCGATCCGCCGGGCGATGCGATCCGGCGGGACCGGCACGTCGACCAGGATCGCCTCGGCCGCCGCGCGGAGCACCGCGTACTCCTTGGGACTCAGCGCCTCCAGCTCGACGCCGTCCTCCGTCGCCTGCGGGTAATCCGCCGCGCACCCGACGGGGATCACCGACGCGAGCGCGATCGCCGCCGTCCCACCCGCCGCCGTGCGCAGGAACCCGCGGCGGTCGATGCCGGGGGGGAAAGTACCAGTTCCGATCCCCCGCGCTGGAGCGCCGCCGTCGATTTCGGCTACCGGCCAGCTCCGGTTGCTTACGGGCCTAAATTCGGCGCGTCCGGTGCCCGAGGGCAGCCGTTCCGATCCGGTCGTTTCGGGCATATCCGTCGCCGCGTTACGTGGGGAAAGAGACACCTCGCGCCGGATGATCGGCGCACGCCCACATTGTATATGTGGGTGCTGGTGCGGACAACCCGCGGACGCCCGCCAGTTTGAATCGAGAGCTCGGAAAAAAGGGGCGTGGATCGGCATTTTGGGCATGTAAGACGCGAACTACCGCTCGCGACTGAGCCGACTCCACCGCAACACGGGAGAACGTTGTCCTGGCCGCGTGGCTCGATGCCATTCATTACGGGCGGAGCCCAGGCGACGATGTTCAGGATTTACTCTCGTGCATGCTGGAGAATCCAGCTCGCGAAAAAGGTCGAAATCACCTATCGAATGCAACTCAAGCGCGGTGGACTGCGGCCGTGATTTCGCTTGTCCTGACCCGACCCCTGGGGTAATATGGTGGCCCGGCCACACCACGCGGCGGTCCCGTGAGCGATGCCCGCCCAACCTGTATAGTGGACCTGTGCCGGTCCAACCACTCCATACTCGGCGAAAGCGACCCGATCATGGCCACACAACGCTACACCGTCACTCCGCAACCGATCGATACGCTGCTGGCTTGGGTCAAATCGGGTGAGATCGCGATCCCGGAGATCCAACGACCCTTCGTTTGGGATGCGACGAAGGTGCGCAACCTCCTCGATTCGTTGTACCAAGGTTATCCGGTCGGCTATCTGATCGCGTGGCGCAACCCGACCGTCCGACTGAAAGACGGCACCCTATCAGCTGGGAAACGGATCCTCATCGATGGCCAGCAAAGGGTAACGGCGCTGATGGCCGCGCTATTGGGCCACGAGGTAATTACTAAGGATTACCGGAAGGTGCGGATCAGGATCGCGTTTCACCCGCTCGAGGAGCGGTTCGAAGTCGCGAACCCTGCGATCCGCAAGGATACGGCGTGGATTCCGGACATCGCGACGGTTTTCGCACCAGAGGCCGGGCTCTTCGATCTTGCCAATTCCTACATCGCTGCAAATCCAGGGGTCGAGCCCGGCACTGTTTACCGCGCCATCGAGAAGCTCCGAAAGATCCTAAACAACCACGTCGGCATCATCGAGCTGGCCGAGGACCTCGACATCGAGACGGTCACCGAGATCTTCATCCGGGTGAACTCCGCGGGCGCCGCTCTGAGCCAAGCCGACTTCGCGATGTCGAAGATCGCCGCGAACGAAACATACGGCGGCCCCGAACTCCGGAAGGCGATCGACTACTTCTGCCACCTGGCCGTCGCGCCGGAGTTCCACGACCGGATCGCGAAGCACGATCCGGCGTTCGCGGAATCCGACTTCTTCCAAAAGATGTCGTGGTTGAAAGACGTGAACGACGACATTTACGACCCGTCGTACACCGACATGCTTCGCGTCGCATTCACCTCGGAGTTCCGGCGCGGCAAGCTGCAAGACCTCGTAGCACTGCTGTCGGGTCGCAACTTCGAAACGCGGCAGTACGAGGAATGGATTGCCGAGGAATCGTTCGCGCGACTTCGACGCGGCGTTCTCCAGTTCATCAACCAGACCAATTTCCAGCGCCTGGTGATGATCCTGCGCTCGGCCGGCTTCATTAGTAGCCGTCTCATCCGTACCCGGAATGCGGTAAACTTTGCCTACATCATCTACCTGCTCGGCCGGGCGGAAGGTATGAACTCAGCGGATCTCGAGCGGCTTGTGCGTCGCTGGTTCGTGATGTCGCTGTTGACCGGGCGGTATTCGAGCACCCCGGAAACCCGGTTCGACTTCGACATCCGCCAGATGGAGGTCCGTGGACTTGAGGCGTACGCCACGGCCGTGATCGAGGCGGAGCTGTCGCCCAGCTACTGGTCGACACTTCTGCCGCAGCAACTCGAAACGTCCTCGACTGGAAGCCCCTACTTCCTTGTCTTCCAGGCGGCACAGGTCAAAGAGAACGACCGCGGCTTCCTCTCGCGCGACATAACGGTGCAGGACCTGATCCTGAACCGGAGCGACGTGCACCACATCTTCCCGCGCAACCACCTCAAGAAGTTAGGCCTGGGCCGCGGGCGCTACAACCAGATTGCGAACTTCGTGCTGGCACAGAGCGAGATCAACATCGCGATCGGCGACAAACCGCCGTCGGTCTACTTTAGGGAGCTGGCGGAGCAGTGCGCTGGCGGCCCGCGAAAGTACGGCGGTATCACAGACCTCACCGAGCTTCGCGAGAACCTGCGGCAGCACTGCATCCCGGAAGGTGTCTTCGGCGAGCTGGCGGGAGATTACGAAGGGTTCCTCGAGGAGCGACGTCGCCTGATGGCCGCGAAGATAGAGGAGTACTTCGCCAGGCTTTGAGCAGGGGCGAGCAAGGCGATTGGCTTCGAACCGACCTCGAGCAGGCGCGGAAGGTGGTCAGTGCCCGCACGGAGACCGGGACGACACGCCCCGGATCAGAGGCTCTCGCTGGCCGTCACGCTCGTGGAGTCGGCGGCGACGCCGCGCAAGCCCTCAAACGTCCGGCGCCGTCTCCACCTCCCACCCCTCCGTCCTCGCCCCGTGCTCCTCCAGCAGCTCCCGGTACCACCGCGTCGCCGCCTCGAGCCGCGCCTCGTGTCCCGCGACGCCCCAGACGACCGACAGCGTCCGGACCGTCTCGGGGCGCGTTTTCGTCCGCTGGGCGTCCCGGACCGCGTTGGCGCACGGGCCGTGGGCGTCGAACAGGCAGACGAGGCCGGCGAGATCGATCACCTGCCCCGACCGGTTGAAGACGTACGACGCGCCCTCCGGCGCGACCGCGATCCGGAACGGCGGCCGCGCGAGGTCCAGATCCACCACGCTGATCGGGAAGCCGCTGTGCAGCGAGACGACGTTGCAGATGTCGACGGCGAGGTTGATCGAGTCGAGCGCGCCCTCGCCCACCGCACGAACCAGGTACTCCGACGCCGGCTTCCCACGGCCCGTCGGCTTGTAGCCGCCCCAGCGCAGCATGTCCCGCACGGCCGCGCGCACCGCCTCGTCGCGCTGGAGCGGCACCGGCGCGTCGAGACGGAGCAAGCCGCCGATCCCGTCCGGGACCGGCAGCTCGCCCAGCGGCGCGGGAAACCGCGTCTCGAACGCCATCACCCGCAGCAGCGGATGGCGCTCGACCTCGATCACGCGATCGCCGGATGCGCCCGCGCCGCTCACTCCGTCGAGCCCTCCACCCGCCGGGCACCCACGTAGTAGTCCGGATGCACCGAGAACGACGACGGGTCGCTCAGCGACAGCGTCGCCGTCTGCCACGACTCGGTCGGACGGATCTTCGTGTAGCCGCCGTCGCTCAGCGTGACCTCGACGGGCATGTCGAAGCCGGGAACGACGTTCGTCCACCGGTAGTGCAGGGTGCGGCCGTCGATCCGGTACTCGAAGACCGGGACGTCCGCCGTGCGCAGGTACTGGTCGAATACCTTCCTCAGATCGAGGCCGGTCTTCTCGATCAGGTACGCCTCGATCTGCGCGCTCGAGACGGTGCTGTGCCAGAAATCCTTGTTCATGCCGCGCAGGATCGAGCGCCAGCGGACGTCGTCGTCGAGCATCCGCCGGATCATGTGAATCATGTTCGCGCCCTTCGGGTACATGTCGCCCGAACCCATCGCGTTCACGCCGTAATCCGGGATGATCGGGCGGTCGTTGCGGATGTTGCGACGGATCCCGCGAATGTACTCCGCGCCGGCCTCCTTCCCCGCGCGGCACTCCACGAAGAGCCCCTCGGCGTACGTCGTGAAGCCCTCGTGGACCCACATGTCGGCGCGGTCCTTACCCGTGATGTTGTTGGCGAACCACTCGTGCGCGCTCTCGTGGATGATGATGAAGTCCCAGTCGTCGCCGCGGCCGGTACCCGACTGGTCGCGGCCGCGGTACCCGTTCTGGTAGCCGTTGCCGTACGTGACCGCGCTCTGGTGCTCCATCCCGAGGTACGGCACCTCGACCAGCTTGTAGCCGTCCTCGTACCACGGGTACGGCCCGAACCAGTGCTCGAAGCAGGCGAGCATCTCCTTGGCCTGCGCCCACTGCCGCCGGGCCGCCTCGAGGTTGTAGTCGAGCGGCCAGAAGTCCATCGTCAGCCGACCGCGCTCACCCTCGAAGACGTCCTCGTAGTGCGCGTAGCTGCCGGCGTTCACCGCGATCCCGTAGTTGTTGATCGGGTTGGCGACGAACCACTCGTAGGTCGTCGTGCCGTCGTCGTGCTTCGTCACGTTCCGCAGCCGCCCGTTCCCGACATGGATCATCGGGGCCGGCACGCGGACCGCCACGCGCTGGCTGTCCGGCTCCTCCCAGCCGATGTCCTTGTTCGGCCACCACACGCTCGCGCCGAGCCCCTGGTTCGACGTCGAGACCCACGGCCGGCCCTTCGCGTCCGTCGTCCACGTGAAGCCGCCGTCCCACGGCGGGTTCGGCGCGACGCGCGGCTTGCCGTGGTAGTAGACCGTGACCGTCTGGACGGACCCCATCGGCTGCGCGCCGGCGGGCCGGACGAACCAGGCGTCGCCGTCCCGCCGGACCGGGAGACGTCGCCCGTTCTGCACGACGCTGTCGACCACGAGCGGCGCCTGCAGGTCGATCTGCATCTCCGTCGGCTCCCCGACGACCCTGTACGAGATCGCGTTCCACCCCGCGATCGACGAGTCGGCCGGGTTCACCGCGACGTTCAGGTCATAGAACGTCACGTCCCACCACGTCCGCTCCGGCGCGTCCAACGAGCCGCGGATCGAATCCGCGCGCGTGTACGTCGGAACCGTCTGCGCCGACGCGGCGGGCACGAGGGCGAGGGCGAAGGCAAGGGCAAGGGCGGCCGCGACGAAGCCGACGCGCGCCGGAACGGTGCGCCGCGGCGGCGCGGACCACTCGCGTCGGCGCGATACAGGCCACTCGCGTCGGCCAGCGGCAACGGCGAGTCGATCGAGGGACGCCGGCACCCGGCGGGCACGGCCCCGCCCGGCGCGACCGGAGAAATGACGAATGACCATGGCGCTTACCACCGTTTCGAGATGCGGGTCGCCTTACGACGCTCGGTGCACCGGGCCGGGCCGGCGGGATTCAAGCCGGGGCGGCGCGCGCATGCCGACCAGAGCACCGAGCAGGTCGACGCGTTGCGACGACGCATGGTGCCGCCGTCGCCCGACGTTTGCCGGATAATGTACCGGCTGGCGCGACCGAGGCCAGACCTGGGCAGCTGGCGGCGCATCCGACAACGGATGCCCGGCCCGCGTGAGGGGTGGCTGGGCGGCGGCCTCCGGCGGCGACTGCCCCTTTGGGGTGCGGCCGACTGCCCGGCCGACCACCCCGGCTTCGCCACCCGTACCCAACTGCACCCACGACGCGTTCTCCGCGTTCATGGGTGCACTTGGGTCGAATATTCCCACTCAATCGCACCCAGACGTCCGCCGCTCACAATACTGGTGCACTTGGGTGGAAATAGTCCACCGAACTGCACCCCTCGTCCCCTACGAGGCACTGTGGGTTCACTTGGGTACACGGCATCGGGGTTCGAGGGCGCCGGCGACGGGGGTCGGCAGGCACCCAGACGTCGGCTGAGCAGCCGCGTCCGCAGGGCTGGCCGGAGCCGACGGCGGCCGTCCCGCGATGCCCCGAGACCAACACTTCCTGCAGACAGAGCGCGAGGGGTCGCAGGGAGGGTTGCAACGTGTTTTCGGAAGCGGAGTTGCGATTACCGAAGAGGCGACGTCTGTCCCATCCAAGAATGTTGACGCAATAGCCGGCGGGGACACGAGGGGCGTCAGAGGCCGGCGGCGAGCAGCGCGCCGCGGCGCGCCCGGTCGGCCCCCGCAGCCGCGACGGGTGGCAGGCGCGAAGATTCTCGCGACGCTAAATTGTCCCGCCAACCGAATTCGTCGATTGCCTACCCAAGGAGGAGCCATGGCCGAACGAGTCGAAACCGCCCGCACGGCGATCCCGCTGAAGGAATTCGACGCCGAAATGGCCGCGACCCGCCGCCTGCTCGAGCGCGTCCCGACGGAGCGTGGTCCGTGGAAGCCGCACGAGAAGTCGTTCCCGCTCGGCCACCTCGCGCAGCTCGTCGCGCTGATGCCCGCGTGGATCGCGACCACGCTGCGCACGCCGAAGACCGACCTGGCGGCGGGCGGCGGGTACAGCTTCGAGCCGACCGAGAAACTGCTGGCGATGTTCGACGCGAACGTCGAGCAGGCGCGGGCGGCGCTGGCCGAGGTGACCGGCGCGGCGCTGGAAGAGCCGTGGTCGCTCACGATGGGCGAGCGGGTGCTCATGACGGCGCCGAAGGGCGAGGCCGCGCGGCAGCACCTGAACCACCTGATCCACCATCGCGGGCAGCTCACGGTCTACCTGCGCCTCGTCGACGTGCCCCTCCCGTCGATCTACGGCCCGACGGCCGACGAGCGATGATGAACCTCGGCTTCCGTGACCACTTCTCCGATCGCGCGGCCGGGTACAGGGAGTACAGACCGACGTACCCGCGCGAGCTCATCGACTTCCTGGCCGACACGGCGCCGGGGACGTCGCTTGCGTGGGAGGCGGGGTGCGGCTCGGGGCAGCTCAGCTTCCGCCTGGTCGAGCGCTTCGACCGCGTCGTCGCGATCGACCCGAGTGCCGAGCAGCTCTCGTACGCGCGGCGGCACGAGCGGATCGAGTACCGCCAGGCGCTCGCGCAGGACAGCGGCCTCGCCGACCAAACCGCCGACCTCGCCGTCGCCGCGCAGGCCGCACACTGGTTCGACCTGGACGCGTACTACGCGGAGGTGAGGCGGGTCGCGCGGCGCGGCGCGCTCGTCGCGCTCGTATGCTACGACCTCCTGAGCGCGGGCGACGACGTCGACCCCATCATCTCGCACTTCTACTGCGACGTCCTCGCCCCCTATTGGCCGTGGGAGCGGAGCCTCGTCGAGGCCGGCTACCGCACGATCCCGTTCCCGTTCGACGAGATCCCCGCGCCGGCGCTCCAGCTCCGAGCGGATTGGACGCTGGACCAGTTCCTCGGCTACGCGCGCACGTGGTCGGGCGTGCGCGCGATGGAGCGGGCGCGGGGCCCGGGCGCGATCGAAGCGCTAGGCGAAAGGTTGGCGCCCCTCTGGGGCGACGGCGGTGGGGCGACCAGGTGCATCACCTGGCCGCTCGCGATGCGCTTGGGGCGGGTCCGGTGACGTACCCCGAGGCGACGGCGCGACGCCGCCGCCTCGGGAACGCGTTCCCGCGGCGGCGGCCTCCATACGTGGCAATTGACTAGGCGCCCGCCGACACCCCCTCCCCCTCCAACGGCCCGAACATGAAGTTTCCGGGCGCCTGCGGGTCCTCGGCGGTAAGGAACTCCTCGACGGCGCGCGCCATCTCCTCACGGGTGATCGTGCCGTCGCGGTCCAGGTCGGCATGCCCGAAGAATACTTCGGCGGCGGACGCATCGACGCCGCACGCGCCGAGATAGGCGCGGTACTCGTCGAGGGTGATCGCGCCGTCGCCGTCGGTGTCCATCGCGTCGAACATGAGCTGCACGTCGCCGCGGGCGTACGCGTGCACCGCTTCCGGGTCGTCCAGGAAGATCTCGGCGTAGCGCAGGAACTCGGCCGGGCCGACGGCGCCGCTCTCGTCGAGATCGGCGCTGTCGCGCACGGCGGCCCATTCCTCCAGGACGAAGTGCAGGTTGCGCTCGTACTCGGGCGACTCCCGGGTCCACCCCCGGAGCCGCGCGAGCGCCTCGACGCGGTGGACGAAATCGTCGCGATCGACGCGACCGTCGCGGTTCACGTCCAGGACGGCGAACAGCCGGCGGACCTTCTGTTTCTGGAACGGCGTCAGCGGCATTGCGGATCCTCTCCCTCGGTCTCTCGGCCGAAACTCCCGGCGGCAGGTTACGGATTCGGGGACGCGCGGGCAAGGCGGCGCGGCCATGCCGCACGAGTCCGGGCACGGCGCGTACGGCGCCGTCGCGGCCGGGCAGGGCGCGCGCGGGGCCAACGCGTCCGCGCCAGGCTCCTCCGAGATCCACTTTCTTCTTGTCGACCGTTCTGTTTCGACGTAGCTTTGCCCCATCATAACCGCTCAGCAAACCGCCCGCGCCGCCCGTGAACGACGGCGATGGGCTTCCTTGTCGTAAGAGGCCGAGGGGACTTGCGCGCGATCCGGTTCCATTACCGTCCCATCCGGTACCTGGCCACGCGGTGGGCGTCGAGGCGCCGGCCGTCTTTTGCGCTCGGGCCGCTGGGGTGTCTGGCCTTCGAGGACGTCGAGCCGCCGCCGCTGCCCGGGCCCGACTGGGTCCGCGTCGAGACGACGCTCAGCGGGATCTGCGGGAGCGACCTGGCGGCGGTCACCGCGCACGACTCGTTCACGCTCGAGCCGTTCGGCGCGTTCCCTTTCACCTTCGGGCACGAGAACGTCGGCCGGATCGCGGAGATCGGGCCCGGGGTCGAGGGGTGGAGCGTCGGCGAGCGCGTGATCGTGAACCCGATGCTGTCGTGCGTGCAGCGCGGCCTCGAGCCGTGCGCCGCGTGCGCCCGCGGCGAGTACGGGCTCTGCCGCCGCACGACGGAGGGCGCGATCGGCAGCGGCCCGATGATCGGCTACCACCCCGGCGTCGGCGGCGGCTGGTCGCGCTACTTCGTCGCCCACGTCAGCCAGCTCCATCGACCGGGCCAGTTGCCTGACGAGATCGCGGTACTGACGGACCCCTTCGCCTCGGCGCTCCGGCCCGTACTGCTGCACCCGCCCTACCGCGGCGGCGAGGACTACCATCCGGCGCGCCCGGGGTGGATGGGCGACGAGCCGGACACGATCCTCGTGATCGGCGCGGGGACGATCGGCGTGCTCACCGTCAAGGCGCTGCGGCTGATCGGCTGGGACGGCCCGATCGCGGTCCTCGGCCGCTACGGCTTCCAGCTCGAGATGGCCGAGCGCGCGGGCGCGACGCACCTGTTCCGCAGCCGGGACGAGGCGTACACCTGGGCGGCGTCGCTCCCGGGCGCGAAGAGCTACAAGCCGACGCTGGCGGCGCGCTTCGTGGAGGGCGGCCCGTCGCTCGTCTTCGACACGGTCGGCACGGCCGGCTCGGCGGGCGACTCGCTGGCGCTCGCGCGCGAGGGCGGGCGCATCGTCCTCGTCGGCGCGGCGGCCAAGCTGGAAGCCGACTGGACGCGGCTCTGGTACCGGCAGCTCCATCTTGCCGGCGTCTTCGCCTACGGGCTCGCGCCGTACCGCGGCGAGCGCCGCGACATCTACGACATCTCGATCGAACTCATGCGGCAGGACGGGTTCGGCGACCTGGGGATGGTCACCCACGAATACGAACTGGAGGAATACCGTGCAGCACTCACCGCCGCTCTCGACAAAGCCGGACACCGCTCGGTCAAGGTCGTCTTCCGGCCGGGCGGCTGACAGCCTGGCCGCGTACGCGCGCGACCCGTTCCACGGCTTCTTCGAAGGGCGCACGGTCGACGAGCTGATCGAACCCGGCTCGCTCCTCGACACGCCCGCCGTGCGGCGGTGGTTCGAGCTGTTCGCGCGGGGGCTGCCGGAGTCGTTGTACACGTTCCAGCTCCCGCTCGGCCAGGCGCCGGGACCCGAGTCGGTGGCGCTCGGGAAGCCGATCCTGATGTTCTCGTCGTACAGCTACCTCGGGCTGATCGGGCACCCGCGCGTGGCGACGGCGGTCAAGGAGGCGGTCGAGCAGTACGGCACGTCTACAGGCGGCGTGCGCCTCATGACCGGCACGCTCGAGCTGCACCTGGAGGTCGAGCGCGAGCTGGCCGGCTTCCTCGGCCAGGAGGCCGCGGCGATCTTCCCGTCGGGGTACGACGCGAACATCGCGGCGATCACGTCGCTCTTCGGTCCGAACGACTACGCGATCCTCGACCAGTACGCGCATCGCAGCATCCACGACGGCGTGCAGATGGCGGGGTGCGAGGTCAAGCGCTTCAAGCACAACGACATGGAGGACCTGGAGCGGCGGCTGCGCCAGGCGCAGAACCGGGGCGCGCGGCGCATTCTGATCGCCGTCGACTCCGTCTTCAGCATGGACGGCGACCAGGCGCCGATGGCGGAGCTGATCGACATCAAGCGCCGGTACGGCGCGTTCCTCCTGGTCGACGAGGCGCACGCGATCGGCGCGATCGGGCGGACGGGCCGCGGGATCTGCGAGGAGCAGGGGATCGACCCGGCGGACATCGACATCCACACGGGCTCGCTCTCGAAGGGTATCCCGTCGTCGGGCGGGTTCGTGGCCGGGTCGCTGGCGCTCAAGATCTACATCCAGCACGGCTCGGCGCCGTACATCTTCTCGGCCGCCGTCACGCCTGCGAACGCCGCGGCGATCCTGGAGTCGCTGCGGATCCTGCAGGAGGAGCCCGAGCACATGGAGCGGCTGCGCGAGAACACGCGCATCCTGAAGGAAGGGCTCGACCGGCTCGGCTTCGACACCGGCGCGTCGACGACGCCCGTCGTCCCGCTGCTCCTGGGCGACGAGTGGCGCGCCTACCGCTGGGCGCAGCGGCTGCTCCTCGAGCACGGGATCTTCGTCTCCGCGGTCACGTTCCCCGCGGTGTCGCCCGGGCAGGCGCGGCTGCGCCTCTGTGCGACGGCGAAGCACGGGCCCGAGCACTTCGAGCGGCTGTTCGAAGGGCTGCGGGCGTGCAAGGAGGCGGAAGAGTAACGGTTCCCGCACGGGTGCCGGACACGGCGCGGGCGCCGGGGAAGCTTCCCCGGCGCCCGTTCGTTTCAGGCGACGACGTCGCCTTCCGTCCGTCGTCCCGGACCCGCACCCGCCGACCCGAGCCGGCGCGCGGCGCCTCGAGCCCGCGCCCCCATCCCCGGCCCGCTCCGTGCAGTTTCCCACTTACGTGGTGTTGGCAGTACCCCTGGCAGGAGGCAATCCATGTGGCAGCACGTCGGAGCGGTGTTCGCACTCGGTACGCTCACCCTCGGGTGCCTGGGCGTCCCGCTCTCATCGCGCGGCGGCGCGCGGGACGCGGGGCCGGCCGATCTGGGCGTGACGGTGCTGGGGGAGGCGGAGCTCGCGAACGAACACGGCACGCTCCTGGACGCGATGGTCCGGAACGTCCCGTCGATCCAGGTCGGGGACCTAGGACGCTGCCCGGCGCTCTCGCTGCGCGGCCCGAACACGATGCCCGGCATCGCCGACCCGAAGGTCTACGTGGACGGCGCGCGCGCCGTCGACACCTGCATCCTCACCATGCTCTATCCCGGCGACGTCGAGCGCGTCGAGATCTACCCGATGGGCGTTACGACTCGCCCCGGCTACGCGCCCCACGCCCATGGGCTGATCCTGGTCTTCATGCGCGACGGGTCGTCGTGAACCGTCGGCCACGGGGCCCGCTTGCCGTGGCCGATCGGCTCCCCCGCCGCGGCCACCGGCCGGCGCCCCGGCGGGCGCCCTCGAAGCACGAGCCCGGATGCGCGAGCCCCCGGAGACGACGTCCCCGGGGGCTCCGCCACACCGGCCGGGCGCCGGCGCGGCCGTCACGTCACGGCAACGACTACTTGGTCATCCACCACATCGGCGTCGAGTAGTCCTGGCCGCCGCCCTGCGCGGCGATCGCGGCACTGAGCGCCGCACCGTTCGTCGTCTGCTCCGTGCCGGGGTACTCGACGCGAGCCGGGATCTTGCCGTTGTTCAGGTTCTCGGCGTGCGGCCCGGGCGTGAGCGCCGGGTAGCCCGTGCGCCGCACCTCGGAGTACGCCTCCATCCCGTTGCCGTACAGCGCGATCCACTTCTGGACGGCGATCATCTCCTCGCCCCGCGCCGGGTCATACACCACTTCCGCCTGGGCGAGGTAGTTGTCGATCGCGGCGCTCGCGATGCCGTACTGCTCCATCGACGCACGAATCGCGTCATGATAGAGGTCCGCGGCGGTCCCGCCGGCGTTCCAGCCGCGGCGCGCGGCCTCGGCGCGCAGGAACAGCACCTCGGCGTACGACATGATCACCGCCGGCGCGTTCGGCGTGCCGCGCCAGTACTTCCCGATCCGCGAGATCGTGTTGAGCTTGTACGGGTGCCCGTCGTTCATCCCGTTGGGCATGCCGACGTATTCGCCGTCGCTCTCGTTCGGCTCGGCGTAGATCGCGAGCCGCGGATCGTTCAGCGACTTGAGCATGTCGACCATCGTCTTGCTGATCGCGTGGTCGTCACGCCCGGCGCGGACCCGGTTCTCGTAGAGCGGATGCTCGTTCGGCGGGCTGCCGATGTAGACGAGCTGCGCGATGTCGTCGTTGCTCTCGAAGACACCGCCCGCGATCGCCGCCTCGGCGTGCTGCCTCGCGAGCGTCGGGTTCGCGTCGGCGATGCGGATCGCCAGCCGCAGACGCAGCGAATTGGCGAACTTCTTCCACAGCTCCATGTCGCCGCCGTAGATCAGGTCCTCGGAGCCGAAGCCCGTGGCGCCCGGATCGAAGAGGCTCGCCGCGCGCTCGAGGTCCGACAGGAGGCCCTCATAGATGTCCGCCTGCATGTCGTACTTCGGCGTCGCGGTGCCGCCCTCCTTGCCGAGCGACAACGCCTCCGAGTACGGGACCGCGCCCCACAGGTCCGTGAGCACGCTGAAGACCCACGACTTCAGGACGAGGCCGACCGCGACGTGGTTGTCGTTGCCGCTCTCCTCGCCCTTGTCGATGATCGTCTGGACATCCATCAGCGTGCCCGCGTACAGCGAGGACCACAGACCATCGATCGACTGCGGACGCAAGTCGTAGCGGTCCTCGTTCGGGTACTGGATCTTGGCGTAGTGCTGCGCCCAGAGACCCATCCCCTCCAGGTTCGCCAGCCCGGCGCCGAGGATGTTCTCGACCGCCGTCTGGATCGCCTCCGGCAGGATGAACTCCGCCGAGACGTCGGTCGGCGCGTTCGGATTCTGGTTGATCGACGCCAGGTCGTTGTCGCACGAGGCCAGCCCCCAGGCGAGGGCGACCACGGCGACACCACTAGCAATTCTCTTCGTTCTCATGGTCGTTTCCTCCCAAGGGTGGTCACGGCTGGATCGAGACCGAGAAGCCGATGCTCCGCGGCGTCGGGAACTGGCCGAACTCGATCCCCTGGCGGTTGCCGGTGTCGAACAGCGTCTCCGGATCGATGTGCCGCTGCTCCTTCGGCGTCCACAGCCACAGGTTGCGGCCGATCAGCGCGAGCCGCATGGAGCCGATGCCCAGACGGTCCGTGAAGCTCTTCGGGACGTTCCACCCCAGCGTGGCCTCGCGCAGCTTGATGAAGCTCGCGTCGAAGATCCCGCGCTCGTGGTTGCCGAAGATGCTGTGGAAGTAGTCCTGCGGGCACACCTTGGTGGTGTTCGGCGTGCCGTCCTCATGCACGCTGTTCGGGACGACGTAGCCCGGGTCGCAGACGTAGATCTTGTTGCCGTCCTCGTCGAGGACCGGGTCGCCTTTGTCGTCGAGGAGCGGCCCGAAGTACCTCTCGCGACCCAGCAGCGTCTCCTCCGCCACGCCGGCGTACAGGTTGAACCAGATCGTGGTCGAGAAGATCTCGCCGCCCTGCCGCGTGTCGAGCAGGAAGCTGAAGTCGAAGTCCTTGTACGAGAGACGGTTGCGCCAACCCGCGAGCCAGTCGGGGTTGTAGTTCCCGAGCTCCCGCTTGACGGGGTCGATCAGCGGGATGCCGTTCTCGTCGACGACGATCTGCCCCTGCGCGTTGCGCAGGTAGCCGTTGCCCCAGAGCACCCCGTAGGGGTAGCCCTTCCGTGCCTGGATCTCGAGGCTCCAGTACTGCGCGCCGAGCGGGTAGGCCTCGACGTCGCCGTAGAGGTCGACGACCTCGTTCTTCGGGAGCGAGAAGTTCAGCGTCGTCTCCCACGAGAAGTTGCTCGTGCGGACGGGCATGGCGCGCAGCAGGAGCTCGTAGCCCCAGTTGCGGACCTCGCCCGCGTTGACCACCTGGCTGGTGAAGCCGGAGGTGGGCGAGACGTTCACGCCGAGGATCTGGTTGCGCGTGCGTTCGTCGTAGTAGGTCACGACGAAGCCCAGCCGCTCGTCAAGGAAGCCGAGGTCGGCGCCGACCTCCCACGCGGTCTTCTCTTCGGGCTTCAGATCCGCGTTCGGGAGCTGGCCGGGCACCGTGTAGCGCGGGGTCCCGCCCCACGGCGAGGTCGCCGCGTAGACGGCGGAGAGCTGGTACGGGTCCGTGTCGCTCCCGACGCGCGTCCAGCTGGCGCGGACCTTACCGGACGACAGGACGTTGCTCTGGATCCCGAAGGCGTCCGTGAAGACGAGCGCCGTCGAGACCGACGGATAGAAGAACGAGTTGGCGTTCTCCGGGAGCGTCGACGACCAGTCGTTCCGGCCGGTCACGTCCACGTTGAAGTAACCGCCGTAATTGAAGCTGAAGGTGCCGTACACGCTGTTGACGCGCTTGCGGATCAGCTCGTCGGACACGGCGGGCGTCGAGCCGGCGTTCTGGAGCGTGTAGACGCCGGGCACGACCAGCGTCGCGATGTCGACGTAGTGGGCCCGCCACTCGTTGTCACGCCGCGCCACACCCGCGTTCGCCGTGAGCGTGATCTCGGGCGTCAGCGCATGCGTGGCCGAGAGGATGAAGTCCGTGTTCGTCTCGCTCTGCGTGATGACGTCCTCCTGGAAGCCGCCATCGGGGTAGTTCACGCCGCCCTTGGCGAACCCGCGCTGACGGTCGTGCTGATACCAGTCACGGCCGGTCGTGAGACGCGCGCTCAGCCAGTCGGCCAGCTGGTAGCTGACCTCCAGGCGGCCGATGATGCGGTCGCGGACGTCCTTGTCCCAGTTCTCGTAGGCGATCCAGTACGGGTTGTCGTGGTAGTTGTGGTTCCAGTTGTTGATCGACCCGTCCGGATTCTTGTAGTTCTTGAGCTTCGAGATATCGACCTGGCGGCCGAACCAGGTGAACTGCTGCATGTAGTTGTCGGCCGCGTAGCCGGTGCCGGGGAGGTTCTCGCCCTGGCGGCGGATGTAGTTGGCGCTCGCCTCGACGTTGAGGCGCGGCGTGACCTGCAGGCCGCCGCTGAGCAGGAACGACGTCCGGTCGAGCAGACCGCCCGGCCCCATGTCGTCCGCGTCGGTGCGCGTGATCGAGAGACGGTAATGGTTCGTCTCGGCGCTGCGGGCGAGCGCGACGTTCGTCGTGTACGTCTTCCCGAGCTCGAAGAAGTTGCGGATGTTGTCCGGCGCCGGGACCCACGGCTGGTCGGGGCCGTGGAACTGGTCGCGCGGCTGGCCGTCGAACTTCGGGCCCCAGCTCTCGTCGGCGTGGTCGTTGACGCCGCCGCCCGCGCCGTCGACGTAGCTGAACTCACCGTTGAAGCCCTGGCCGTACAGGTTCTGGTAGCGCGGCAGGCGCAGCGGCGTGGAGAACATGGCGGAGGTCGAAGCCGTGATCCCCAGACCGCCGCCGACGCGGCTCCGCTGGCCCGACTTCGTCGTGATCACGATGGCGCCGTTGGCCGCGCGCGAGCCGTAGAGCGCCGCGGCGTTCGCGCCCTTCAGCACCGTGATCGACTCGATGTCGGCCGGGTCGATGTCGGCGGCCGCGTTGCCGTAGTCGATGCCGCCGCCCGAGCCGCCGCCGTAGCCGTCGTTCGTCGGGGCGCTGTTGTCGATCGGGATGCCGTCGACGATGAAGAGGGGCTGGTTGTTCCCGCTGATCGAGCTGCTGCCGCGGATGATGATGCGCGAGGAGCCGCCGACCAGCCCCGTCCCGGAGACGTGCACGCCCGCGGCCTGCCCGGCCAGCGCGTTCACGACGTTGAGTTCCGGAACGGACGCGATGTCCTCGGCCGAGATCTGCTGGATCGAGTAGCCGACCTCGCGCTGCTCGCGCCGCATGCCGAGCGCGGTCACGACCAGGCCCTCGAGCCCGATCGCCTCGATCTGCATCTCGACATTGACCGTCGGGCCGGTGATCTCCGTCTCGACCGTGCCGTAGCCGATCAGGGCGAAGACGAGCGTCCGCGCGCCCGACGGGACGCGGATCGCGTAGCTGCCGGTGCCGTCCGTGGCCGTCGCGATCGTGGTCCCCTTCACGGAGACGTGCACGCCCGCGAGCGGCTGGCCGGTCGCCGCGTCGGTGACCCGGCCGGTCACGCTCGTGATCTCCTGGCCCGACGCCGCCGAGGGGGCGAGCAACGCCACCATCAGCGCGGCGCCTCCGAGCCAACGAAGAATCCGTCGCATAAGACCCCTCCTGATGTGGACCACAACGAACACGTGCGGGGACCCCTCTCCCCGACACGTGCGAACGACCGGTCTCGCGACCGATCGGTTCGGTCAATGCCGAACGCACCCAGGAACTTGTGGCTAACGATCGAGAGAAGCCCCGACCTGAGACTGGGTCGCCACCGCGGCACTGTCGCGCGACGCACGGGACCGCGCGCGCGGCAAGCGAGAAGTACGACCATCGTGGTGTTCCACGAGGCGCCCCCCGCCCGCGGCAGCATCACTGCGGGCTCGCCGGATTGCCCCGGTAGGGCGGCCAGGCTGGCTGGGTCGGCCGCCTGCTCGCCGGGGAGATGTACACTGCGTTTTTCCGACGATCTCGGTTCTACTTAAGGCGCGATCACCCGGCTGTCAAGTAGAATGACGACTCAAGGACCGGATCGGTCTCGCCGACCCGGCTCGGGCGCGGCGGGCGCGGCGGGCGTATCGGGCGCGTCGGACGCAACCGGCGCGCCGGGCGCCGCGGGCGCGGCGCCGCCGACGACGCGAAGCAACGCGCGCGCCTTGGCGAGCGTCTCCTCGTACTCCTTCGCCGGGTCGGAATCGGCGACGACGCCCGCACCGGCCTGCACGTGCGCCTTGCCATTGGCGGCGACGAGGGTGCGGATCGCGATCGCGGTGTCCATGGTCCGGCCGCCGTACGCGAAGTAGCCGACGGCGCCGGCGTACGGCCCCCGGCGCGTGGGCTCCAATTCGTCGATGATCTCCATGGCGCGGACCTTGGGCGCGCCTGAGACGGTGCCCGCCGGGAAGCAGGCGCGGAACGCGTCGATGGCGCCGAGCCCGTCGCTCAGCTCGCCCTCGACCTGGCTGACCAGGTGGAGCACGTGGCTGTAGCGCTCGACGGTCATGAAGTGCGGGACGCGGACGGTGCCGAAGCGCGCGATGCGGCCGACGTCGTTGCGCCCGAGGTCGACGAGCATGAGGTGCTCGGCGCGCTCCTTCGGGTCGGCGAGGAGTTCGCGAGTGCGGGCGGCGTCCTCGTCATCGTCGCGGCCGCGGGGGCGCGTGCCGGCGATCGGGCGGACGGTGACGCGCCCGTCCTCGACGCGCACGAGGACCTCCGGCGATGAGCCGACGAGAGAGATGCCGTCGAGCTCGAGGAAGTACAGGTACGGCGACGGGTTGAGCGACCGGAGCGCGCGGTAGAGGTCGAAGGGCGGCGCCTCGAGCGGCACGGCGAGCCGCTGGCTGAGCACGACCTGGAAAGCGTCGCCCGCGGCGATGTACTCGCGGATCCGCTCGACGTGCGCCTCGAAGCGCTCCCGCGTGTAGTTGCTCGCGAACGCCGGCTCGACGTCGAGCGCGCCGAGCGCGAGCGGCTCCGGACCGGGCGCCGTGCGCAGGGTGTGGACGACGTCGTCGATCCGGGCGACGGCGTGGTCGTAACGGCGTCGCAGCTCCGCCTCGTCCTCCGCGCCGGCGACGTCGACCGTGGCGATCGCGTGCGCGCGGCCGAACAGGTTGTCGATCGCGAGGACGACGTCGGTGAACAGGAGCAGCGCCTCGGGGAGCCCGAGGTCGTCCGGCGGCGCGGCGGGGAGCCGCTCGATGTAGCGCACGACGTCGTACCCGAGGTACCCGACGGCGCCGCCGGTGAAGCGAGGCAGCCCCGGGACGGCGACGGGCCGGCGCCGGCGAAGCAGCGCGTCCAGTTCGGCGAGCGGGTCCTCGACCGTCTTCGCGTCGCCCCACCCGCCCTCGGGCGTCCAGTGCGAGACGCGCCCGCCCGAATCGAGGCGCCACGCCCCGCGCGGCGCGGTGCCGAGGAACGTGTAGCGCGCCCACTTCTCCCCGCCCTCGACGGACTCCAGGAGGAAGCCGAAGCGGGGGGCGGGTGCCGCGCCTCGCGTGAGCTTGTGGTACGCGGTGACCGCGGTGTCGGCGTCGAAAAGGAACTCGCGGGCGACCGGCACGAGGTCGCCCGCGGCGGCGAGGCGCATGAAGTCGTCGAAGCTGGGGCGAAGCATCTACCGCGAATCTGGTCCCGGCGCTCGCTAAGGCTCGGCCGCGGCCGGCGGACTCAGCCGGTCGATCGCCTCGCCCAGCTCGGTGTAGGCGGTCGGGTCGATCTCCCGGAACGGCGTCGCCCGATACGCGATCCGGCCGTCCGGCCCGACGACGAAGAGGTTGCGGTTCGTGAGCCCCGGCCGGCTGGCCAGAGCGCCGTACATGCGCGCGACCTCGAGGTCGCTGTCGCTGGCCATGAGGAACTGGAACTGGTCGTCGCGGGCCCAGGAGGCGAGTTCCTCGATCGGGTCCGCGCTGATGGCGATCAGGATCACGTCCTGCCCGCCGTTGAAGAGCTGCGCGTACTGATCCCGGTACGCGTGCATCTGGATCGTTCAGCCCTTGGTCCTGGCCTTGTAGAAGAAGGCCAGGACGACGGTCTTCCCCTTGAAGTCGCTGAGGCGTACGGGATCCTTGAGGAGGCCGTAGCGGGTCGCGCCCGGCAGCTCGAAGTCCGGGGCGACGGCGCCGATCTCGAGCGGTTCGGACACGGGCACCTGGGCTTGCCCGGACGTCGGCCCCATCGCGAGAGCGAGACCGATGAGGAGGGCTACGTTGCGTCGAAGCATGCTTTCTCTCCGTGGTTCGAGACACACGGTGCGGGTGCGTCAGTATATGACATCCGGTGCAGAAATGTAAGGTTGTCGCGCGCAAAGTCGAACCACGGCGCCCCCGAACACCATGCTCACCGCGGGTGTCCGCCGGGCGGCGGGCGTGCCACCGCGCCGCCCGGCGAACCCACAGCGACCGAAAGTTCAGGGCATCGGCATGATGACGTTGTGAACCGTAATCTGTGGAGTGATTGACATTCCCGCCGACGTGACGGTTACCCGCAGGTCGAATCCCGGGCTATCCTGCATCATGTACCGGCTGTAAGTCGTGGACGTGCCGGCGGGGATCCAGGACGACTGTCCGTGGTCGCGGTACGCCCAACTGTATGTGTAGTTCCCGTCCCCGTGGTACGCCTGGGCCGTCCAGGTGTAATAGCCCTCGCGCTTGATTGTGTGCAGGCCGCTGATGTGCGCGTAAAGGGGAGGATAGCACGTCGGGGCCGCCGCGTCACACGTAATCTGGAGCGGACCGAGATCGTTCAGCACGCCGCTGATGGGAGAGTACCAGGTGGTCGTCCATACTCCGGCGGGCCCGCCCCAGAGAATCCCCCACAAGGCGACACGACTCGCCGCGGGCTCGGAAGACCCCTCCTGCCGGAACATCGGCGAACCGCTGTCGCCGCCCTCGGAGTATACGAGCGCCTCCCACTGGCACGGCAGGGAGCCGAGTGTGACGCAGGTCCGCGTGATCTGACCCTGCGTCCACCCCGTGGTCCGGCCCACCTTGTTCACGATTTCGCCGACGAGCTGCACGCTATTGGGCGCCACGCTCGTGATGCGGAACTTCGGGTACACCGGATCGATGGTCAGCGAGCCCGGTGTGTTGATCGCCGGTCCAACGGTCCGGGCGATGTGCCCCCAATCCGGAGCGACGCCCGAGTCGTATCTGTAGAGCGCCGCGTCGCTGTCGCGTCCGGAGGCCGGGTCCGAATACTCCATTCCGATCCGATCCGAACTGATCACGCTCCCCTGGTACTGAGGGGTTCCGTCGCTGCCGAACTTGGTCGTCGAGCAATGGGACGCCGTCACGAAGCCAAGGAGGCTGCCGCTGACGGCGTTGAAGCCCAACGTGCACGCATACGTGTAACCGCCTTTCTGGTGCAGGATCTGCAGCCCTCCCTGGACCGGACGGATACGGTCCGTCAGTAGAACACGCTCTTCCGGCTTTGCGGTCTCGACGACCTTGATCGCGGACCCGGGGATCCCGGCGGCCGCGGCCGCGTTCAGGATCCGACCACGCACCGCTTGTGAGCGGACGCCGAAGGTCAGCCCATTGGCCACCTCGTCGATGTCAAGCCAGTAGACATCTTCGCCGTCGACAAGGCTGGTCATCTCATCCTTCCACGCTTTCAATACGTCGAACGAGTACTCGACCACCCGAACCCGGACGGGCCGCCCCTCCCGGTTGATCGAGGCCAGAGCCGACCGCGCCAAACCTGTGGCTCGCGCGGCATCCGCAGCACGCGTCGTCGCCACTACATACTCGCCGGATTCGCTACGATAAAACCCGGCGAACCCCGGGAGCTCGGTCTGTGCGATTCGAGCCCATTCGGCGTCCAGGTCGCCACCGGGCTGCTCGATCACCGGCTGGATGTATGCCTGCGGGGTAGGGGCGACGGGTTGCTCGGTTACCTCGTCGCACCCTGCCGCGACGAACACCGCCAACAACGGAAGGATCGCGCGTCTCACCATCATTTCACCTCCTCATGGGGCGTGAATGACGACGATCCGGGTCGCGTGGTACTGTGGGGGGAGCGATCGCAGCTCCACTCCGTCGTGCCAGACCCGGACGGTGTCGGCGGGGCGGATGTCTTCTGCCGACGCCGGCACCAGCCTACCAGCCCTTCGCACCCATAGCTCGGTACGCCCATCGACGATGATACCGACGGCGTCCGGCGCCGCGGCGGTGCCCGTGATCCCCTTCACAAGGAGTTGGACGCTCCCGTCCGGGATGCGGGTGACGCCCGCGACCTCACCGGACAGGTCCGGACGCTCCCGACCGGGGTCGGCGTCCCGGTGACATCCGAGCGTAGGGACGAGAATCAGCATGATGAGCAGGCACCGCACGCGTCAGCGGGATTCGATACGTTTCCTTGCCGGAACCGCCGCGCGCGCGACCTCGCTACGCCGGCCGGTTGGCCCCATCCCCGAATGCCAGATCGGCCCTGGGGCGGGACGAAATCGAACCCGCGCACCGATCGCGGCCACGCCGCGACGGCTTGCCTACGTCAGCTTTTTCGTCACGAATTTTTCGGTGAGTCGGCGTGCGGCGTCGCAGCCCGTGCTCACCAGGAGGGGAGAGCGCAACACAGAAAACGAGGGTCGCGGCTTCGCCCGCGCGACCGGGGGGTCACTTCGTGTGTGCGCGCGTCGTGCAGCCCGGCTAGAGGAATACGGACCAACGCACCGCACTCTCACTAACCTGGCCCGTAAATCAAAATTGCCGGCGCCGCTGCGGCCGTCAAGAGTCTTGCTCGCGCGGCTGCGCACGTGGGGTTTACGAAGCGGTTACCGCACGTCGCCTTTGCCCGCGGCGCCGCGGGCAAGGGTCTCGTCGTCACACGTGCTGATCGAACAGGATCGGGTTGCCGTCGGGGTCCACCACGACGAAGTGGGCCGGGCCGGCGGTCGATTCGTCGGCTTCCATCACGAACTGGACGCCCTGGTCCTTCAGGCGCCGCTGGATCTCGCGTACGTCGGTGAAGGAGGGGAGGGGCTGGGCGTCCTGGGTCCAGCCGGGATTGAAGGTGAGCATGTTCTTGTCGAACATCCCCTGGAACAAGCCGATCACCGTCGTGCCGTTCTTGAGGATGACCCAATTCTGCGACACGTCGCCGGCGAAGTATTCGAAGCCGAGCTTCTCGTAGAACGCCTTCGAGGCGTGGATGTCCTTGACGGCCAGGCTGATCGAGAAAGCGCCGAGGTCCATTGGTCCCCCATTGGGAGTGTGATGATTGTGGATGGATCGAGAGAGCGCGCGGCCGGACGTGCGCGTCGAGGCGGCGGCAAGCGCGGGGCGGGCGCGCGCGCCCGCCCCGCGTCCGGTCGCCATGCGGTGTAGGTTTTCTTTTCGCGTCGGTTGCCCGATGGCGTTGGTTGCCCTACCGCGTCAGGCGCCCCACCGCCTCAGTTGCCGCCCGCGGCGCCCGCCGAGCCGATCGAGCCCGCCGACGCGGAGAGCCGGGCCGGGATGCGCGGGTAGTCGGGGACGCCCTGGAGCGCCCAGGCGATGAAGTCGCGGATGTCCTGGTTCGCGCGCGGCAGATCCTCGCGGCGCAGGTACATCATGTGGCCGCTCTCGTAGAAGGCGAAGCGGATTCGGTCGCGCAGTTCGCCGCCGGGCTGGAGCTGCGACATCGTGTACTGCGCGCTGAAGTAGTCGGTCCCGCCGTCGTAGTAGCCGGCCTGGACCATCACCTTGAGGTACGGGTTGTCGGTCATCGCCCGGCGGAGCATCTGCCCGACGTTCGTATCGAAGCGCCCGCGCCAGGGGTTCACGGGCCCGAAGATGTTGTACTCGAGGTCCGTCTTGAAGCCGAGCGTCTCGCGCAGGTACATGTTGATCGCGGTCGTGAAGCCGCCGTTCCAGTCCGACATCGCCTGGTCGTACTGGTTGCGCTCGCCCGCGGCGTCGCTGTCGATACCGGTGTAGCGGCTGTCGAGGCGGCCGACGGTCAGGCGACGGTCGCGCAGCAGCTCCTTGCGGAAGCGGCCGAGGTCGATCCGTAGGTCGGCGGCGTCGACATAGCTCTCGGAGAGCCCGGTGTAGCGAGCGACGCGGCGGACCATCTCCTGCCGCTCGGCGCCCTGGAGGTGGTGCCCGCGGACGAGGGCGAGAAGGTAGTCGCCGATCGCGAACTTCTCCGCCTCGTCGAGCACTTCACGCAGCGGGCGCGACTGCAGGTCCGGCGGCAGCTTGCCGTGGTACCACGCGGTCGCGGTGTAGTGCGGCAGCGTCGTCGCCAGCGAGACGAGCGGGCCGGCCTGCACGCCCAGGTTCGTCATCGAGACGAGGATCACGCCGTTGAGGTACATGCGGTGCTGGCTCTGGAGGTAGTTCGCGAGCCCGGCCGCGCGCGTGGTGCCGTAGCTCTCGCCGATCAGGAACTTGGGCGAGCCCCAGCGACCGTTGCGCGTGACCCAGAGCCGGATGAACTCGCCGACCGACTGGATGTCCTCCATCACGCCGTGGTACTTGTGCTCGTCCTCGCCCGGCATCATGCGGCTGAAGCCGGTCGCGACCGGGTCGATGTAGACGATGTCGGCGACGTCCAGGATCGAGTACGGGTTGTCCTCGACGCCGCCCGGCGGGATCACGGCGAAGCCCTCGTCGTCGTACTTGACCAGCTTCGGGCCGGTGTAGCCCATGTGCATCCAGACGGAGGCCGAGCCGGGGCCGCCGTTGAAGGAGAAGACGACGGGACGCTTGGTGACGTCCTGCACGCCCTCCTTCACGTAGGCGACGTAGAACATCCGGGCGCGGACCTTCCCGTCCTCGACGATCGGCAGCGTGCCGGCGGTCGCGGTGTAGCGGACGGTCTGGCCGTTGAAGGTGCCCGTGTGGCGCGTGACGACGGCGGTGTCCGGCGGCACCGCGAGCGCGACCTCGCCCGCCGCGGCCGACGACTCGGCCGGGCGCCCGGCCGGACGCTGCTGCGCGAGTGCGCCGTCGACGAGGGCGAGGGACAGGCCCAAGGGGAGCAGGGCCAGCGACGTGGAGCGGGTCAACTTCGATCGGGACATGGCCATGTCTCGGAAACGAGGGAACGGATGTGGAACGGCCGGCGCGGGTGCGCGCAACGTCGACCGGCCGTTTACGGGATCTCGTAGAACATAAGGGCGGCGGCGCGCGCCCGACAGGGCAATCGCCGCGTCGCCGAACGTTCCCGCCTGAGGACGCGGCCTGCGCCCGCGCCACCCGACGCGGCCCGGGCACTCCCACCGGCCGCCCGCCGGGTACGGTAGTTGCCTCCCAACCCGCCGTCGCGACCCACGAAACGGAACGCGGGTGCCATGGATCGTCACGTCGCCATTCTCCTCGTCCTGCTGGGCTCGATCGCCGCCGCGGGGTGCGAACTCGTCGAGGGGATCTTCAAGGTCGGGGTCTGGGCGGGGGTCATCGTCGTCCTGCTCGTCGTCTTCGTGATCTGGCTGATCGCGCGCATGTTCCGCTGAGCGCGCCAGCCGGCCGGGGGCAGGCTGCGGCCGGATCGCGCGCGGCCGGCACGCGTGCCGGCCGCGCGCCGCCCCCATACGTTCCACCCGGCAACGGGATCGGGGCGACGCGCGTCAGGGTAGTACATGTCCGACTCCCCGGCAGAACCGGGCGCCGTCTCGCGCGTTCCGAAATCCAAGGAGCCAAACATGCGCCTCACCCTGACGCCGTTCGGGGCCACCGCGGTCGCCGCGCTCGCGGCCACGACCCTCGTCGCCTGCGGCCCCAAGCACCGACTCCACGAATACGACTTCCGCGGGCGCTCCGTCGCCGTGGCCACGATCGCACCGCCGCGCCCCGAGGTCGTGACGGACGCCGACCTGGACATCGACCCGGAGAACCCGCTCGGCTCGCTCGTCCGCGTGGGGAGCGAGCTGGTCCGCGAGGCCGAGGCGCGGCGGCTCCAGGCGCGGATGGACAGCGCGGCCGCCGCCGTCGACGTGAGCGGGCGCATGGGCCGTCGCATCCTCGAGAGCGCCGCGCGCCACCTCCGCGCCGAGCCCGTCGACGACGGCCGCGCGGCAGACTACGAGCTCGAGGTCCGCGTCCGGCGCTACGGGATCGTGGCCGCGTCGTGGACCTCCGGCGCCTACTTCGACTTCGACGGCGATGTCCTCCTCCTGGACGGCGAGACCGGGCGCATCATCTGGGAGACCCGCGTACGGGCGCGCGACCCGGTGCGCTCGTCGTTGTTCGGCACCGACGAGCGCGCCATCGACAACGTCATCACCGCCGTCGCCCTCGCCGAGCTGTCGGCGCGCGAGGTCCAGCGCGCCTTCGAGTCGCTCGCCGACTACGCCGCCGACGCGGTGCTCCGCAAGTTCACCGAGGACCTGGACGAAGCGCGGCGACGCCGCTGAGCCGGCGGAGGCGCCTGGCCGGCCCCGTCGCCGAGCCGGCGCCGTCGCTGAACCGGCGACGCCGCTGAGCCGACACCGGGCGCGGTGGGCGCCCGGGAACAGGCCGCGCGGCGTCGCACCGATTGTCCCACCCCACCCGATCCGCTCCTTCGGCCGCTGGCGGGCCCGGCCCTCCGATTGCAGTCGGAGCCGGCCGGCGCCCGCGCGCGTCGCGGGCGTCACGCCATCACGCCACGGAAGGAGGTACGGAAGTGAGGATCCCACCGAGCGGCTCGCGCCGCGGCGCGGCTCCCCCGAAGGTCATCCTCGCGGCGATCCTCGCCTGCGCGTTCGTCGCGTGCCGACGGGAGGCGCCGCCGGAGGAGACGGCCGCAACGGCCGAACGACCGACCGGCGCGGCGGACCGCGAGGACACGGCGCGCGTGCCGCCGGCCGCCGAGACGACGGAAGAGCCCTCGGCGATGCTGATCGGCGACTCGCTGCGCGTCGAGCTCCACGCGCCCGGCGCCGTCGCCGCCGGCACCGACGTCCCGATCGAGGTGAGCATCACGAACATCTCCTCCGACCCCGTCGAGCTGCAGCTCTTCGGGCGCGACGTCGCCTTCGACATCGAGGTCCACGACAACGCGGGCACCCGGGTGTGGCGGCGGCTGGAAGGGCGGACGGTCCCGCGCGAGCTGCAGGTGCGCGTCCTCGCGCCGGGCGAGACGCTGACGCTGCGCGATGACTGGCCCCAGCGGACCAACGACGGATCGCCCGTCGCCGAGGGATCGTACCTCGTCGACGCCTTCGTCCCCAGTCCGCAAGCGGAGCCGATCCGGACGCGCTCGCGGATGATTCGGATCGCGGAGCGGTGAGGTCGGGCCTGGCTGGAGGCGGCGACTCGCACCCGCCCCGCTCGACCACGTTCCCGCCCCTGATCCAGGTCGGCGCCCCGCGCGCGCACTGGACCGTCCGATAGCTTCCGGGGACAGACGTTCCATATTAATATGCCCGCCCCACCTGATGCCGGGTGCCACGGAAGCTTCCCACGAAAACCGAATCGAGCGAGAGAGAACGGCCGGGCTGCCGACACGGGGGTCGGCGGAACCGGTCGCGGGTCCGCTTGCCGGGCCTGATCGGCGAGAGCGGAGTGCGTCGCGCGACACGACCGCCGGTGCGTGAGTGCGCCCGGGCGTCGCGCGAGGACGCCGGGGCCCGGCCGGACCGCGGACGTCACACCATCACTCCACAGGAGGAGGTGCGCATGCGTCGATTCACCCCTGGGTTCAGCCTGCTGCTGGTGGGCACGATCGTACTGGCGGCGTGCGACGACGCGGGGGAGCCTACGTCGCCGCAGGCCACCGGCAACGGCTTGCCGATCACCGCGTCGAGCGAATCGTTGCTGGACGTGGTGGCCCGAGCGGTCCCGGAGTTCGGTGGGCTGTTCATCGACGAGGACGGGGTGCCGACGGTGTATCTGACGGACGAGGGGAAGCGCGGCGCGGTGCAGAAGGAGCTGGGCCAGTTCCTGGCGGAACGGGGGTTCGCTCCGTCGGAGATCCGGGTGCGGAAGGCGAAGTTCGCGTACGCGGATCTGAACGACTGGTTCCGTGACGCCTCGCCGGAAGTGTTGGAGATGCCGGGCGTGGTGTTCGTCGACCTGGACGAGGCGAACAACCGCCTGCTGGTCGGGGTCGAGGGCCCGGGTGCGATGAGGGAAGTGCGCCGGATCGCGGCCCGGATGGGGATCCCGGCGGACGCAATGGAGGTGCGGGAGACGTCGCCGATCCAGTTCGCGGCGACGCTGCGCGACCGGGTGCGCCCGGTGCAGGGCGGGCTGCAGATCCATTTCAGCAGCTACCTGTGCACGCTGGGCTTCAACGCGATCCGGAGCGGGCAGGCGTCGTTCATCACGAACTCGCACTGCACGAGCGTGCAGGGCGGCACGGAGAGCACGCAGTACTACCAGCCGCTGTCGAGCGTGGACGGCACGGTGATCGCGACGGAGGTGGCCGATCCGACCTACTGGACGGGCGGCTCGTGCCCGGCGGGTCGTCGGTGCCGCTACAGCGATTCGGCACGTGCGGCCTACTCGAGCGGCGTGAGCTACGCGCTGGGCTCGATCGCGCGGACGTCGTCCCGGGGGCGCTGGTCCGGCTCGCTGACCATCACCGGCTCTTTCTCGATCACGAGCAAGCGTAACCCGGTGGCGGGCGAGACGGCGAACAAGATCGGCCGGACGACGGGGTGGACCTACGGCCCGATCACGAACACGTGCGTGAACGTGAACGTCTCCGGGTCGAACATCACGCTGCTGTGCCAGTCGCTGGTCCAGGCCGGCGTGGGCGGCGGCGACAGCGGCTCGCCGGTCATCGGCTGGTCCGGGAGCGGGAGCTCGGTCACGCTCTTCGGGATCCTGTGGGGCGGCAGCAGCACGGGCGACCTGTTCGTGTTCAGCCCGATCTCGCAAGTCGAGCAGGAGCTGGGTTCTCTGACGGTGTGGTGATGCGGGACGCACCCGTGCGGCGCCGGGCACATGCCCGGCGCCGTTGCATCCCGGCGCGGGCGGCTGGCCTGGCGCTTACGCTCGCACTCGCCGCCTCCGCCTGCCGGCCGGAGCCGCAGCGGGAGCCGGCCGGCGCGCAGGCGGACGGTGTGGCCTCCGAGGTGCACCGCGCCGATGCGGCCGCGGAGCTCCCGGGCGCCGCCGGGCCCGAGGAGGGCGCCATGGTCCCGATCGACGATTCTCTCCGCTTCTCGCTCCACGCGCCGGCTCGCGCCGCGCCCGGCGCGGCCGTGCCGATCGAGCTGCGCCTCACGAACGTCGCCTCCGATTCGATCACGCTCTACCTGGTCGGGCGGGAGATCACCTTCGACATCGAAGTACGCGACGCCAGTGATGCTCTAATCTGGCGGCGGCTCGAGGGCCAGGCCGTCCCGCAGATCCTCCAGGTCCGATTCCTCGCCCCCGGCGAGACGCTGACGCTGCGCGACATGTGGCCGCAGCGGACGAACGACGGCCGGCCGGTTCCCGCGGGGACGTACTTCCTGCAGGGCGTCCTCCTGACCGAAGAGCGGGAGCCGCTTCGAACCGGAACCAGCAGGTTGGTAATCGGGACTCCCTGAGCACCGATCGCCGCCTTCGGCGGCCGGGCTCGCCCGCGCGCCGGGACCATCCGGACCGCCCGCACGGACCGCCCGCACGGCACGGTCCCACAGTCCACGGCGCTGGCGCGGGCGGGCGCCGTTCGCCGTCCTATCCCTCCCGCTCGAACACCTTCTCCCCGCGGATCCACGTCTCCGCGACGCGCGTCTCGGCGATCGCCTCGGGCGGGAGCGCGAAGAGGTCCCGGTCGAGGACGACGAAGCTGGCCTCGTACCCCGGCGCGATCCGGCCGAGCTTCCCCTCGTACGGGACGAGCGCGGCGGCGCGGGCGGTGTAGAGGAGCACCGCCTGCGGGACCGTGATCGCCTGCGCGGCGACGATGTCCGCGCCGTTGTACGCCCGGCGCGTGACCGCCGCCTGGATCGAGACGAAGACGTCGTCGGGGTCCGACCAGGTCGTGCACGGCGCGTCGGAGGTCAGCGCGAAGTACGGGAACGCGGCGGCCGCGTCCTTCACGGCATAGGCGCGCCGATACTGCGCGTCGGTGAGGTTCCCGGCGTACGCCTCGTGCTCGGCGAAGAAGAAGATGATCTGCATCGTCGCGCCGAAGCGCATCTTCGTCTCGCGAACGCGGTGCAGCTGCTCGGGCGTGAGGAGCGTGACGTGCTCGAGGCGGACCGACGGGACGTCGGGCCCCAGCCACGGCTCCTTGTCCGCGAAGAAGTCGAGGACGCGCTCGATCGCGCGGTCGCCCATGGTGTGCGCCGCGAGCTGGACGCGATTACGCACCGCCCACCGGTAGGCGGCCTCGAGCGCGTCGTCGGTGATCGTCGGGTACCCGTACTCCTCCGTCCCCCGGTACGCCTCGCCGACCCACGCGGTGCGCGCCGAGATCGTCCCGTCGACGAAGACCTTGACGCCCGCGACCTTGATCCGCCCGGTCCGCTCTTCCTCGGTCAGGTCGGGGAGCCCGCCCTCGGGCCACATGATGTAGAGGCCGACCTGCTGCGCGAACCCCTGCCGCTCGGCGTCGGCGAAGAGGCGGTAGACGTCGACCGGCTCGCGGCGGCCCATCAGCTCGCTCACCGCGACGATCCCGCGCTCGGCGAAGTGCCGGCTCGTCCACGCCACGTCGGCGACGCGCCGCTCCCAGCTCGGCGGTGCCATGGCGAAGCGGACGACGTCGTTCGCCGCGTGCTCCTCGAGGAACCCGTTCGGCTCGCCGTCCTCGTAGCGCCCGAAGCGGCCGCCCTCGGGGTCGGGCGTCTCGCGCGTGATCCCGGCGAGCTGGAGCGCGCGCGTGTTGCAGACGCCCGAGTGGCAGTCGGAGCGCATGACGTAGACGGGCTGCGTCGTCGAGACGAGGTCGAGGTCGCGCGTCGTCGGCGTGCGGCGCTCGGCGAGCTTCGACTCGTCGTAGCCGAACCCCTCGATCCAGAGGTCGTCGCCCTTGCCGTAGTTCGGGTGGCGCTTCAGCGCCTCGATCAGCTCGGGGATGCTGTGGACGACGGGGACGGTGCACGGCACCGCGTTCCGCGTCATCGCCACGTACGTCGGGTGGGTGTGGACGTCGACGAAGCCTGGGACGACGGTGCGCCCCTCGAGGTCCACGACCTCCGCGTCCCGCGCGCCGGCGACGTCGCCGATCCGTGTGATCTTACCGTCCCTGACAGCGAAGGCGCTCACGAACTCGTGTTCGCTGCGCCCCGTGAAGACCTTTCCGTTGATGAAGACCGTCTCCCTCGACACGACCAGCTTCTCCTTCGAGTCGGCCGCGGCCGCCCTCGACGGCGGCCGTTTGAAAGATACACCCGTCGCGGCGGAAGGTCTCGCGCGGCGGCCCGGCGGACGCGGGTCGGCGGGCGGCGCAGCGCATCGGGCGCGCGCACGCCCGCGGCGGACCCTCCCAATACGAACGCGCGACGGCCGCCCGGAACGTTCCGGGCGGCCGTCGTTTCGGAGGCGCCGCATCCGTCGAGGCGACGTCGTCTCGCGCGCTCCGCGTCGGTCGAGGCGACGTCGTCGCCTGCGACGGCTCGCTCGCGCGGACCGCGTCAGCGCCGCTCCGCCTCGAGGCCGGCCTCGAGCGCCTTCGCGATGCGCGCGCGGCTCTCCATGAGGTGCGCGCGGGTGTAATCGTCGAGCGACTGCGCGCCGATCCGCGCGGCGATGCGACGGTCCAGGTCCTCGAGCCGCATGCGCGCGACCGCACGCGCGTCCGCCGGCATGCGCGACGGCGGCGTGACCACGATCTCGGTCAGGCGATCCAGGTATGCGCGCTGGAGGTCGCGGCGGTTCGCCGGAATCCGACGCGCACCGCCGGTCCAGACCTCGCTCCAGATCGAGCGGGTCAGCCCTTCCATCAGCTCGGGGATCGTCAGCACCTCGTTCGCGCCGAACTTCAGCTCGGCGTCACGGATCCGCGCGAAGACCAGCGGATTCATGAGCTGCGACAGGAGCGACGTCTGCAGGCTCAGCACCTGCTCGAGGAGCGGGAAGTCGATCCGCCCGCCCCACGTGTTGGACTCGCCCCAGTGGCTCCAGCGGTTGGCACCGAAGCTGGCGACGACCTCGCGGGGGAGCGCGAAGGCGCCCTCGTCGAAGGCGTACGTGCGCAGGAACTCGAGGGCCTCGCGCTGCTTCGCCTTCGGCACGTTGACGAACGGCGGCCGGCCATCCGGGTCGCCGACGTGGTCGCGGTACTGGTACTGCCCGCCGATGTACTTGACCGCGGTCGCGAGCGCGCGCGCGTACTCGGTGAGGAGCGTGCGGTACGCGTCCGTCAGCTCGGCGTAGCGGGCGTTGTCCGTCAGGACGTGCGACGGGAGCGTCGGCCAGAGCGAGGCGATCAGCTCGGCGCGGCGCTTCCCCCAGCCGAGCGGGTCGGCGCCGAGGTCGTAGACGTTGACCGTCGGGTCGAGCGCGCCGGCGCCGCGGGCATCCTCGTCCGTCCCGTAGGCGTGGCCGGGCTTGGCGGCCTCGCGGGCGAGCGCCGCCGCGCGGTCGTCGTCCGCCGCGTAGCCGTACGAGATCGCCCAGAGGTCGTACGTGCCGACGCCCGGGTTGTAGAACGGCGCGCCGGTGCCGCGCGCGTCCAGGTTCACCGCCGGGTACTCCATGACCGAGCTGAAGACGCCGCGCTCGCGCGCCCAATTCGCGTCCGTCAGCTTGTCGAGCGGCGTGTCGGCCGAGGAGCGGAAATTGTGGCGCAGGCCGAGCGTGTGGCCGACCTCGTGCGCCGTCACCCAGACGAGCGCCTGGCCGACGTACTCGAGCGGGACCGGGTCGCCGGGGCCGATGTCGCCGTTCGCGGCAAGGAGCGCGCGGAGCGTGGCGCCCTGCGCGGAGATCGCCGAGGCCAGCGTCGCCGACTCGTAGCCGGCGGCCAGCGCGGCCAGCTCCTCCGGCGAAGCCGACAGCATCTCCTCGATCGCGACGCCGGGGCTGACCTTCGTGCGCCAGTCGTTCTTGAAGCCGAGCACCATGTTGTGCTCGATCAGGATGTCCGCGTCCAGGATCTCACCCGTGCGCGGATCCACGATCGAGGGCCCGATCGCGCCGTAGCCGGGCTGGTCCGAGACGTTCCACCGAATCGTCGCGTACCGGATGTCCTCGGGGTCGGCGTCCTCGGGGAGCATTTCCGCACGGATCGCGTTCTTCCACCCGGCCGCCTCGAAGGCGCGGTTCCACACCTCCACGCCCTTCTTGATGAACGGGCGGTACTCCTCGGGGATGTTGTGGTCGAGGTAGTAGACGATCGGCTTCACCGGCTCGACCAGCCCGTCCGGCCCGGGGGCGCCCTTCGGCTCGAGACGCCAGCGGTTCACGTAGCGGACGAAGAAGTCGGCGCCGTCGTCGTTCGAGAAGTCCTTGTGCACCGTCATGAAGTAGCCGACGCGGTCGTCCGCGTGGCGCGGCTTCATCGGGCGCTCGGGGAGCTTCGCGAAGGAGTAGTGCACCGAGACCGGGATGTAGCGCCCGTCCGGGACCGACGGCAGCGGCGCCGGCTGCGACGGACGGAACGTCAGCTTCGCGCGCACGTTCACGTTCTCGGGGAACGCCTTGACCGATTCGAGCCAGCTCCGCTCGCGGTCGAACGTGGCCCGATTCTGCTGACCCGGCCGCGAGATCGCTCCGTTCACGACGTCGCCCACGCCCGAGAGGTCCGAGAGGATCCAGCCGTAGATGTCGAAGACGACGGCCGAGTCCTCACGGATCGACTCGATCTTGGCCGACGCCAGGACCGACTCGCCGAAGGTCAGCTCGACCGCCTTCGCCGCCGCCGGGTCGTTCGGCGCGACGAAGCGGTGCGGCCGCTGCACCAGATAGATCCGGTCGCCGTGCCGCTCGAAGGCGACGATGCTCCCCTCGAAGATGTTCAGCATCGTGCCGCCGAAGACCCCACCCGCGCCGATCCCGCGCGCGATCTCGTAGGCGAGCAGGAAGTCTTCGCCCAGCCGCTCCTTCGGCACGGCCAGGTAGAGGTTCTCCGCCTTCTCGTACGTGTCGAAGAAGCCTTGCCGGGCGACGGCGCCCTTGACCAGCTCGTCGAACGCCTTCATACCGTCGGCGGGACGGGCGCGCTGGGCCGGCGCGTCGGCCTGCGGCGTCGGCGCGGCCGGCCGGCCGCTCGCCGACGAACACCCTGCCAGGGCCGCCGCCACGGCCAGGGCGAGGATCGGTTGCTTGGGGAGGTTCATGGGCTGCTCCTCGGATTCGCTACTTCCGTTCGTTGGAGATCCGCGCACGCGCGTGCGCGAGGCGGCGTGGTGCCGCGTTGTGATTGGGAACATGGGCATGTAAGGGGTTGGAGGGGGGTTGCGCAAGGGTGGGG
>CALBZE010000123.1 GCA_937889645.1 uncultured bacterium
AGAGGCGGAGCCCGCGGATGCGCTCGATCGCCTCGACGAGATCATGCGCGACAGCGTCGCCCTGCGCATGCGCGCCGACGTCCCCGTCGGCGGCTACCTGAGCGGCGGGCTCGACTCGAGCATCACCTGCGCGCTCGCGGCCGGGCTCTCGCCCTACGAGCTGCGCACCTTCGCCGTGACCTTCGAGGACCCGACGCTCGACGAGAGCGCGTACCAGCTCCGGCTCGCGAGGGAGCTGGGGAGCGCCCATGCCGTCGAGCACATTCGCTCGGGTGACATCGCGGCCGTCTTCCCGGCGGTGATCCGCCACACGGAAACGCCGCTCGTGCGCACGGCGCCGGCGCCGCTGTATCTTCTCTCGAAGCTGACGCGGGAGCGGGGGATCAAGGTCGTGTTGACGGGCGAGGGCTCGGACGAGCTCTTCCTGGGCTACGACCTCTTCAAGGAGACGGCGGTCCGCAGGTTCTGTCTGCGTCAGCCGGGCTCCGCATGGCGCCCCCGCCTCTTCGACCGCCTCTACCCGTACCTCGGGCCGGGGGCGAGGGGCGAGCCCTGGCGGCGCTTCTTCCTCGACGCCGGCGGCGAGGACGACCCGCTCTTCTCGCACCTGCCGCGCTTCCTCCTGACCTCCCGGATCAAGGAGTTCTACTCCCGGGAGACGAAGGCGGAGCTCGAGGGATTCGACGCGATGGAGGAGCTCCGGCAGTCGCTGCCGGAGGCGTTCGCGAGGTGGTCGCCGCTGCACCGCGCGGCGTATCTCGAGATGACGACGCTCCTCGCCTCGTACCTCCTGAGCTCGCAGGGCGACCGCATGGGGATGGCCAACAGCGTCGAGGGGCGCTTCCCGTTCCTCGACCACCGCCTCTTCGAGTTCGCCGCGGCGCTGCCCGCCTCGAGCAAGCTGCGCGTGCTGCGCGAGAAGGATGTGCTGCGCCGCTGGGCCGACGACGTGGTGCCACGGGAGCTGGCTCGCCGGCCCAAGCAGCCGTACCGCGCGCCGGACATCCCCGCCTTCTTCGAGGGAGGGGAGCCCGAGTACGTGACCGAGCTCCTCTCCCCCGAGGCGCTGGAGCGGACCGGGATCTTCGATCCCGCGATCGTCGCCGGCCTGCTCCGCCGCTGCCGCGCGGGGCGCGCCACGGGGTTCCGCGAGAGCCAGGCGCTCGTCGCGATCCTCTCCACTCAGCTCTGGCACCGGGAGTTCGTGGAGCGGCCCATGGAGGTAGCGGCGCCCGCCGGCGCGCCGGATGTGCACCTGACCGAGTCGGAGGACGGGGCGGCCGGCGCGCTCGATCGCCTCGTGCCGGCCCCGCCGGCGGATGCCGGGCACCCCGCCGTCGTCGGCGCGTGACCCAGCAGGACGCAGGATAACGATGACGTCGAAACGATGGACGACCGCTCTCCTCCTCGGCCTCGTCGCGAGCGCCGGGTGCGAGGGCGACGGACCGGCCCGAGAGGACGAACCCGCGTACGCCATGACCACGGACGCCCCCACCATCGCCGAGATCGACGCCGCCGAGTGGGAGGCCCTGGCCTCCCGCCGCATCTTCTTCGGCCACCAGTCGGTCGGCCGCGACATCATGCTCGGCGTTCAGCGCGTGCTGAAGGAGCACTCCGAGATCGGCCTGCGCGTCGTCACCTCCGACGACCCGAGCCAGGTCGAGGGGCCGGCCTTCATCGAGGCGAGGATCGGGAAGAATCGCGAGCCGGAGACCAAGGCGAACGCCTTCGAGGCGATCGTCGAGAACGGCCTCGCCGACGGTTCCGGCGCCGTCGCGATGTTGAAGTATTGCTACGTCGACATCCTCCCGGAGACCGATCCCGACGCCCTCTTCGAGGACTACGTCCGGAGGATCGAGTCGCTCCGCGAGCGCCACCCCGAGCTCCTCTTCGTCCACATCACCCTCCCGCTCCACACCGCGCCGGAAGGCGTGATGGAGCGGATCAAGACATGGCTCGGGAGGAGCACCCAGACCGCGCTCAACATCAAGCGCAATCGATACAACGACCTCCTGCGCGAACGCTACGAGGGCGTCGACCCGCTCTTCGACCTCGCGAAGATCCAGAGCACCCGGGCCGACGGCACCCGCGCGTACACGCGCTACCGCGGGCAGAAGGTCTACATGCTCGCGCCCGAGTGGACATACGACGGCGGGCACCTGAACGAGGAGGCGCAGGTCCGCATCGCCGAACGCTTCCTCGCCTTCCTGGCCCGCCTGCCGCGCACGAGCGGGACCGGCGCGCGGCTGGCCGACGCGAGCTCGCCCGCTCGCTGACCGACGATCCGAACCCCCTGAACCCGAGACCCGTGAACTGGAGCAGACCGCGATGAATAGAGACGAGATCCTGGCCCGGCTGCGCGCCTTCGTCGAAGAGAACTTCCTCTACATGCGCCCCGACTTCGAACTCCGTAACGACGCCTCCCTCCTCGGCAACGGAATCGTCGACTCCATGGGCGTCATGGAGATGATCGCCTTCCTGGAAGAGGAGTTCGGCGTCGTCGTCGACGACGTCGACATCACCGAGGAGAACATCGGCTGCCTCGATGCCATCGCGAACTACGTGATGGCGCATTCGGCCGCAAGCGATCGGCAGATCGCCTGAGGACGGCGGTCCGACGGCGGGGACCGCGGGCACCGATCCCCGCCGCAGGCAACGGCCGTCCCCCATACGCGCCGGCGGCCGCACACCTTCGTGCGGCCGCCCTTTCCCGTTCCAGCACCGGGGTCCATCCCGAGAGCGGCGCTCCCATCGAGGGGCGGGAGCCCGAGGAGTCGATAAAGCGTTGAGCACGTCCAAGATCCTGTCCCACGGCAGCATCTATCTCTGCGGCAACATCCTGAGGCGGGTCGTGAGCTTCGTCATGCTCCCGATCTACACCCGCTACCTGACCCCCGCAGACTACGGGACCATCGAGCTCCTTTCGATGGTCATCGATTTCGTGGCCATCCTCTTCGGGCTCAGGATCGGCGAGGCCGTATTCCGGTTCTACTACCAGTACGACGACGCGAAGGACCGCGGCGAGGTCATCTTCACGTCGATCGCCCTCGTGGGGCTCCTCAACGCGGTCGGCGTGCTGATCCTCCTCGTTGCATCGGGCCCGATCGCGCGGATCGTGCTCGGTTCCGCGGACCTGGCGCGGCTCCTCGGGCTCTTCTCCTTCACCCTGATCTTCCAGAGCGTCACCGAGACGACGTTCACGTTCATCCGCGCCCAGCAGAGGCCGTGGCTCTTCGTGAGCTTCAGCACGATGAAGCTCGTCGTGCAGCTCTCGCTCAACATCTACTTCGTGGTCGGGCTGCGGATGGCGGCGGAGGGCGTGATCCTCAGCTCCCTCGTCTCCAGCCTCGCCATCACGATCCCGATGCTCTGGTACACCCTTTCGAAGACCGGCATCTCCTTCTCCCTCGAGAAGGCCCGGTCGATGACGTCGTTCAGCCTCCCGCTCGTCCTCAACAGCCTGATCTCGTTCTACATCACCTTCGGCGACCGCTACTTCCTGCGCGTGCTCGGCGGCGGGCTCGACGAGGTCGGCGTCTACGCGCTCGGCTACCGCTTCGGGTTCCTCCTCTCGTTCCTCGTCGGCGACCCGTTCTTCAGCATCTGGAACTCGGAGAAGTACATCACGGCCAAGCGGCCCGACGCGCGCGAGCGCTTTAGGAACGTCTTCCTGCTCCTCTCGGCCGCCATGGTCCTCGTGATGGTCGGGATCTCGATTTACGTGCAGGACGTGCTCCGCATCATGGCCGATCCCGAGTTCTGGGGCGCCCGGCTGATCGTCCCCCTCGTGCTTCTCGCCTACGCGTTCAACAATTGGCTGGCCTTCACGAATCTCGGCCTTTTCCTTTACGGCAAGACGGGCGACATCGCCATGGGCACCGCCATCTCGGCGGGGGTGATCAC
>CALBZE010000124.1 GCA_937889645.1 uncultured bacterium
CGAGGGCGCGCTCTTCGAGTACTGGGCGCACGAGGCGTGCTTCCTCCCGATCGAGGACTACGCCCTCTTCAGGCACCAGATGCTCGACCCCTCCGGGATGGGGTGGAAGTACCGGCACGACTGGGTCGAGAAGCACCGCGACGTGCTCGATCGTGTCCTCGACCACATCCGCCGTCACGGGGCGGTCCGTTCGGCCGACTTCGAGCGCGCCGACGGGCGACCGGGCGGCTGGTGGGAGTGGAAGGCCGAAAAGCGGGCGCTGGAGGCGCTCTTCACGTCCGGCGCGCTCATGATCGCGCGCCGCGAGAACTTCCAGCGCGTCTACGACCTGCGCGAGCGCGTGCTCCCGGACTGGGACGACGCGCGCCTCCCCTCCCGCGACGAGGTGCGACGCACGCTCGCGCTCCGGGCCGTCCGCGCGCTCGGCGTCGCGCCCGCGCGATGGGTCGCGGACTACTACCGTACCGCCCGATCCGAGACCGCACGGATCGTCCGCGAGCTCGGCGACGAGGGCGCGCTCATCCGCGTCGACGTCGAAGGGTGGAAGGAGCCCGGCTACGTCCACCCCGACAACCTCGAGCTCGCCCGTCGCGCGGCGGACCACGCGATCCGCCCGACGCTGACGACGGTCCTGTCGCCTTTCGACCCGCTGGTCTGGGACCGCACGCGGGCGCGCGAGATGTTCGGATTCGATTACCGGCTGGAGTGCTACACGCCGGCGCCACGGCGGCGGTGGGGGTACTTCGTCCTCCCGATCCTGCGCCGCGGCGCCCTCGTCGGGCGGCTGGACGCGAAGGCGCACCGGAAGGAGGGGCGCTTCGAGGTGAAGGCGATCTACCTGGAGCAGGGGGTTCGCGCGACCGACGCGCTCGTACGCGACGTCGCCGGCGCGCTGCTCGACGTGGCCGCCTGGCACGGCGCGCCCGAGGTCACGATCGCCAGGTCGGAGCCGGCGGGGTTCGCCGCCGCGCTCGCGGAGGCATTGGACGACCGCGTCTCCACGCTCGTCGTGTAGATCCAGTCGCCGAAGGGCGACTGGTCGTCGTCGGCCGCGTTCGCCGCGGCGTGGAACACCACCGCGCCGCCCTCGGCCGGTGCGGTCCACTCGAGCTGCCAGCGGATCGAGCCCGGCGCCTCGGGCACGATCCCGGCGGCGACGTGGTGCGCGTAGCTCACGCCCGTCGCGTCGTCCCGCGACACGCCGACCCGCGCGTCGACCGCGGACAACGTCCCCGCCGGCCGCCCGGCCGATTCGCCGGTCGCGAAGCGCGCGGCGAGCTGGAAGCCCCCGACGGCGAGCCCGGGGCGCGCGAGCGAGATCGTGAGCGTGTAGGTCGCGCCCGGTGTGTACTCGGCGGGGACGCCCGTGATCTCCAGCGACCCGGCCGGGTCGTTCGGCTCGCCCTCGAAGTGGCACGCGGTGCACGTCGGCTCGCCGAACCCGCCCGTGTGTCCGAGCGGCGGCATGTCGGGGTAGCCGGGGAGCGCAAACGCCGCCGAGACCGCGACGGCGACGACGGAGATGACGGCGGCCACGAGAGCGGCCGGCGGGTCGTTCCGACCCGCCGGCCCGCCCTTCACGCCCTCGGCAACGACGCCTCCGGGCACGACGTCAGACATCGCCCAGGACGGCCTTGCCGATCGTGTTCTTGTCGGTGCCGAACCAGATCTCCCGCGTCGGCTCGTGGAAGATCATGTGCCGGACCGTGCCGCCGCCGCTCGGGATCGGCGTGATGCTGAAGAACTCCTCGGTCTTCGGGTCGAAGCCGACGAGGCGGTTCGGCTGCACGCCCGTCTCGACGAACCACGCGCGGCCCTTGTCGTCGACCGTCATCGCGTACGGACGCGAGTCCCTGGCCGACGGCGCGCGCCACTCGTCGAACTTCCCCGTCGCGGGATCGTAACGGCCCAGGTACCCCTCGGCGTAGTCGACGTACCAGACACGATCGTCGGCCGTGATCCCGATCCGCCGGCTCCGCGCTTCGGGCCGCGGGATCTCGATCTCCTTCAGCTCCATCGTCGCCGGGTCGACCGTCGCGAGCTTGTTGGTCCCCAGCAGGTTGACCCACGGCCGACCCTTCGAGTCGACCTCGATCCCGTACGGCCGCGCGCGCGGCGTCGGCACGCGGACGATGTGGATCTCGCCCGTCGCCTTGACCAGCTTGCCGATCACGTTCGCCTGCTGCGCCGTGAACCAGATGTTGCCGTGCTGGTCGAAGATCAGCGTGTGCGGGTCGCGAATCGCCGGGTCCGGCATCGGGTACTTCGTGACCTTACCGGTGTTCGGGTCCATCTTCCCGATGTGCCCGGTCAGGTTCCCCGAGTACCAGAGCGTGCCGTCGGTGTCGACGATGATGTTGTGCGGTCCGGTCCCCGGGTCCAGCTCGTGGCGCCAGAACTCGCCCGACCGCGGGTCGAGCGCGCCCACGTAGTGGCCGCGCTGGCCGACGAACCAGACGCGATACCGGGCATCGACGTACGGGTCGCGCGGGCGAGTGTTCTCCCACGGCACCTGCCATTCGACGATCTGCACCTGGATCGGATCGGCGGCCGTGTCCTTGCCGGCCTCGATGCCGAGCCAGATCGCCGGGATCGTCAGCAACGCTACCAGGCCCTTCATGACGACCTCCTCTGTGGACGGTTGAGGGGCGCATCCATCCGTGACGGGTACACCAGAGAGACGCGCAAGTCAAACGAATCGCTGGCGCCCGCCCACGCGATGGATCGTTTGCATCCCGGCCGCAGTATATCATACCTTGTTCGGGACCGCCTCCTCGGGTCGCCGACCGCGCACACCAGCCGACCGGGTTGAACCACATGAAGCAGCACGCGCGCACGATCGTCTTCGTCCTCGCCCTTGGCGTCACCTTCGTTCTGGGCGGCTTCCTGATCCCGAGCCCCGGCGAGCGGTCCGGGCCGGCCCTCTTCCGCGACGTCCTGTCGATCGTCGCCGGTCGGTACGTCGACAGCCTGGACGCCTCGGCGCTGTATGAAAAGGCCGCGATCGGCCTCATCCAGGAGCTCGGCGACCCCTACGCGGCCCTCTACACGCCCGAGCAGATCGAGTCCTTCACCATCGCGCACGAGGGGCACTACGGCGGCGTCGGGATGCTGGTCGGCAGCAGCGAGGGGTACGCGATGGTCGAGCGCGTCTTCCCGAACACCCCGTCCGAGCGCGCGGGGATCCAGGTCGGCGACCTGATCGTCGCGGTCGACGGCGAGGCGACGAAGGGGTGGCCGCTCGAGCAGGTGACCGGCAAGCTCAAGGGCGACCCGGGCACGAACGTCCGCGTCGGAATCGCGCGGCGCGGCGCGCTCGAGCCGTTCGAGGTCCAGATGACCCGCGCCGAGATCTACATCCCGGCCGTACCGTATTCGATGGTCCTCGACGACGGGACGGGCTACATCCCGCTCCTGCAGTTCAGCGAGTCGGCCTCGCAGGAGGTCGCCGATGCGGTCCGCGAGCTCCAGGCGAAGGGCGCGCGCCGCCTCGTCCTCGATCTGCGGGGCAACGGCGGCGGGATCGTCGACGACGCCATCGAGATCGCCGGGCTGTTCCTCCCCCGCGGCTCGCTCGTCGCACGCCACTGGGAGCGGGGCGACCGCGAGTTCGAGTACCTCACGCCCGACGAGCCGATCGCGCCGGACATGCCGCTCGTCGTACTCCTCGACCAGTGGTCCGCCTCGGCCTCCGAGATCGTGGCCGGCGCGCTGCAGGACCACGATCGCGCCGTCGTCATCGGCGAGACGTCGTACGGCAAGGGGCTGATCCAGAGCGCCTACCGCCTCGACGGCGGCTACATCCTCAAGCTGACGACCGGGAAGTGGTATACGCCGAGCGGCCGCACGATCCACCGCGAGCGCGAGCTCGTCAACGGCCGCCTCGTCGCGTCCGACACCGCTGCCGACGACACCGCCGGCCGGCCGACGTTCCGCACCGCGAGCGGCCGCAAGATCTACGGCGGCGGCGGGATCGTCCCCGACCTGATCGTCCGCCCCGACACGTTGAACCTGGCGGAGCAGGCGTTCGTCCGGGCGATCAACCCGTACTCGCAGGACCTGTACGTCGTCCTCTTCGACTACGCCTTCGAGCTGAAGTCCCGGGTGCGCCCCGACTTCCAGGTCGGCGCCGCCTGGCGCGACGAGGTCTACCGCCGCCTCAAGGACCGCGGCGTAGAGATCGACCGCGAGGTCTACGATGCCGCCGGCACCTACGTCGACCGGCTCATCGAGGACCGCGTCGCCCGGCTGGCTTTCGGCGAGGCCGAGGCGAAGCGCCGCGCCATCCGCGACGACGCACAGCTGATGCGAGCGCTCGAGCTGCTGCGGAGCGGCAAGTCACAGAAGGATCTGATCGCACGGGTCGCGCGGGCGGGCGGCGCGGACTGAACCCGCCTCGCCTGAAACCGCGCGAGACGGCGATTCGTAAGACGGCGGGGCCCACCGGCCCCGCCGTTGCTTCTTAGGTCCCCCTGAGTCACACGATCATGCGACGCATTGCCCTTTGCGCCCTGATCCTCGCGCACGCGCTCGCGCAGGCCGCGGCGGCGCAGGACACCATCACCGTAGTGCACAGGTCCGGCCGCAGCCTCGATCTCGGCATAGCCGGCCACGGCATCAGCTTCGGCAACTCTCCCGTCTGGACCGGGCTCCGGATCAACCTCACGGACCGCGACGTCCGCCGCGTCGACGGGGTCAACATCACCCTGTGGCGTCCGGACCGGAATCCCGACGCCGAGTTCAATGGGCTCGCCTTCGGCCTCGTCGGCCCCGTCGCCGGCTCGATCCGCGGCGCCGGGATCGGTCTCGTGGCCACCGTCACCGAGCAGTCGCTCGGTGGGCTCGCCTATGGCACCGCCGCCGTCGTGACCGGAGGTGCGCTCACCGGCTTCGCGCTCGGCGGCGCCGGCGTCGTCACCGGCGGGCTCCACGGGATCGCCCTGTCGCCGATCGCCGTCGTGTCCCACGGCGACTCGTACGGCGCCAGCATCGCGGGGCTCGCGACCGTCGCCCAGGGCGACATGCGCGGCATCAACGTCGCCGGCCTCGCGACCGTCTCGCAGGGCGAATTCCGCGGGCTCGGCGTTGCCGGTCTCGCCACCGTCGCGCAGGGCGACATGCGCGGCCTCGGCCTGGCCGGCCTCGCCATTGTGTCCCAGGGCGACATGCGCGGCATCAACGCCGCCGGGCTCGCTACCGTGGCGCAGGGCGACATGACGGGCATCAGCTTCGGCGGCCTCGCGACCGTCGCCGAGGGGCGCATGCGCGGGATCAACCTCGCCGGGCTCGCGGTCGTCGGCGCCGACGGCGTCGTCGGCCTCAACGTGGGCGGCGCCGCGATCGCCGGCGACCGCGGCGGGGTGACGGGGCTCAACCTCACGCTCGGCACCATCGAAACCGCCGGGCCGGTCCGCTGGGTCTCCTTTGCCGGCTACAAGGTCGACAGCCCGGACGTGCGGGGGATCTCGATCAACCCGATCCGGCTGAAGGCCGTCGACCTGACCGGCGTCGCGATCGGCGGCTACAATCGCGTGGACGGCATGCAGCGCGGCCTCACGATCGGGATCTTCAACTGGACGCGCGAGCTGCATGGCGTGCAGGTCGGCCTCCTCAATTACGCGGGGAACAACGAGCCCCCGTTCCGGCTGGTCCCGATCCTGAACGCGCATTTCTAGCGATGGGAGGTCGGCGGGCCGCCCGCGATCGGCGGCGCGCGGCCCCGCCGGCGATACGCGGCCCGCGATCCGACCGGCGATGGACGGCCCGCGTCCGGGTCCCCGCGAACCCGCCGCGCCCGGGCGTGTACAATGGCCCGGCGGCACGGCGGGCCGGGCACCGGAACACGCACCCGAGGATTGGAAATGTGGTCGATGAGCCGGACGATCGTGGCGATCGCGCCCATTCTGGGCCTGGTCTTCGCGCTGGTGTGGTGGGTCGGCCGGCACGCGCTCGAGCCGGAGCGCCGGCCGGTCGAGGTCGTCGCTCAGGCGGCCGGCCTGCCGATCGCTGCGCAGGACCCGCTCGAGGTGGTCGACACGGAGGACGACCGTCGCATCTTCCGCGAGAAGATGGCGTGGGCCCGCGCCGAGCGCCTCGACACGCTCCCCGTCGGCGAGATCGTCGCCCGCCTCGGCCGCACCTTCGTCGGCACGACCTACACGCCCGGGACGCTCGAGGTCGACGGCCCCGAGCGGCTGGTCGTCAACCTCCGCGAGCTCGACTGTGTCACCTTCGTCGAGAGCGTCCTGGCCATGGCCCGCCTCATTCGCGATGGCCGCTTCGACGACTACGACGCCTACACCCGCGAGCTCGCCCGCATCCGCTATCGCAACGGCGTCATCGACGGCTACCCGAGCCGACTCCACTACTTCAGCGACTGGATCGCCGACGGCGAGGCGAAGGGGATCGTGCGGGACGTGACGCGCGAGCTGGGTGGGGTCCCGGACGCCGAGCCGGTCGACTTCATGTCCACGCACCCCGATGCGTACCGCCAGCTCGCCGATCCTGCGGTCCTCGCCGCGATCCGTGCCGTCGAAGCGGAACTCAACGGGCGCCCACGCCACTACATCCCGGAGCGCGCCATCGCGGGCGTGGAGAGCGGGATCCGCAACGGGGACATCATCGCGGCCACGAGCACGGTGAAGGGGCTCGACGTCGCGCATACCGGGATCGCGCTGTGGATCGACGGACGGCTGCACCTGCTGCACGCGCCGCTGGTCGGGAAGTCGGTCGAGATCAGCGAGCTGCCGCTCGCCGAGCGGATCGCGGGGATCCGGGCCCAGGACGGGATCATGGTGGCCCGCCCTTCCTGACATCCACGGCGGCCGTGCGCTTGCACTCGGGGCAGAGGATCCAGACGCGGCGTCTCACGTAGGCGACGTCGCGCGGCGTCGGCACCTCGGACCGGGTGGTGAGCGCGCCGCAGGCGGGGCAGGGGACCGGTCCGCCGCGGACGAGGGCGCGCTCGAGCTCGCGCCGCTCCTCGGGGGTGTAGCCGCGTGCCATGGGGCCGGATGGTACGCGCGTGGTCGTGCGGCTGCAACCCGGGGCTCACGGTCAACGATTTCGAGGGCCCGCGCGTCTTGAATACCGGTTGGGTGCGCGCGGAGCACTCCTGGAGTTATCCCACTTCGCAATCGAAATGAAGTCTTTGTGGTTTCGACCTGGCCCGGCCGGCGTGATGTTCCTGCTGGGCGTGATGCTGGCGCCGGCGACGGCGCGGGCGCAGGGCTCGGAGCCGAGGACGGTCACGCTCGCCGAGGCGGTCCGGCTCGCCTTGGAGAACGACCCGGCCGCGGTCGCGGCCGAGGCCGCCGTCACGACGGCCGAGGCGAACCTGCTGTCCACGCGCGGTTCGTGGCTGCCGTCGCTGACGTTCAACTCGGCATACGGCAACTCGAGCAACCAGCGCTTCGACCAGGCGTCGGGCCAGCTCGTCTCGGAGAGTTATTCGGCGCAGCTGCAGGCCAATTACACGATCTTCTCGGGCGGCCGCCGGATCGCGCAGAACCGTGCGGCCGGCGCCCGGCTCGAGGCCGCCGAGGCCGCGCAGCGCGCGCAGCGGTTTTCGACGGTCCTGCGCACGACGGAGTTGTTCTATTCGGCCGCCGCGGCGGAGGAGATGGTCGCGATCGCGGAGCAGCGGCTGAGCCGCGCCGAGCAGCAGCTCGAGTTCGCGCGCACGCGCCTCGAGGTCGGCTCGGCGACCCGGTCGGACGTGCTCCGCGCGGAGATCGAGGTCGGCAACGCCCGGATCGCGCTGGTCGACGCGGAGTCCGCGCGCCGCTCGGCGCGGCTCGAGCTGGGCCGGATCCTCGGCCTGTCCGACGGCGCGCGGCCTGCGGGCTCGGCGCTTCCCGAGCGGGCGCCGACGCTCCCGCCGCTCGACGAGCTGGTCCGTCGCGCCGAGGCGCGCTCGCCGGCCGTCGTCGCGGCGCGCGCCGAGGCCGAGAGCTTCGCCGCGCAGCGCTCGGTGGCGCGGCTGGCGTATCTCCCGACCGTCGGACTCAACTCGAGCTACGACTGGTTCGCCTATCAGTTCCCGCCGAACCAGGAGAGCTGGAGTCTGAGGCTGCAGGTCTCGCTGCCGATCTTCAACGGTTTCCAGCGCGAGGCGACCCTGCAGCAGGCGGCCGCGTCGGCACGGGCCGCGGAGGCGCGGGCCAGGGACGCCGCGATCGCCGTGCGCAACGCGGTCGAGACCGGCGTTGTCGAAGTTCGTGCGGCCGAGGAGCGGATCGAGATCGCCGCGCGTGCGGTCGAACTCGCGCGCGAGGACCTGCGCGTCCAGGAAGAGCGGTACCAGATCGGCAACGCGACGATCGTCGAGCTGCAGACGTCGCAGGTCGCGCTGGCCGATGCGGAAATTGCGTATCTGCGCGCCCGGCAGGCGCTGGGCGTCGCGATCGCCCGGCTCGAGGCAACGCTGGGCGAACGGCTCGTTTCGGATTCGTGAGGACAGTCGCGGCCGGTGCCGCACCGCGGCCCGGCCACGTACCCGGGGAGAGCTACGAGTGAAGCGCATTTCTAGGCGCCGCCTGGGTCGCGGCGCGTGGATGGTTTTCGCGCTCGCGGCCGGCGTGGCCGCGTGCGGTGGGAGCGGTGAGTCGGGCGCCCCGTCCGGGAGAGCGGGCGGGCCCGGCCGGGTCATGGGCGAGAGGACCGTGCCCGTCGCCACCGCGGTCGTCGAGGTCGGGACGATCGCCCGGTCGATCACCGTCTCCGGCGTCGTCGCGCCGCTGCGCAACGTCGGGATCAACAGCCAGCTCGCGGGCGCAGTCCGCGAGGTCAACGTCGAAGAGGGCGACGTCGTCCGCGCGGGGACCGTCCTCGCCCGCCTCGACGACCGCGAGATCCGCGCGCAGGTCGCCAGCGCCGAAGCCGCGTTCGAGGTCGCCGAGGCCACGTTCCAGCGCTCCGAGCGGCTCTTCGAGCGCCAGGTCATCACCCGGGCCGAGTACGACCTTGATCGCGCGGCGTACGCCGCCGCCCGCGCCCAGCTCGACCTGCTCCGCACGCGCCTCGACTACGCTACGATCGAAGCGCCGATCAACGGGATCGTGACCGAGAAGCACATCGAGGCCGGCGACATCGTCTCGACGCAGACCCGGCTCTTCACGCTCGCGGATCTCGATACCCTGGTCACGCGCGTTCAGGTCTCCGAGCTGGACGTCGTCGATCTACGCGAGGGCGCGACCGTCGACCTCTCGCTCGACGCCTACCCGGACCGCCTGTTCCAGGCCAGGATCCGGCGCATCTTCCCGACCGCCGACCCGGCCACTCGCCTCGTCCCGGTCGAGGTCGCGCTCGACGAGCAGGCCAACGCCTTCGCCCGGCCCGGCTTCCTCGCCCGCGTGCGGCTCGCCCTCGGCACCCGCACCGGCGTCAAGCTCGTCCCGGCCTCCGCGATCGTCGGCGACGCCGGCTCGCCCGCCGTCTTCGTCGTCCGCGACGGCCGCGCCTTCCGCCGCACCGTCGAGACCGGCCTGACCTCCGAGGGGCGCGTCGAGATCGTCGCCGGCCTCGAGCCGGGCGAGCGCGTCGTCGTCGCCGGGAACAACTCGCTGCGCGATGGCGCCCTGGTACGGGAGACGCAACGCTCCGAACTCGCGCCCGCCGAGTCCGGGATCGCCGCTTCCAATGCCGGAGGAGCCGTTCAATGAAAAAGGAGCAGGTCAAACGCCACGGGAGCGTCTCGAGCTGGTCGATCCGGCGCCCCGTCGGCACGCTCATGCTGACGTCGGTCGTGCTGGTGCTCGGCGTCTTCTTCCTCTCCGGGCTCCCGCTCGACCTGCTGCCGTCGATCGTCTATCCGCAGATCCGCGCCGGCGTAAACAACCCCGGCGTCGAGCCCGAGGTGCTCGAGGAGACGGTCGCGAAGCCGCTCGAGGCCGCGCTCGCCACGACCGAGAACCTGATCAACATCGAGACGGAGATCCAGGAAGGGCGGGTCGGCGTCACGCTCCACTTCGCCTACGGGACCAACATCGACTTCGCGCTGCAGGACGCTTCCAAGAACCTCGAACGCGCGCGCGGCCGACTCCCCGAGGAAGCGGATCCGCCCACGATCAACAAGTTCGATCCGCAGCAGCAGCCGATCTACGAGGCCGGCTTCTCGTCGCCGACCCGCGACCTCGTCTCGCTGCGCGACTGGGTCGAGTTCCGGCTCCGCCCCCAGCTGCTCACGATCCCCGGCCTCGCCTCGGTCGATGTTTCCGGCGGGTTGGTGCGCGAGGTCCAGGTCGTCATCGATCAGGAGCGCCTGCGCTCCTACGGGCTGACCGTCTTCCAGATCATCCAGGCGATCCGTAATGCGAACCAGGACGTCGCCGCCGGGCGCATCAGCTCGCCCGAACGCGAGATCGTCGGCAAGACGGCGGGGAAGTTCCGCAGCGTCGACGATGTCCGTAACCTGCTCGTACAGCTCCCCGGCGGACGCCACATCCCGCTCTCCGAGATCGCGACCATCCGCGACACGCACCGGGAGCAGCGCCTCTGGTCCCGGCTCGACGGCGTGCCGGCCGTCAAGCTCTCCGTGCGCAAGCAGCCGGACGCCAACACCGTCGCCGTGGCGGAGGCCGTCGACCGGCGCCTGCAGGAGTTGCGCGAGAGCGGCTTCATCCCGTCCGACATCGATTTCGTGACGACGCAGAACCAGGCCGGCTTCATCCGCCAGTCGGTCAACTCCGTGCGCGACGCCGCGATCGTCGGCGCCGCGCTCGCCATGCTCGTCGTCTTCTTCTTCCTCGGCTCGCTGCGCAAGACCTTCATCATCGGAACGGCGATCCCCATCGCGATCCTCGCCACCTTCTTGATGATGGGGCTCGGCGACCTGACGCTGAACATCATCAGCCTCGGCGGGCTCGCGCTCGGCGTCGGCATGCTGATCGACAACTCGATCGTCATGCTCGAGAACATCTTCCGCCACAGCAGCGAGACCGACGATCCCGAGGACGCCGCCCACATCGGCGCCAACGAGGTGCAGAGCGCGGTCATCGCCTCGACCGCGACCAACGTCGCCGCCGTGGTGCCGTTCCTCCTGATCAGCGGGCTGGCGGCGCTCATCTTCCGCGAGCTGATCCTGACCATCACCTTCGCGATCATCGCCTCGCTCGGCGTCGCGCTGACCATCGTGCCGATGCTCTCCGCGCAGCTCGCGAAGGTCCGATTCGCCAGCGGGATCAACCGCTGGGTGGTCATCCGCGCCGTCGATCGCGGCATCAACTTCCTGTGCGACTTCTACCGGCGCCTTGCCACCCGCGTGATCGACCGCTGGCGCTGGGCCATCCTCGGCAGCGGCGCGGTGCTCCTCGCAGGCGCCTTCTGGCTGACCCGCGACCTCGGGACCGAGTTCCTGCCCCAGGTCGACAACGGCAACGTCAGCGTCTTCATCCGGCTCCCTCCCGGCGCCTCCGCCGAGGAGACGAACCGCGTGGCCCTCGAGATCGAGTCGATGGTCGCGCAGATGCCGTACGTCGAGCACGTCTTCACCACGGCCGGCGGCTTCCTCTTCGGCAGCGCCACGGCCGAGCGCGCGGGGCGCGGCTCGATGGCGATCATCCTGACGCCGGCGTCGCAGCGCGACATGACCGCCGACCAGTGGGTCCGCATGCTCCAGGCGCGCATCGACGAGCGCGGTTTCCCCGGCGCCGCCGTTTTCGTGCGGCCGCCGCGCATCCCCGGGCTGCGCACCTCGATGTCCGGCTCGGACGTCGCCATCAGCATCCAGGGCGACGACCTCGACGAGCTGCAGCGGATCGCCGGTGAGATCATGCGGCGCGTCCAGGGCGTGCCCGGCCTCGAGAACGTCGAAGCTTCGACGGAGGAAGCCAGCCCGCAGCTCGTCATCGAGCTGGACCGCGAGCGCGCGTCCTACCTCGGCCTCGACGTCGTCAGCGTCGGCCAGACGATCCGCACCGCGCTCGACGGGACCGTGGCGACCCGCTTCACCGAGGGGAACCGCGAGTTCGACCTGCGCGTGATGCTCCCGCGCCAGAACTTCAAGAGCCCCGAGGACCTCGGCTCTGTCGCGCTCTTCCCGGGGACCGCGGGGCGTCCGCCGATCTACCTGCGCGACGTCGCCAACGTCTACCAGTCGCTCGGGCCGACCACGATCCGGCGTGAGAACCAGAACCGCGTTCTCCGCCTGACCGGCGACGTCATCACCGAGATCGCGCCGGTCGGCGTGGTCAACGACTCGATCCGCGCGCGCATCGCGGACCTCGAACTGCCCGACGGGTACGGCATCATCTTCGGCGGCGAGGAAGAGGCGATCCGGGAGAACAACCGTCAGCTCACGATCGTCGTGCTGCTCGCGATCTTCCTCGTCTTCGTGGTGATGGCGGTGCAGTACGAGAGCTTCATCAACCCGCTCATCATCCTGACGTCGATCCCGCTCTCGCTGATCGGCGTGGGCGTGGCGCTCTGGCTGACGAGCACGCCGCTGAGCGCGCCGGTCCTCCTCGGCGTGATCCTGCTCGCGGGGATCGTGGTGAACAACGCGATCTTGCTCGTCGAGTACATCGAGCAGTTCAGGAAGGAGAAGGGCGCGTCGATGGAGGACGCCGTCATCGAAGCCGGCGTCGTGCGTCTGCGCCCGATCCTGATGACGTCGCTCACGACGGTCCTCGGGATGCTGCCGCTCGCGCTCGGGATCGGCGAGGGCTCGGAGCTGATGCAGCCGCTGGCCATCACGGTCGTCGGCGGGATGAGCCTCTCGACGCTGCTCACGCTCTTCGTGGTGCCGAGCGTGTACCTGATCCTCCAGCGCGGCGTGGCCACGCTGAAGGGGTGGCTGTTGGCGACCCCGACGACGCAGAAACCGCGTGCAGCGGCAGCCGACGCGCTCGTCGCGGGCGACTGAGGGCGACTGAGGGCGACTGAGGGCGACTGAGGGCGACTGAGGGCGGGCCCTCCGACCGGGCGGTCCCGGTCGGAGGGCCGGGTGCCCGAATCGTGATCGGTCGAATGGCCGGAGCGG
>CALBZE010000125.1 GCA_937889645.1 uncultured bacterium
AATAGAAAGTTCGATACAAGCCCTAACAGAACACCAATTGTTGGCGTTCGGAATTTACTTTCTCAAACCCCTTGATTGTGAAGGGAAGTAACGCCCTTCACGGGGCCCGTCCGAACCACTCGACCTCGATTGTCAATCAACTCTTGGCCGCGACCGGTTTCGTCTCCGGTCACGCTCGGGCCACCAATATGACACACATTTGTTTCTGTGTCAAGGCCGCCCGCGCCGTCTGTTTCGGCTTGAGTGCGCCGCCCAGGAATCGAACCTGGAACCTTGGGATTAAGAGTCCCCTGCTCTGCCAGTTAAGCTAGCGGCGCTCGAATTTTCAACGGACGCGATCGCATCCCATGCGGCCGTCTCGGGCCGCCTGCCGCGACATCGGCGAGCGACGTCGACGGCGAAGGGGTGAGCGACCGGATTCGAACCGGCGACCTCCAGGGCCACAACCTGGCGCTCTAACCGACTGAGCTACGCCCACCGTATGTTGCGGCCCGCTCGCGACGGGCCTCGAGGTGCGCCCGATAGGATTCGAACCTATGACCCGCGGCTTAGAAGGCCGCCGCTCTATCCAGCTGAGCTACGGGCGCGCGAGCCCGGGCGACATCCCCGGGGAGTCGGGGCGCTCGGATTCGAACCGAGGACCTCCTGCTCCCAAAGCAGGCGCGCTAACCGGACTGCGCCACGCCCCGCTGGGAGCCTACAAATATATCAATTGTGGCTTGGAACGTCAACCCCCTCGCGGGAGCCCACCGAGGTGGGCAGCCAGTGCCCGGAACGCGCGTGCCCGGTGGCTGCGCCGATTCTTCTCGTCGGGCGAAAGCTCGGCAAATGTAACACCGCGGTCGGGCAGGAGGAAGAGGGGGTCGTACCCGAAGCCACCCGTGCCCCGGGGCGCGGGCGCGATCCGGCCCGCCACGGTCCCGATCGCGGCGAGGGAGCCGCCGTCGGGGAGCGCGAGGGCGGCGACGCAGACGAAATGCGCGCCGCGGCGTTCGTCCGGAACGTCCGCGAGCCGGCCCAGCAGCAGCTCGATGTTGGCGCGGTCGAGCGCCGCGCCGGAGAGGTCGGTCCTGCCGGAGAACCGTTTGCTGCGCACGCCGGGCGCGCCGCCGAGCGCATCGACGGCGAGTCCGGAGTCGTCGGCGAGGGTGGGCAGGCCGGTCCTGGCGGCGTAGAACGCGGCCTTCGCCCTGGCGTTCTCGACGAAGGAGTCGAAGACCTCGACGGCGTCTTCCTCCGGCGTGGCCGCGATCCCGAGCTCGTCGAGTCCGACGATCTCGATGTCGCCCCGGGCGCCGAGGATGCTGCGGATCTCGGCGAGCTTGTGTGCGCTCCGGGTGCCTACGGCGATTCGGAGCCGGTCAGTCCGCGAGGGCATCGTGCTGGAGTCGCAATAGCTTGTCGATCCCCGCGAGTCCGAGGTCGAGGAGCATGTCGAGCTGCTCGCGGGAGAAGCTGCGGCCCTCCGCCGTCCCCTGCACCTCGACGAGCCCTCCGGATTCGAGGGCGACGATGTTCATGTCGACGTCGGCGGCGACATCCTCGGCGTAGTCGAGGTCGAGGCGCGGCTCGCCGGACACGATGCCGACGCTTACGGCCGCGACGAGTTCGCGCATCGGATTCCTCTCCACCAGCCCCTGCCGGACGAGCCATGCGCCGGCGTCGTGGAGCGCGACGGCCGCGCCGGTGATGGACGCGGTGCGCGTGCCACCGTCGGCGACGAGGACGTCGCAGTCGATGAGGATGGTGCGCTCGCCCAGCGCCTGGAGGTCGACGGCGGCGCGGAGTGCACGCCCGATCAACCGCTGGATCTCCTGTGTCCTCCCGCCGACCTTCCCGCGCTCGCGGGACGTGCGTTGGAGAGTGGCCCTCGGGAGCATGGCGTATTCGGCGGTCACCCACCCGGCGCCGGCGCCACGGCGCCAATCGGGCACGCCCTCCTGCACCGTGGCAGTGCAGAGGACGCGGGTGTTCCCCGCGGCGATCAGGCAAGACCCCTCGGCGTAGGGTGCGACGTGTCGCTCGAGCGTAACGTCGCGCAGCTCGGCTGCGCCCCGATTCACGCGTGCGGCCTGAACGTTCATGGCTTCCCTCCCTGGATCCTGCGCAGGAGCCCGGTGGTCGAACGTCCCTCGAGGTACGGCAGGATCACGACTCGCCCGCCGGCGCGCTCGACCTCCTCGCGGCCGACCACGTCCTCGGGTCGGTAGTCGCCGCCCTTGACGAGCACGTCCGGGAGCAGCGCGGCGATCAGTTCGCGGGGCGTGTCGTCGTCGAACAGCGTGACGGCGTCGACGCACCCGAGCCCGGCGAGGACGATGGCGCGATCCTCCTGTCCGTTGAGCGGCCGGCCCTCGCCCTTGAGGCGCCGAACCGAGGCATCGGTGTTGAGGCCGACGACGAGAGCGTCCCCGAGCGACCGGGCGGCGTACAGATACTCCACGTGACCGCGGTGCAGGATGTCGAAGCAGCCGTTCGTGAAGACGAGCGTCCCGCTCCTGGGGCGGCCGAACCGTTCGAGGAGCGCCTCGCGCGAGAGAACCTTCAATGCGGGCGCGACAGGCGCGATCGTCGTGCTCATGGCGCGCTGGCGTGTGGAAGTTTCGACGTCTCGAGCCCGCGGATCGCGTCCAGGATCCCGCCGGCCCCCTGGTCGAGGAGGCGTCGAGCGAGGGCAGTACCCACCGACTCCGCGTCCTCCGCGGACCCTTCGAGCTCGCCGCGCAGGAACGGACTGCCGTCCACTCCGGCGACGAACCCGTGCAGGACGATACGCCCGGCGTCGATCGACGCAAGCGCCCCGATCGGGATCTGGCACCCGCCCTCGAGCGCGCGGAGGAACGCGCGCTCGGCGGCCGTCGCCGCGGCGGTCTCCGCGTGCTGGAGCGGCGCCACGAGCTCTCGAGTGGCGTCGTCGTCCTCGCGGATGGCGATCCCGAGGGCGCCCTGCCCGACTGCCGGCAGCCACGCGGGCGGCTCGAGCACCTGACTCACGGCGTCCTCGAACCCGAGTCGGCGTACCCCCGCCCGCGCGAGGATGATCGCGTCGTAGCCACCCTCCGCGAGCCGCTTCATGCGGGTGTCGAGGTTGCCGCGCAGATCCCGGACGATCAGGTCGGGTCGCAGGTGGAGGAGCTGCGCCCGTCGGCGGAGCGAGCTGGTCCCGACGGTCGCGCCGGCGGGAAGCGCCTCGAGCGACTGCGCCGCGTCGGCCGCGGGGATGTAGACATCGCGTGGGTCCTCGCGCTCGAGTACCGCGCCGATGGCCAGCCCGTCGGCCAGCCGGGTGGGCACGTCCTTCAACGAATGCACCGCGGCGTCCACCTCGCCCCCGACGACGGCCCGGTCGATCTCCTTCGTGAAAAGCCCCTTGTCGCCGATGCGCGCAAGGGGCACGTCGGTGATCCGGTCGCCCGTCGTGTGCAGGATCCGGATCTCGACCTTGAGGCCGGGGTGCGCCGCCTCGAGCCGTCGCTTGACGTGCTCGGCCTGCCACAGCGCGAGGCGGCTCCCCCGGGACCCGAGACGAAGCGTCACGTCCCTGCCCCGACGCCCGCGGGTTCCGCGGTTTCGGCCGGCACCGCCTCGACCTCGGACTCGGGACGCGCCCGGCGGAAGATGGACTTGAGCAGCGGCGGCGCGACGAACGTCGTCGCCATGACCATGATCAGCACGGCACTGAAGACCTCGGGCGAGAGGATGCCACGGCGGAGCCCGATGTCCGCGAAGATCAGCCCCACCTCGCCCCGGGGCACCATCCCGACGCCGATCGCCAGGTGGCTGAGCTTGTTCTTCCCCCAGCCGACGGAATAGCCGCTCACGACCTTGCCGATGATCGCGATGATCAGGAGCACCCCGCCCACGAGCAGGACCGCCGGATTGAACGACTCGCTGCCGGGGATGAAGAGCGTGACGTCCACCGACGCGCCGATCGATACGAAGAAGAGCGGCGTGAAGATGTCGGCGACGGGCTCGACTTTCTCCACGATCAGGTCGAACTGGTTCGTGGAGGAGAGGACGAGCCCGGCGGCGAAGCTCCCGATGATGAGCGCGGAGCCGGCGAGCCCGGCAAGCGCCGCGATCAGGAGCGCGAAACTGACGGCCCCGATCAGGAGCACGCCGCGCACGCGCATGCGGTCGATGAAGTTGAAGAGCTTCGGCGCCACGAAATTGCCGATGATGACGGCGGCCACCAGGAAGCCCACCGCAACGGCGAAGACCTTGGCCATGCCGAGGAACGAGAGGGCGGCGCCCGCGGCGAGCCCGGAGACGATGGCGAGAATCACGAGGCCGAGGACGTCGTCCACGACGGCCGCGCCGATGATCACGCGCGCCTCGGGCGTGTGGATCCGTTTGAGGTCCGAGAGGACGCGCGCCGTGATCCCTACCGAAGTCGCGGTCAGCGTGGCGCCCACGAAGATGGCGACCATCGAATCGCTGATCCCTTCGGCGTGCACGCCGATGTCGGGCTGCGCGAGCATCCAATAGGCGAAGCCGAGGAGGAAAGGCGCCGTGACGCCGACCACGGCGACGAGAGACGCCGCCGGCCCGACGCGGAACATCTCCTTGAGGTCCGTCTCCAGCCCGATCTCGAAGAGCAGGAGCGCGACGCCGACCTCCGCGAAGATCCGGATCGTCTCATGGATCGGGCCGTCTGCGGGGATGACGCCGAGGACGCTGCCGCCGAGGATCACGCCGGCTATGAGCTCGCCGAGGACCGCCGGCTGGCCGATCCGCTCCGCAAGCTCACCGAACACCTTGGCGGAGACGAGCATTGCAATGAATACGAGGAAGAAATGCTCGATCCGCACACCACCCTCGGCCGGCGCCGCGGCCAGAAGGAACGGAACGAGGGCCATCAGGGGGATCAGCCGCAAGCTCCAGCGCTTCATGGCGAAATCCTTACTCGTGTTGGGGTTGAAAGGCCCACCGCGGGAACCCCGGCGGCCGGGTAGCCGGCGCGCCGCCGTCTCGGGTGGGATTACCACTGTGATTGGGCGCCGTCTACGATCTGCCGCGTCAAGTCTTCGATCGCCACCCTCCGACCCTCGTCGTACGTCTGCGACGAAACCTTGTACGTGCCCCGGCCGGTGAGTCTCGACGACTCCCAAAGGATCACGTTTCGCTGGGTGTCGATGATCTGGATGGCTATCGAAACGAGGACTTCGTGCTCGAGCACCTGGCCCACCTGGTTCGCCCCGCCGGCGGTGTAGCTCCGGGCGACGTCGTCGTAGCCGACGATACGGCCACGGACGAGCACGTCCGCCACTTCCCTACCCGCCGGGCGAACGCCGAGCTGCCTCGGCAGCTCGGCGAAGAGCTCCTGGTAGACCAACTCCTGGAGCTCGAAGTGCACGGTCTCGTTCTCGAACGGCTCGATGTAGATGGTCCTGAGGCTGGGTGGGAATCCGCCGCCGCCGCTGAAGCCGTAGTTGCACCCGACGGCGGCGATCAACCCGAACAGCAGCACGAGGCTACGGCGCATCGGGCGTCCAGGTGTCCGGCGAAAAGGACTCGACACGTTCGACCTCGTCCAGCTCCAGCCTCAATTCCGTAAAGGCCGCCCAATCCCTGTAGACCGCTTTCCGCGGAAGACCGTGCGGCCCTGTTCCTTCCAACTCCACTGTGTATCGGTGACCGCGGACGTTCCACTCGGCGCGCGTCATCCGGCCCGCCTCCAGGACGAACGTCCAGCGCTCGCCATCGCGCTCGAAGTCGAGCCTCGTGCGGTCACCTTCGGCGATCGTCCCGACGAGTGCGGCCCGTTCGGGCGGGAAGAACACGCCCAGGACGCTCCATAGGAGCGGCGCCGGAGGCACGGTGCTCGGCGAGACGTTCCGGGGAAGTCTCAGCTCCCCGTCGACGACCGCAGCGCTCAGGTAACCCTCCCCGCGCGGACCGAAGAGGTCCAGTCGTGCGCGGTACGGGGGCTCCACCCGAGCGACTCCGCGGCCCGTGAACCGCGCGTCCTGCTCGCGCACCGTCCAGTCGAAGAGGATGTGCAACGGGGCCGTCGGCGCCGTTGCACGCACCGCCTCCGCCTCGAGTTCGCGCACGATGGGCCGCTCGGACGGTTCGGAACGGGCAGCGCAGGCCGCGACCGCCAATCCCGCGGTCAGCGCGACGATTCCGGTTTTTACCCGCATGGGCTCGCGAAGTTTGGCAGTATAGTCGGGCCCCTGGACCGCGTCAACCCACGGTGGGGCTCAGTAATTGTACCCGAAAAAGACGTCGATGAACGGGCCTCCGAAGTCCTTGCCGCGGCCGAAATCGACCGGCGGGAGTCCGCCGAAGCGGAAGCGTCGGCCGGCATCCACGCGAAGCACGAACGGCCCGATCAGCGGCGAGCGGAGCCCGACCCCGTAGCTCCCCCAGACGCCCTCCGGTTCCGTGCCCCTCAGCCAGCTGGAGCCCGCGTCGACGAAGACGGCGCCCTCGAGCCCGGGAAGCCCCACCGCTCCGAGGATCGGCGCCCTCACGCCGAACGGGCGGGAGACCGGGAAGCGCCACTCCTGGTTCAGGAGCACGGCTCGGGAGGCGGCCAGCGAGTGGCGCGGGTAGCCGCGCAGCCGATGCGACCCGCCGAGAACCGTCCGCGCCGGGATCGCGCCGTTGCTGAAGAACCCGTAGAGCCGAACCGCGTAGGCGCTCCGCAGCGACGTCCGATAGTAGCGCCGGTAATCGGCGGCGATCAGGTAGAATTCGGCCGCGGCCTGGCGCGACGCCGCGCCGGAGCTCTCATCCGGCACGCGACACGAGAAGCAGCTCGAGAACCCGACCGTGATGTCGTATCGCTCGCCGTCGATCGGCCCCGTGGCCACCCACAGGGTGTTGTCCTTCACATACGACAGGAAGTTGATGGCGAGAATCCCGGACCGGCTCAGGTCGACGGCTTCATCCATCGTTCTGCCGACCGCGAAGATCCCGAGGCCGGAATCTCCTACAGCCCGCCGGTCGCTTCGTTCCAGGCCGACGTGCAACTCGACCCTGCGGAATCGCGAGAACGGATAGCTCGCGACGAACCGGGCGCCGTACGTGGTCTCGTCGTAGAGGTCCAGCGCGACGTCGCGATAGAGCCCGCGGTAGCGGAACACCCCCACGCCGTAGTTGAGCCGTTGCGATTGGTCGAAGTACAGAACGCTGCCGCTGAAGTTGTCGAGGAGGTCGCCGATGCGTTCGGCCTGGATCGCCGAGAAGCCGCCGAAGAAGAGGTGGTCGCCGAGCATGTCGCTGGCGAGGAACTGGATCCCCTGGGCGGCGCCGAGGCCGGGCGCGAGGAACGCATCGCCACCGGCGACGTCGAGCGAGATCTGCCTCCACGAGGTGTAGCGACGCGGTTGCGCGGCGCCGCGCTCGGCGTCGCGATCGACCCAGTGCCATCCCGCTCCGGGGGCGGCCCCGATCCGGGGCGCGGCGGTAGCGGCGTCGTGTCCCGCGCCGGTGGAATCGGGGAGCGGCGCGGCACCGAGTGCGATCCGGGGCATGTGCAGCGTGTCCTCCCCGAAGGCGAGCCGGAAGATCCTGTACGTCCCCTCGGCGAAGGCCGCGAAGACGAGTCCGCGGTCGTCGGGGAGCCAGACGGGATCGTAGGCGCCGCCGGCGAGGGAGGTGAGCCGCCGCCCCTCGCCCGTGGTGTCCACGACGTAGAGGTCCGGCGTGCCGTCGCGGTCGGAGGCGAACGCGATGCGGGTTCCATCGCTCGACCAGCGAGGCGAGAGGTCCCGCCACGGCCCGTGCGTGAGCGGCCGAACGCTCCCATCGGCCAATGTCAGAATGAATAGGTTCAGGTGCCCTTCGGCGCCGTACGGGGTGCGATCGGAAGCGAAGGCGATCGATTCGCCGTCGGGCGACCAGTCCGGGTCGCGGTCGCGGTAGGGGTCGGCGGTGAGGCGGATTCGCTGCTGCGTCCGGAAGTCCAGCACGTAGAGGTCCGAGTACCCGCTGGTCGAGAGCCCCTCGAATACGACGCGGTGGCCGTCCGGGCTCCAGGCCGGGGAGCGGAGCCCGACCAGGTCGGGCCACTGGTAGCGTCCGACGGCGCGTCCCTCGCGTACGTCCCAGATGAAGAGGGCGTCGCGCTGCTGATACTTTGAGACGACCGCCAGGACGCCGGAGTCGTGGACGTCGATCCGGGAGTCGAACGGGTGGAGCGACTCGAACTCCGCGGTCTTCTCGCCTTCGATCACCCGGCTGACGCCGTGCTCCCCGGCCTCGAGGGTCGTCCGATAGACGCTCGTGTAACCCGACCTGGCGGAGAGGAAGTAGAGGTATGCGACGCCGCTTTCCGGGTCGACCGAGACGGTTGGCTTGAAGTTGCCGCCGGCTCCGTACACGACGGGCACGGCCGCAACGTGCGGCGGCGATCGCTCGCCGAGTTCGGGGAGGTACCGACGCTGGAGCGCGCGCCTCCACGCGACGTCGAGCGAGTCGAGGTCGACGCCGAGGATGCCGGCGAGCGCGTCCTCGAAGGTGTCGTAGCGCCAGAACTCCTCGTACAGGCGGACGATGTAGTCCTCGCCGAAGCGACTGGCCAGGAATCGGTGCAGCTCGGCGCCGAGCGGGTAGGAGGCGAAGCTCTGCTGGCGCGACATGCTCCGGATCGACGGGACGGCGCCGTTCAGGACGAGGTCGCGGTTGAACATCTCGTCATCCGCGTCCTGGTCGCTCGACCAGTATTCGGCGAGCCCCTCGGTCCACCAGTGCACGTCCTGTGGCGTGAAGCGTTCCCGGCCGGGGTGCAGCGACCTGACCTCGGCGATCTTGGAGATTTGGAAGGCGTGGACCAGCTCGTGCCGGAGCGTGTGGCGGAACTGGGCGTAGTCGCCGCGGAACGGGAGCGCGACGCGGCGCTTCAGGTACTCGGTGAAGCCGAGGACGCCGTCCGGGATCAGCCCCGGGAAGATGTTGGTCTGCTCGAAGTGCTGGTGCGAGGCGTAGACGATGAGGGGGATCCGCTCGAACGGGTGGTGGCGGAACCTGCGCTCGAGGACGGCGAAGCTCTCTTCGGCGTACGCGAGCGCCATCCGCGCGATCCGCTCTTCCTCGGGATAGTAGTATACGTCGACGTGCTCGCCGCTGAGCACGTGCCACTGGAAGTCGCGGTACTGGATCTTGTTCTTCCCGAACGGCGCCATCTGGGCGGCCGCGCTCGGCGCGATCAGCAGCAGCGCGAGCGCGGCGAGTGCCAGACGGCTCGGGGTCATAGGATCTCGATCTTCTCGATCCAGTCGTCCTGCACGGTCCGGTCGACCACGTCCATCCCCTCGATCACTCGGCCGAAGATCGTGAAATCCCCATCCAGGTGCGGCTGAGGGGAATGGGTGACGAAGAACTGGCTTCCGCCGGTGTCGGGCCCGGAGAGCGCCATCCCGACGACTCCCCGGGTGAACCGTATCCGATTGACCTCATCCCGGATGGCATATCCCGGGCCGCCGCTCCCCGTCCCCGTCGGGTCGCCGCCCTGGATCACGAAGTTGGGGACGACGCGGTGCCAGCGCACGCCGTCGAAGTAGCCGCGGCGTGCCAGCTCGAGGAAGTTGTGCACGGTGAGCGGCGCCTCGGCCGCGGCGAGTTCGATCACGAAGGAGCCTGCGGTGGTGTGGACCCGCACCCGGGGCCTCCGCCCCTCGATCAGGTCCGGGAGGACCAGGCTGCGCACGACGGTGGCGTAGAACGCGTTGTCGCGCGGCGGCGCGTCGATGGGGAGCGAAACATCGCCGGCGACGGCCTTGTCCGCCCGACCATCGCGGGGACGGATCCCCGCGGCGGTCGCGACGCGCGCGAAGGCGCCGTCGGTGGCGAAGCGAGCCAGCGCCTCCCGTGCGGCGGTGCCCGGCACCGAGCCGAGCGCGCCGAGCGCCGCGACGGCGACGTTCGGGTCGGGGTCGCTCGCGGCCGCGATCAGGACGTCGCCGGCGCGCTCGTCGCCGTAGCCGGCGAGGGCGCGGATCGCGTTGATCCGGACGTGCGGGTGCGGGTCGGCGATGGCCCGGATCAGGTCGTTCACGGCCGCCTCCCGCTCCCCGACGGAGTCTGCCCGGGCGGCCGAGAGTGCGCGAACCGCGTGCTCGCGCACCCGGTGGTCCGGGTCGGCCAGGACCCGGCGGACCACCGGGACCGCCGAGGCGACGCCGCTCCGCATGAGCGCGTACGCCGCGCGCCACCGGCGCTCGGGGTCTTCGGCGTCGAGGTGCTGCGCGACGCGATCGAGGATGGGCCCCGGTTGGCGGACGCGCCACGCGGTAATGAGCGCCTCGCGCAGCACCGCCGGCGGGACATCGGGCGACTCGAGGATGCGCGAGATGGCCGCGCGCGCCTCGGCGCCGGGCGTCCTCGCCAACGCGCCGACGGCCTCGACGCGGACCGGCTCTGCCTCGGCGGGATCGAGGGCGAGCGCGGCGAGCTTCGCGACGAGGCCCGTCGCCGTCGTGTCGCGAATCAGCCCGGCGGCGAAGGCGGCCTCGGCCCTGACTTCGGGGTCGGGATCGTCCAGGGCGCCATGGACGATCGGGACGCCCCGGTGATCCCGGAGCCGGCCGACGGCGCGCACCGCCCAGCGTCGCACGGGTGGCGCCTCGTGCCGGGCGAGCGCGGCGAGCCGGTCCGCCTCGAAAACGCGCGAGCCTTCGATCGCGAGGATGAGGGCGAGTTCGGCCTCGACGTCCGCCGCGGTCGTGCAGCCCGGGCCGGGCGCCGCACACGGGCGGCTCAACCCTCCACAACCCGCCACCAGGACCGACAGGAGGGCGAGGGCGCGAATCACGCTATTCGTCACGGGCCGCCTCCCTGAACCATTCGAGCAGCGTCGTGGGCAACGTCCGGGGCGTGCCGCGGGAATCGAGCGCGACGAGCAGAGTGGACGCGCGCACGAGTCGCTGCTCCGGGGCCGGATGGGTGCGGAAGATCTCGTATCCGAAGGTCACCGCCCGGGACTGGACGCGTTCGACCCACGTGTCGACGCGGATCTCGTCGTCGTAACGGGCGGGTGCGATGAAGCGGAGCTGGGCATCGGCCACGGCGAGGCGGAGCCCCTCGCGCTCCAGCTCGGCGTAGGACGTGCCGGCGGCGCGGATGAAGTCCGTGCGGCCGACCTCGCACCACACGAGGTAGTTCGCATGGTAGACCACGCCCATCTGGTCCGTCTCCGCGTAGCGGACGCGGAGGAACGACGACGCGCGGCGGCGGCCGGCGGGCGCGCCTGCGGAAGTCGGCGCGCGGCCGATGGACGTGGCCACCAGGTCCGGCGGGCTTGCGTTCGACGCCGGACGCCCCGCGTCGGGTGCTCCCCTCCCCGTCATTCGCCGTACGGGACCCAGATGTTCTTGACCTGCGTCGCGCGGCGCAGGAACTCCAGGCCCGCGCCCTGGACGGGATCGAACCAATCGCGTCGCCGGCCGTTCGAGACCCACGTGCGCTTCATGTTGCCGGCCGACAGCCGCTCGACGGCCGCGCAGCCCTGCCGCGGGCCGAAGTACCAGACGCCGTCGACGTCGTCGTGCGCGGCGAGGACCTCGGCGAGCTCGTCGCGGGCGCCGGTGACGATGTTGACCACGCCCGCGGGCACGTCGGACGTTTCGAGGACCTGGTAGAAGTCGGTGGCCAGGAGCGGCGCGCTCTGCGACGGGACCGCGACGACGGCGTTCCCCACCGCGATCGCCGGCGCGACGGTCGAGACGAAGCCGAGGAGCGGCAGCTCGTCCGGGCAGACGATTCCCATCACGCCGAGCGGCTCGGGCATGGCGAGCGTGACGTTGCGGAACGGCGTGCGGTGCACCGCACCGTCCCACTTGTCGGCCCAGGCAGCGTAGTGGAACAGCCGCTCGATGGAGCAGGCGACCTCGCGCTCCGCGGCCGAGCCGTCGGCGCCCGTGACGAGCGTCAGGCGATCCGCGAATTCCGCCGCGCGGGTGCTCAGGTTCTCGGCGAGGTAGTAGAGGATCTGTGCCCGGTTGTGCGCCGTCGTGCGGGCCCAGCCGCCGGCCTTGTGCGCCGCCTCGACGGCGTTGCGGATGTCCTTCCGGTTCCCCAGCCCCGCCTCGCCCGCGAGGACGCCTGACGGGTTCACGACGGGGTAGCTGTACCCGCTGTCGGGCCGCACCTGCTTCCCGCCGATGAAGAGCTTCGCCGTGCGGTCGATCGCCGGGATCGAGCCCGCTGCAGCCGCGTCCGAGGAATGCCCGGCGTCGCCGGGCGCGCCGGCGGCCAAGGAGGTGGCGGCGTCGCCCAGAGCGCCGGCGAGCGGCCCGGCAACCGGCTTCGCCGCGCCACCGCCAATTCCGTCATCCACCGGCGCCGCCGCCTCCCACGTCGGCCGGAGGTACTCCCACAGCCCTTCCCTGCCACCTTCGCGCCCGAATCCGCTCTCGCGGTAGCCGCCGAAGCCGGAGGCCGCGTCGAAGTGGTTGGTGCAGTTGATCCACACCGTACCCGCCTTGACCTTCGCGGCGATGTCCAGAGCGAGGTTGATGTTCTCGCTCCAGATGCTGGCCGCGAGGCCGTAGCGCGTGTTGTTCGCGAGCGCGACGGCCTCCTCGGGCGTCCTAAACGTCATGAGCGCGACGACGGGCCCGAAGATCTCCTCCTGCGCGATCGTCGCCGCGGGAGCCACGTCGGTGAAGAGCGTCGGCGGGTAGAACCACCCGTCCTTCGGGCAGCCCCAGGACGGCTGCCAGAGCGTGGCGCCCTCTTCCACGCCCTGGCGGACCATGCGCTCGATCCGCTCGAGCTGGACCGGCGCGACGATCGCGCCGATGTCGATCGCCTTGTCGAGGGGGTCGCCGACGCGGAGCTTCTCCATCCGCGCCTTGAGCCGCGCGACCAGCCGCTCGGCCACGCCCTCCTGCACCAGGATCCGCGAGCCGGCGCAGCAGACCTGCCCCTGGTTGAACCAGATCGCGTCGACGACGCCCTCCACGACGCTGTCGAGGTCCGCGTCGTCGAAGACGATGAACGGGGACTTCCCGCCCAGTTCGAGGGAGAGCTTTTTGCCGGTCCCCGCGGTCTGGGTGCGGATGATCCGACCGACCTCGGTCGAGCCGGTGAAGGCGATCTTGTCGACGTCGGGATGGGCGGCGAGTGCGGCGCCGGTGCGGCCGTCGCCGGTCACGATGTTGACCACGCCCGGCGGCAGCCCTGCCTCCTGGCAGATCTCCGCGAAGAGGAGCGCCGTGAGAGGCGTGAACTCGGCCGGCTTGAGCACGACCGTGTTCCCCATGGCCAGCGCGGGCGCGATCTTCCACGCGAGCATGAGGAGAGGGAAGTTCCAGGGGATGATCTGCCCGGCTACGCCGACCGGCTCGTACCCGGGGAACTCCGACTCCATGAGCTGCGCCCACCCGGCGTGGTGGTAGAAGTGCCGCGCGACGAGGGGGATGTCGATGTCCCGCGACTCGCGGATCGGCTTCCCGTTGTCGATCGACTCGAGGACGGCGAAGAGCCGTGCGTGGCGTTGGACCAGGCGGGCCAGAGCATAGAGGTAGCGGGCCCGGGCGTGTCCCCCGAGGTCGCGCCAGGTCGGGAACGCGGCGCGCGCCGCACGGACGGCGCGGTCGACGTCGCCTTCACCCCCCTGCGCCACCCGCGCGATCGGCTTCCCGTTCGCGGGGTTGTACGTCTCGAAGTACTCGCCCTCCGAGGGCGCCTCCCACTCGCCGTTTATGAAGTGCCGGAACTCTCGGCCGTGCCGGTCGAGCCACTGCTCCGCCGGCGCCGCCGACTCCGGCGCGGGGCCGTATTCCATCGTCTCGAAGATCTCCGCGACCTTCACGCTGCCTCCGTCAGGCCATGGGGTGCCGGTACGCCGCCGAGTACCGGCCCGTGACGTAGTATTCGAGCTGCCGTTCGATGTCGCCCAGGAGCGAGCTGGCGCCGAAGCGGAAGAGGTCCGGGCGGAGCCACGCGTCGCCCAGCTCCTCCTTCATGAGGATGAGCCATTCGAGCGCCTGCTTCGCGGTGCGGATCCCGCCCGCCGGCTTGAAGCCGACGCGGTAGCCGGTCCGCTCGTGGTACTCCCGGATCGCGCGCGCCATGACCAGCCCCACGGGGAGCGTCGCGTTGACCGCCTCCTTGCCCGTGGAGGTCTTGATGAAATCGGCGCCGGCCATCATGGCGACGAGGCTCGCGCGGGCGACGTTGCGCAGCGTGCCGAGCTCGCCCGTCGCCAGGATCACCTTCAGGTGCGCCTCGCCGCACGCCTCGCGGAAGGTGCGGACCTCGTCGTAGAGCGCTTCCCAGTCGCCGAGGAGGACGTGACGCCGGGTGATGACGACGTCGATCTCTTTCGCGCCGGCGGCGACGGAGGCGTGGATCTCCGCGACCCGCTGCGGGAACGGCGAGAGCCCCGCCGGGAACCCGGTCGACACCGCCGCGACCGGGATCCCCGAGCCCTCGAGGGCGCCGACGGCGGTCTCAACGTAATCGTGGTAGACGCACACGGCCGCGGTCCGGATCGGGAGGTGGGCCGCGCCGAGCGCCTCGAGGATGTCCTGACGGACCGGGCGGCGCGCCTTGGCGCACAACCGCAACACGTTGCCCGGCGTGTCATCCCCGGATAGGGTCGTCAGGTCGATGCAGGTGATGGCGCGCAGCAACCACGCCGCCTGCCACTCCTTCTTCACGGTGCGGCGGGTGCCGAGGGTCGCGGCGCGGCGCTCGATCGCACTGCGGTTCGCCCTGGTCGCCCGCATCCAATCCAGCTCGAGCGGAATCCCGGGGTTGCGCGCCTCTTCCGACCGCGCCTCCTCCGGCGTGGCCGCCCGGACCGGAACCGGGCCGCTCGCTCCGCGCTCGATTCGCATGACGCTCATCGGTTCCATTCCTTTCGCTCCATCCGCGGGGCGGTCCCGCGAGGACGGTTTGCGTCGGCGAGGAAGATACAACGCGGCCGTGCGGCTGACCACGGCCAATCTTGTCGGCGTTCGCGCGGGTCTCTAGCTTCCGGCGCCATGGATCGATCCGATTACATCGCTTCCGACGTACACCTCGGCGCCGTCCCGCGGGAGACGGAGACGGCGTTCCTCGATTTCCTGGAGCACGTGGGCGCCCACGCGCGCTCGCTCCTGCTCGTGGGCGACCTGTTCGATTTCTGGTTCGAGTACGGCCCCGTGATCCCGGGGAAGCACTTCCGCGTCCTGGCGGCGCTGCGCGAGTTGGTGGATGCCGGCGTGCCGGTCACGCTGATGGGCGGGAATCACGACGCGTGGGGCGGCCGGTTCCTGCGCGAGGAGGTCGGCGTCGCGTTCCACGCGGACGCGATCGAGATGGAGCTGGGCGGCAGGCGCGCGCTCGTCGCCCACGGCGACGGCGTTGGCCGCGGCGACCTGAAGTATCGCGCGCTCAAGGCGGTCATCCGGAGCAAGCCCGCGATCCTCGGGTTCCGGATCCTGCACCCCGAGCTGGGAATGCGGCTGGCGGGCGCCGTCTCGACGACGGAGCACAAGGTCGAGAGCGACGACCGGGCGCGGAGCCGTGCGGAGTTCATCGCGGAGTGGGCGCGGGAGCGGCTACGCGCGGATCCGGGGCTCGGACTCGTCGTCTGCGGACACGCGCACCTCCCGGCGCTCGAGGAGGTCGAGCCCGGCCGCTTCTACGTGAACTCCGGCGACTGGATCCGGCACGACAGCTACGTCACGGTGCGGCCGGGCGAGGCGCCCGAGATGCACCGCTGGGCGCGTCAGCCGGCGCGGTCGTAGCGGTCGACGCTCACCTGCTCGACGTCGTCGATATCCCGTCCCAGGAAGTGCCGCGCGGTCTCGCGGAAGCGCCGCGGTGCGTCGCTCACGGCGAAGGAGTGGACGGGCGGCGGCGAGGCGCGCCGGAGGCCGCGCTCGTCGAGGACCCGCTTCACCTCCGCCACCGTCTCCTCCGCCGAGTCGACCAGCCGGATCTCCGGGCCGAGCGTCCGCTGCAGCGTCGGCTTCAGGAGCGGGTAGTGGGTGCACCCGAGGACGAGGACGTCGATGTCCACCTCGCGGAGCGGCCGGAGATACTCGTCGGCGACGAGAGCCGTGGCCGGGTGGTCGAGCCACCCCTCCTCGACGAGCGGGACGAAGAGCGGGCACGGTTGCGCGTAGACGCGGGCATCCGGCAGGAGGCGCCGGACCTCGCGGTCGTAGGCGCCCGAGGCGATCGTCCCGACTGTCCCGATCACGCCGATCCGGCCGGTCCGCGTCGCTTCGACGGCGGCGCGCGCGCCGGGGCCGATTACGCCGACCACGGGAACGGGCGCCTCCCGCTCCAGGACCTCGATGGCGTGCGCCGTCGCCGTGTTGCACGCCACGACGATCAGCTTTACGCCTCGCGAGAGGAGGTAGGCGACGGCTTCGCGGGCGTAGCGCTGGACCGTCTCGCGCGACTTCGGCCCGTACGGCACCCGCGCCGTGTCGCCGAAGTAGACGACCGCCTCGTCCGGGAGCTGGCGCCACACCTCGCGGACGACGGTCAGCCCGCCGACGCCGGAGTCGAAGACCCCGATCGGGCTCTCGGCCGAGGCGCTCAAGGCTTCCCTCCAGCCGGCAACGTCACGCCGACGGTCAGCTTGCCGTTCGCCCCCGGATCGATGGCCACGCGCCCCGGGAAATCCGAGAGGTGGGCGTTCACGAGCGCGTCCACGCCGCTCATCAGGGTGACGAAGATCGTCATCGCGATCCAGTCTTCTCGCTGTTGCTCCCGTGCGCGGACGAGCCCGCGGATAGCGGTCACGCGCTCGTCCGTCTCCGCCGCACGCTGCACGTCCAGTTCCAGCAGGCGCGGGTCCTGGTACCGCTCGTCGAGCTCGGGATCGTCGGCGGCGAGGGCGAGGAGCGAATCGCGGACGAGGCCGACGCGAAACTCCTCGATGCTTCGCGCCTCGCTCAGCTTCGCGAGCGTCTTGATGAGCATGAACCAGCTCCCGGACTGGAGCGCGAAGAAGACGCCGCCGCGCAGATATGCCCCGTGGGACGCCTGACCCCAACCCGGAACGATGAGCGACCGGACGAAGGCGCCGGCGGGCGAAGGTCCCTGGATCGCGTCGACCGTGTCGCGAGGCAGCGGGATCGGCTCCGGGACCTGCTGCGCGGCGAGCGCTCTTGGCGTGATGCAGGCGATCAGCGCGAGCGCCGCGAGCCAGCGGATCGATCCGGCGAGTTCAAGCATTCACGCCTCCCCCGCGCACCCGGCAGTCGCTTCTGCCACCCCGGACACCGCACCGGCATCGGCGACGCGGCTCACCACCGGGAGCGCACCCGGCTCGATGCGGACGCGCAGCACGCGCCCATCCTCCGGCTCGCGCAGCTCGCCATCGAGCTGGAAGAAGAGAGGCTCGTCGCCCACCGCGGAGATCTCGACCTCCGTCGCCTTGCCCATCAACACCTTCGGCATCCCGACGTGCTTGCCGCGCATCACGCGAGGAAGCGTTCTCAGGATCTCGAGGAAATTCAGCTCTTCCACTACGCACGTGTCCAGCGTGCCATCGTCCGGTCGGGCGCCCGGGAAGACGTGGAACCCGCCGGCCAGGCAGTGACCGTTCCCGACGGCGATGATCATGACCTTCTGCTCCGCCGCGTCGCCATCGATCCGGATGCGGAGCGGGATCGCGTCGAAGCGCGCGAGCGCCCGGACCAGCGCCACCATGTAGCTGACCATGCCGTGCAGCCGCGGTAGGCGACGCATTTGCCTCACGACCTCAACGTCGATCCCCGTCCCGATCCCGTTCACGAAGTATTCGACGCCGCCGTCCCATTCGGCGCGCCCCACGTCGAGGTCGCGGGTCCGGCCGCCGCCGATCGCGTCGTACGCCAGCTTGCGGCTCTTCCCGCCAAGCGCGGCCTTGACGAAGTCGTTCCCGGTCCCGATCGGGATCATCCCGAGGGCCGAGCGACCCGGCGCGCCGTCGTCCCGTGCGCGGAGCAGGCCGTTCGCGACCTCGTGGATCGTGCCGTCCCCGCCCGCCGCGACGACGATCGGGGCTCCGCGATGCGCGGCCGCGCGCGCCAGCTCGACGGCATGCCCGGGGTACTCCGTCTCTTCCAGGACGAACATGACGCCCCGGCGTATCAGCTCCCGCTCGAGCTCGGGCCGCATGCGGCGCCCCGCTCCTTCCCCCGAACGGGGGTTCAGGATCACATGAACCGGCGTGGTCATATACGCGGTTTTCTCGGATGAGTACCGGAAAGAGGGTCGGCGGGATCCTATGTCGGTCGGCCACGAGCGTCAATCGCCGGTCCGGCCGAACACCTCGTCCATCACAGTCCGGATCGCTTCGCCGGCGAATCCACGCCGGGCGAGGTACCCGTAGAGTCGCCGCTTCGCCGCGAGCCGCTCCTCGGGGTCCTTCGGTGCGCGGGCAACGCCGCCGTCGCCGAACGCGCGCCGCGCCCACGCTTCGGCGGCGTCCCGGGCCAGCTCGAGTTCGGTCACGTCCTCGTCGGCCAGCGTCTCCTGCACGGCCCGGTCCGCGGTGGCCGCCGAGACGCCCTTGGCGCGCAGCTCCTGCACGAGTCGGCGCGATCCGCGCGGCCGCCCCCGGACCCGGTCGCGGACGAAGCTCGCGGCGAACGCCGCGTCGTCGACGAACCCCTTGGCGGCCAGATCAGCGACGCACGCCTCCACGACGTCGTCCGGGAACTCCTTACGACGCAGCCGCCGGCGCAGCTCGGCTTCACTCCGCGCGCGGTAGGAGAGGAGGTTCAGCGCCGCCTCCCGCGCTTTCCACAGGAGGTCCTGGCGCTCGAGCGCGGCGATACGCTCCTCGGTGACCTCGTCCCCCACGCGGAGCCCGCCGCCGTATGCGATCTCCAGGGCGAGGCCGCAGCGGAACTCCCCATCGACGTAGACGTTTACCCGGTCCGGGTGATGGGCCTGGGGCTCGAGTGCTGTGATCCGCAACGGTCTTCGGCTCCGGGGGGTCAGGGTTCGATCGCTCGGTGGTTATACCGCGCAACGCCGCGTGCGTGCCGCCCGCATCAGCCCGTCACGTGCGCGTGCCCTCTCCGCAGCAGACGGGCACCAGCAGACGGGCACAGTGCGGCCGCCAAAGCCGACCCCGGAACGCTCCTTGCCCCACCATGCATGCCATGAGCGGACTGCCCTGGCGATTCCTGCTCGCGGCATTCCTCGCGACGACCGGCGCGTGCCGCATCGAGTCCCCGCCCGCGGCCGGCCGGGCGACGGCGCCGCCGGACACCGCGGCGGGAGAGGTGGCGTTCCGGCTGGAAGGGCCGAACGACGCCGCGTTCGTCGTCCCCGTCTACATCGAGGGAACCGGGCCGTATGACTTCGTCTTCGACACCGGCTCGACGCTCACCTGCGTCGACCCCGACCTGGCCGCCCACCTCGAGCTGGAGGAGCACCCGATCGGACCGGGCGTCGGGATCGGCGCCGGCGGCGCCGAGGAACTCAGCGTCGTCATGATCGACTCGGTCCGGATCGGCCGCGCCGTCGTCACCGACGTCCTCGCCTGCGTCGTCGACCTCCAGACGGCGCGTCGGTTCGGTCTCGAGGTCCACGGCCTCGTCGGACTCAACTTCATGAGGCCGTTCACGATCACGATCGACTTCGAGCGCGGCATCCTCCGCATCGTCCCGCCGGACACGACGGCCGGACCGGCCTCGGCACGCGGGCGCCCCTGATGCGAAACGCCCGGCAGGGTGCGGAACCCTGCCGGGCGTTTCCATAGCCGGCCCGGCCGTCGGCGCCGGCACACTGGCGGGAGCGTGTGGGAATCGAACCCACCAGCCCGGGTTTTAGCCAGGCCAGCTGGTTTTGAAGACCAGTCGAGCCACCAGGCCCGATCCGCTCCCGTGCATGGTCGTCGGATTCCAAAGAATGGGCCCGCCCCGCGAAGGGCGTCAACCCCGGGACTCGGGGCCACGCAACGATCGGGCTAGCCCGCCGGTCCGCCCCACGCATGTTTCCGTTATCCCCCCCGCCGCGCCTCCCGCTCGGTGCCCTCCCGGCCCCGTAATTGCGTTATCATGTTGTACCACCGCCACTTACGGCGATGCCACCAAGCCTGGAGGGAGCAGAGATGAAGGCACAGGACCTCATGACGTCGTCGCCCGCTTGCTGTACGCCGGACGATTCCGTCCAGGACGCGGTGCGACTGATGGAGGAGAAGAACTGCGGTCTGATCCCGGTGGTCGAGGACGAGAAGTCGGCGCGGCTGGTCGGAGTGATCACGGACCGCGACATCGCGTTGCGCGGCGTGGGGCGCGGGCTCGGGGCGGACACGCCGGTCGGCGAGCTGATGTCGACGGAGATCAGCTGCTGCTCACCGGATGACGACCTGTCCCAGGTCGAGCGGATCATGCAGGACCGGCAGGTGCGCCGCGTCCCGGTGGTGGACGACGATGGCCGCTGCCTCGGGATCATCGCCCAGGCGGACCTCGCCTTCCACGAAGGTCGCGGCACGACGCCGGAAGAGATCGGCCGCGTCGTCGAGAAGATCTCCGAGCCGACCGACGGTCCTCGTGCGGAGACGAACGTAGGGATCCTGCTCTGAGGTCGAAAGCGACGTCGAACGCCGACCCCGCGCCGGGCCCACCCTCGCCGGGTGCGGCCCGGTCGGGCCCCGGCGTCAGGCTCGGCGGCGATTCCCGAAGGCGCGGACCCCGAGCGCTGCGGCCGTCGCGAACGTGACCGCGAGACCCGCGCGCTGCGCCGATTGCGTCGCCTCCGCGCGTGCAACGGCCCGCTCGAGCGCCGCGGCGCGCGTCTCTGCCGCCTCCAGCGGCGCGACGTAGTCCAGATAGGCCCGCGGGAAGACGGCCACGTGGTAATGCGGCGGCCGGTACTCCCGCGTCACGTCGAGCACGCCCTCCTCCTCCAAGGAGAGGAGCGTCCGTTCCAGCCATTCCCTGCTCTCCCGGTTCTTCGGGACGCGCAGGTCGACCGCCATCCCGGCCGGGTGGACCGACAACGGGTGCGCATTCGATGGCTGGTGCGATGCCGCGCGCGTCAGGCTCGTGACGACGAGCTGCTCACCGGTCGCCGCATGATAACGCGCCGACAGGCGCTCGATGAACTTCCGCACCGCCGGCAGCGCGTACGGATTCCGGACGGCGTGCACCCGGTACCGCTCGTTCCCCTCCACCGGCACCAGCCCGCCGCGTTCGACCTGCTTTTCGATGTGTTCCGGCGTATCGTGGAAGACCAGGTCGTGGTCCATCGCGACCGCGTGCTGGCGCTTCATCGACGCCGGCGACCCGCGCAGTCCCACGTCCACGACGATGTCGGAAGCGGCCGTCAGAGCCACCGGAACGAAGGCGACGGCCAGCTTCGACCGCAGCATACGACTCAAATCGATCACGCCCCTTCGATTGTCGGCCGGGCCGAGTCCGGCCGCGTACAGCTCCAGGAAAATCAACGCCCGGCCGTCCCCGGAGGGCGGTCGGGCGCATGATGACACCCCCTCGACCGATCGGGCGTAACTACAACCAACCACGTAACTTACGCCCGTTTTTCTCTTCCAATCTACCCAATCCCGTAGCGCGGATCAACCCCGATTTTCCCTGGCGTGCCGGCCTTCCGGCCGGCCCGGCCCGGCCCGATTCGCCGGGTTTCCGCGGACCTGTCCGCGTGCTAATCTATCGCGTCGCGCGGCCGGCCGCGGTCGCCCCGATCCTCACGAGAAGTCGCCGACGAAGCGGATTTCGGGCTCGAGCTCGTAGCCGAGCTCCCGGGCGACGGTCTCGCGGGCGAGGTCGATGAGGGCGCGGACGTCTGCGGCGGTCGCGCCGCCCAGGTTGACGATGATGTTGGCGTGCTTGTGGAAGATGGCGGCATTGCCGTGGACGTGCCCCTTGAGGCCGCACTGGTCGATGAGGCGGCCGGCGCCGACGTCCTGGATCTTCTTGAAGATCGACCCGGCGCAGGGGTAGAGCCAGAGGTCCGGGTGCCGCTCGTCGCGCCACTCGAGGTTCGAGCGGATCACCTCGCGGAGTCGCTCCTCGGGCTCCGGCTCGAGGGCGAAGGTGACCGAGAGGACGACGTCGGGCCGGTCGTGGAGGATGCTGTAGTCGTAGGCGAACCGGAAGTAATCCCGGTCCACGGTGCGCACGACGCCCTCGGCGTCGAGGATCTCGGCGGACTCGACCACCTCGGCGATGAACATCGTCCGCTCGCGCTCGGGCGCGGGCGAAAGGAAGTGCAGATTCTGCCAGATCGCGCCGCCGACGCTGCTCGGGATGCCGACGAAGTGGTGGAGGCCGCCGAGGCCGCGCGAGACCGTCGCCTGGATGAGATCGTGGTAGACCTGGACGCCGCTCTCGGCGCGGACGCGGCGGTCGTCGATGAACTCGATCCCGCGGGTCTCGTTCCGGATGACGAGCCCGCGGAAGCCCTTGTCGGCGACGAGGATGTTGGCGCCGGTCCCGAGGAGGAACCAGGGGACTCCGAACTCGCGGGCGGCCTGGACCGCGGTGACGAGGTCGTCCACGGTGCGGGCGCGGAAGAAGAGGTCGGCCGGCCCGCCGATCTTGAAGGTCGTGTACGCCGCGAGCGGGACGTCGCGTTCGACGCGGTCGTCGCCGATCCGGCGCGCCAATTCGTTCAGGGGCAAATCCTGGTTCCCCGGCATATGCGACGTATCGAGGAGTTCGCGTGGGTCGGCCGCCGAGTCGACGGGCCGAGTCGGGAGGCCGTACCCCGGTCGTGCAATCCGAGTGCCGCCGGTTTCCGGGAGCGCGGTGCCCGCGCCGACAGATCCGAGACCACTCGAATCGATCGTCGAGACTACAGATGCGTGATCCCGTGACACTCGATTCCAACCCGGGCCCCGCCGGCCAACCGACCGTCCCGGACGTGAGCCCGGACGTGCCCCCCGCGTCGTGGCGCCTGGTACTGGCGCTTCTCGAGCGTCTGCCGCAAGGCGCGCTGAGCCGCGCCTTCGGCCGGCTCGCGGACGTCGAGATCCCGCGCCGGCTGCGCAGGCCGGTTCTCGGTGCCGTCGCGCGTACCCTCGGGATCGACCTGTCCGAGGCCGAGTTGCCGCTCGATGACTACCCGTCGGTCAACGCGCTCTTCGTGCGGCAGCTCCGCCCCGGCGCCCGAACATGGCCCGACTCGCCCGACGTCGCCGGCTCGCCCGTGGACGGCGTGGTCGGCCGGCTCGGCATGATCCGCGGCGGGAAGATCCTGCAGGCCAAGGGTCGCTGGTACAGCGCGGCCGAGCTGCTCGGCGACGCGGACGAGGCGAGCCGGTTCGACGGGGGCATGTACCTCACGATCTACCTCAGCCCGCGGCACTACCACCGCATCCACGCGCCGTGCGGCGGCACGATCGGCCACGCGCGCTACGTCCCGGGCGCGCTCCTCCCCGTCAACGCCCCGGCGGTCGCCCACATCCCCGACCTCTTCGCCCGCAACGAGCGCCTGATCTGCCACATCGACGGCCCGCTCGGCCGAGTCGCGGTCGTTGCGGTGGGCGCGTACAACGTGGGGCGCATCTCGGCGGCGTTCGACCCGGACTGGTGCGCCGGACCGGGCGAGACACGGTGGGTCACCAACCGCCGGCCGCCCGCCGAGGAGCTTCGCCGGTACGACCCGCCGATCCCCGTCGCCACGGGCGATGAGATCATGGCGTTCCACCTGGGCTCGACGGTCGTCCTCCTCTTCGAGCCCGGCCGGGCGGAGCTGGTGCCGGAGCTGCGCAGCGGGCAGGAGATCCGGCTCGGGGCGCCCATCGCGGGCGCGCCCGCGGGCCTCTGAAGCCGGGTCGCCCCGGACGTCGCCGACCGGGCGACGCCTCCCAACCGGGCCGCGTCGCCCCGCGCGCCCGTTGCGCCGTCGCCCTACCCTACCCGGTAACCGCGACCGCGTCGATCTCGACCCGCGCGTCCCTCGGGAGCCGTGCGACCTCGACGGTCGAGCGCGCGGGCCGGTGGTCGCCGAAGTAGCGGGCGTAGACCTCGTTCATCGCGGCGAAGTCGTTCATATCCTTGAGGAACACGGTCGTCTTGACGACCGAGGAGAGCGATGCGCCCGCGGCCTCGAGGACTGCCTTGATGTTCTGGAGCACGCGCTCCGTCTGGGCCGCGACGTCGCCCTCGACCATCTGCATCGTCTTGGGGTCGAGCGGGATCTGCCCCGCCGTGAAGACCAGGTTCCCCGCGACGATCGCCTGGCGGTAGGGCCCGATCGCCGCCGGGGCGCCGTCCGTGTGCACGTTCTTCAACTCCACCGTACCGCCTCCTCCTGAGTCGTTCACGCGTTCTGGTACTGCCGGATCGTGGCGCGCAGCTCGTCGGGCGAGACCGTGGCGACGCCCGCCTTGCCGACCTCGATCCCGGCGGCGTGGTTGGCGAGGACCGCCGCCTCGACGGGGCTCGCGCCGGCCCCGAGTGCGGTGGCGACCACGGCGGTCACCGTGTCGCCGGCGCCGGAGACGTCGTAGACAGACCGTGCGACGGTCGGCACCCGCACGTACTCGCCCGCCTCCGTCAGCAGCGCCATCCCGCCCTCGCCGAGCGTGACCAGCAGGTGCGCGCACCCGAGCCGCGCCCGGACGTCCTCCAACCACTCCGGGTCGTCCGCCTTGACGGGCGCCTGCAGGGCGGTCGACAGCTCGACCAGGTTCGGTTTGAAGACCGTCGCGCCGCCGTATGCGAAGAAGTTCCGGAACTTCGGGTCGACGACGACCGGGATCCCGCGCCGCGTCGCGGCCGCGAGTGCGGCCTCGATGACCTGCGTCGTGAGGACGCCCTTGTTGTAATCCTCGAGGACGAGCGCTTGTGCGCCCTCGACGAGCGACTCGATCGCCGCCGCGAGCTCGGCCGCGGAGGACGCATCGATGTCGTCTTCCACTTCGACGTCGTAGCGAGCGACCTGATGGTGGCGCGCCAGGACGCGCGTCTTGACCGTGGTCGGCCGGCCCTCGACCGGCAGCACGCCCGAATGACCGATCCCGGCGCCGGCGAGCGCCTCGCGCAGCCGCACTCCGGAGCCATCCGCGCCGACGCAGCCGACCACCTCGCACGCGGCGCCGAGCGCCACCACGTTGCTCGCGACGTTCGCCGCGCCGCCCAGCGCGACCCACTCTTCGACGACCTTTACGACGGGAACGGGCGCCTCCGGCGAGATCCGCGACGCGCTGCCGCGCAGGTACACGTCGAGCATGAGATCGCCGACGACGACCACGCGGACATCGCGGAAGGCCTCGAGCAGCTCTTCGAGGCGCCCGGGCGAAATTCGATTCACGACCTGGGAAACCAAAGAGGGCACAGAACTTTCGTCTCCGAAGCCTTCGGAGCCGTTCGAACGGGGGAAAGTACCGCGGGGCCGGACCCTTGTAAAGCGGCCGGCGCCGCGCTTCGCTGGACGCGATGGGCAGATTCGTCGCCGCGATCGATACCTGGATGCGCAACGCTGCGCTCGGCGTGCAGGAGTATTTCGTCCTCGGCCAGCGGGCGGTGCGCTTCGTGGCGGCGCGCCCTTTCTACGGTGCCGACGTCCTGGTGCAGATGGACCGCATCGGCGTCGGCTCGATCCCGATCATCCTCCTGACCGGCCTGTTCACCGGGATGGTCCTCGCGCTCCAGAGCTCGGTCGAGCTGGGGCGCTTCGGCGCGGAGATCTACCTGGGGAGCCTGGTCGGTGCGTCGATGGTGAGGGAGCTGGGCCCGGTCCTCTCGGCGCTGATGGTGGCCGGCCGGGCGAGCTCGGGGATCGCGGCGGAGCTCGGCTCGATGCGCGTGACCGAGCAGATCGACGCGATGGAGACCATGGGCACCGACCCGATCAAGAAGCTGGTCACGCCGAGGCTGCTGGCCGGGATCACCATGCTCCCCCTGCTCACGATCGTGGCCGATGCGATCGGGATCATCGGCGGGCTCGTGATCGCCGTTTTTCGGATCGACCTCCCGGCCGACATCTACCTGCGCGGCGTCTGGCAGTCTTTCGCCGCGTCGGGGTACGTGCTCGGCGTCTTCCCCCGCGACTTCGTGAGCGGGCTCCTCAAGCCGGTCGTGTTCGGGGCCATCATCGCCCTGACCGGCGCCTATTACGGGCTGACCGCGACGGGCGGGACGGAGGGCGTCGGGATGGCGACGACGCGCGCCGTCGTCACGGCTTCGATCCTGATCCTCGGGACCGACTATTTCCTGACCCAGCTCCTCCTGGTCGTCCTGCCGCCGCCGGGGTTATGAGCGCAGTTCGCGGCCCGCTTCCGGAGATCCGGCGCGAACTGGAAGAGCCCGTCCGGCCGTCGCCGCAGGCGGACGCCTCGAAACCCGTCGTCATCGAGCTGGACGACGTCTGGCTCTCCTTCGACCGGCCGGTCCTCCGGGGGGTGAACCTCGTGGTCCGCGAAGGCGAGACCGTCGTCGTGCTGGGCGAGTCGGGGAGCGGCAAGTCGACGATCCTCAAGCTGATCATGCGCCTGCTCGTCCCGGACCGGGGGCGGGTCTGCGTCTTCGGCCGCGACATCGTCGGGCTCGACTTCGAAGCCGCGCTCGAGGTCCGCAAGCACATCGGGATGGTCTTCCAGTACGCCGCACTCTTCGATTCGCTGACCGTCTACGAGAACGTCGCCTACCCGCTCCGCGAGAACACCGACCTGCCCGAAGAAGCGATCTACCCCGTCGTCCGCGAACGGCTGGAATTCGTGAACCTCGACCCGGACCGCGTCATGTCGCAACTGCCGGGCGAGCTGTCCGGCGGGATGCGCAAGCGCGTCGGGATCGCGCGCGCCATCGCGGCGAACCCCGACATCATCCTCTACGACGAGCCGACCGCCGGGCTCGACCCCCTCGCCGTCGACGCCATCGTCGACCTGACGCGGAAGCTCCAGCGCGAGCTGGGCGTCACCTCCATCGTCGTGACGCACGACATCCGCGCCGGCTTCCGCGTGGCCGACCGCGTCGACCTGCTTCGGGATGGGCGCATCGTCTTCGAGGGGACGCCCGAACAGATGGTCGCGGCCGACGACCCCTACATCCGCGCGTTCCTGGGTTGAGCCGTGGCGCAGCGATCGATCCGGAGCGTCCGTCTCGAATGGAGCCAGGTCCGTGTCGGCGTGTTCCTGATCGTCGCGCTCGGGCTCCTGGCCTACGCCGTCTACCGCGTGGGCGACCTCTTCGACGTCTTCGCCGATCGCTACACGATCGTCACCGTCGTGACCCGCGCCGACGGGCTCCTCGTGGGCGCGCCCGTCACGCTCGCCGGCCAGCGCGTCGGGCAGGTCTCGTCCATCGACTTCCTCCCCCTCGACGGACGGCCCGAGAACCTGAGCGTCGAGCTGTCGATCAACGAGAACATCCGCGAGTACGTGCGGGGCGACTCGTACGCCCGCATCCGGACCCAGGGGCTCCTCGGCGACCGGTACGTCGACATCGCGCCCGGCTCGCCCGCCGCGCCGATCGTCCAGCCCGGCGACACGATCCCGGGGATCGACCCCGTCGACATGGAGGATCTGCTCGCGACGGCCAACAGTACGATGCTGCAGCTCCAGGCGCTCGTCGGCGACCTCCGCTCGATCACCGGCAGCATCCTCGCCGGCCGGGGCACACTGGGACGGCTATTGGTCGACGACGCGCTGTACGTGCGCCTCGTCGCAACGACGGGCCAGCTGCACGCCCTCCTCGCCGAGATCCGCTCGAGCGACGGTACGTTCGGCCGCATGATCCGCGACCCCAGGCTCTACGACGAGCTCGTCGCCGCCGTCGCCAGGGTCGATTCGCTCACCGCGCTCGCGCTGTCCGGCCAGGGGACGCTCGGGCGGCTCCTCCGCGACGACGCGATCTACGAGGGCGTGCTCGGGTTGATCGGCCGGGCCGATTCGACGATCGCAGACCTGGGCGAGTCGCTGGGCGCGCTCACCGACGGCGACGGGACCGTCCAGCGCCTCCTCGGCGACCCCGCCCTCTACGACCAGCTCCTGAAGGCCGTCATCGACCTCCAGATCCTAATCAACGACATCCGCCTGAATCCCAAACGGTTCCGGCCGGAGATCAACGTGGACATCTTCTGAGGGATAGATCGAATGGACACCGTCCTGAGCCGCAACTGGGGACTGATCGCGCTGCGGGGCGCGGCCGCCATCCTGTTCGGCATCCTCATGCTCCTCAACCCGGCCATCACGCTCGGGGTCGTCATCCTCCTCTTCGCCGCCCTCGCCTTCATCGACGGGATCTTCGCCGTGATCGCCGCAGTCGCGAACCGTCGCGAGGAGAAGCACTGGGGCGCCCTCCTCGCGACCGGTTTGCTCGGGATCGTCGTCGGCCTGTGCGCGTTCTTCTGGCCCGCGATCACCGCGATCGCGCTGGTCTACTTCATCGCCATCTGGGCGATCGTGGCCGGCATCGGCGAGATCGTGTCGGCGATCCGGCTGCGGAAATTCGTCGCCGACGAGTGGCTGCTGCTGTTGACGGGCGTCCTGTCGGTCGGGTTCGGCGTCGGCCTCGCCCTGTTCCCCGGCGCCGGCGTGCTCGCCCTCGCGATCTGGATCGGCGCGCTGGCGGTCGCGATCGGGGTGCTGAGGATCGTTGCGGCGTTGCGGTTGCGGAGCTTGCAGAAGGCGGGGGCTCGGCCGACGGACTAGCGAGGGCGCGCCGCGGCCGGCACCCCGCCCCGGCAACCCGCCTCGCCCGGGCACGGGGCGAAAAGCCGGGGAGCGCCCGGGACCGAGTCGCGCCGACGATTCAGGCGACGCCGATCAATCCACGACGACTCGCCCCACGAGCACCTGGGGCTCGCGCATGGCTCCTTCGACGGCAGCGTAGATCGTGTCCTTCCGCACGATCGGCAGCGGAGAGTCGAGTACGGGGGTGGGCGGCGTTGCAACATGGTCGAGACACCGTGGCCGTTCAGCCGAACGGCCTGCGCCTCGAGTCGGGGGATGCGGTGGCTCTGGACGGTGACGCCGAGCGCATCGAACGCGAGCGGTTGGCCGGGAAGCCGCGGAGCGCTTCGACCCCGCACGAGGCCGGAGCGCCCCGCGGCCACGTGGCCGCAACGGAAGATCAGCCGTAAGTTACTCCACGACCGAAGGCTACTCCCCGCCGCCGAAACGATAGGAAGATCTCCGGCCAGCACGAGCGCTACGCCCCGCGGCAAGCTTATCCGCAGCGCCCGAGACCTGTCAATCGGCTCGCTCACCTGCGCTCTACGACCAACGCCCGCGGGTACGGGACGTTATCGATGATCAGGAAGCGCTCGCCCCGAACGGCGGCGAGGAGCGGGAGGGTGGTCGTCCGCGCGACCTCTTCTCCCGAGTCCAGCGCGATCAGGCGCGAATCGATGCCATGGAACTCCCTGTCATCGGGCGGGGCGTCGGCCAAGCGGATGAGTGGGTGCGATGTACCGGCCACGATGACCTGGTCACGCGGCCGGCATCGCAGTAGTGCTTCCCGTCGAGGATCTGCCGGCCGGCTAGCACGGCGAGTCCACCCAATCCGTCCAGTCCGTCGATCGGAGGAGCCTCGCCGATCGACATCAGGATCTCCCCGTCGGTTGCGAGCTCGTGCGCCATCATCCCGTACAGCCCAATGAGTCGGCCGAGCTTTGCCATACCAACCTCACCGAGTACGTCGTAGCGCTGGCTCTCACCAGACGGCGGATCATGCGCAGCAGATCGATATCGCGAAGGATCGCGCGTCCACTCCTCTCACGCCGCCGCCAGTGCGAAGAACGCCCCGACCGGGTCCCTCACGACGCCGAAGCGGGCCTTGCCGTCGCTGCCGCGCATGACCCTGAGGACGCTCCCGCCTTCCTCCTCAACGCGCCGGAGACTCTCGTCGAGGTCGGCGACGGGGAGGTAGATCAGCCAAACGGCAGGGATATCGGCGTTGACGCCGCGTGCATGGCAGATCCCGGCGGCCGCGCTCCCCGCCCCACCGAGCATGGCATAGTCGGCGTAGCTCTCGTCGCCGTCCCGCATCGCGACCTCCTCGCTCCCCCATCCGACGACGGCCTCGTAGAAGACCCTTGTGGCCGGCGCGTCCGGGACGGTCAGGTCGAGCCAGGCGATCTGCCCGAACGTCTGCTCGGGGCCCGACTCGGCCATAGCGGCGGGGATCATCTCCGCCGGCACGACCGGGATGACGCCGAAGGCGGCGCCGTTCGGGTCGAGGAGCACGGCCCACTGGCTCCGGCCGGCGTCGTCCCGGGAGTGCAGGAGGACCTGCCCCCCCAGCTCCGAAGCCCTCTCCACACTCGCCGCCACATCGGCGACCTGGATGTGCGGCATCCACTGGACCGGGAGCTCGGCATATTCCCGCCCGCGCGGACCGACGCCGATGATCGGGATCCCGAGGTTGTTCATCAGATCCTCTCGCCAAAGAGGCCTCTCTCCGGTCGTGAGGACCCACGAGTAGAAACGAAGCTCGCGCTCGTGCTCCGGAACGGCGATGTCGGCGCTCAGCACGCCGCCGACCTGCGGACGGATTGGGTTCGTCATCAGGGCTCCTTGGCTGATAGGTCGATTCGCGGAACATGAACCGGAGCCCTGAGCCCCGGCAAGGGGGTTGGCCGCTGACGACGGCAGTGAGACGGTTCGAAGCCGCGAAAACAATCGCGCCCGGCCCCCTTCGAGAGCCGGGCGCTGTCCATGGAGCCGGCGGGAGTCGAACCCGCGTCCGCGAATAGATCCCTCAGCGCGTCTACGTGCGTAGTTCGCTGTTCTGTTCATCTCGTCCGTTCATCGGCCAGCGAACGGCCCTTCCCGGACCAGCCGTACTGGATCTCGCTCGCGACCGGTACGGCATCGGACGCGAGCCAGCCCGATTCGATCGATGTCTCCGGCCTTACCTCGGGCCCGGTCCGACCGGAGACAGGTGCGTAGGTTAGACCTTACGCAGCCAGCGCCATCTGAGAGTTGGCACTTGTGTGTTGTTCCCGCTTTTTAACGAGGTTACGGGACCTCGGCACGCGGCGCCGACTTCACTAAACACGTCGAATCCATGTCGGCCCCTACGCCCTGAAAACTAGGCAAATCACGTGCCCGAGTCAATGCCGTATGGGGCGGCGGAGACGCGGTTCCGCCCGGCCTCCTTGGACGCGTAGAGCGCCTGGTCGGCGGCGGCCAATACGTCGCGGGCGTTGGCGACGCACTCCGGGACCGCCGCCACGCCGAGCGAGATCGTCACCGGGATGACCTGGCCGCGCCACTCGACGGGGAGGTCGGCGACGCTCCGGCGCAAGCGGTCGGCCGTCTCGACGGCGCCCGCGAGCCCGGTCTCCGGGAGCAGCACGGCGAATTCCTCGCCTCCGTACCTCGCGGCGAAGTCGACGTCGCGGACGGAGCCGGCGACGCGCGCCGCGACGGACCTGAGCACCGCGTCACCCGCCTCGTGACCGTACGTGTCGTTGATCCGCTTGAAGTGGTCGACGTCCAAGAGGATGAGCGAGAACGGCCGCCCGTAGCGGTGGTAGGACCGGATCAACCCGTCGAGTTGCGCATCGAACGCCCGCCGATTCGGGATCCCGGTGAGTCCGTCGTGGTCCGCGCGCGCGGCGTCCTCCCTCAGGTCCCCGAGGGTGCGGGCGTGCTGCATCAGCAACGCCGCGTACGGTGCGAGGACCTCGAGCGTCGAGACCGCGTCCGGCACGAACTCTTCCCCGTCGCTTCGCCACACGGCGAGGACGCCGGCGACGCCGAGCCCGACGTCCTTCAGCGGCACGACCGCGAGCGTGTGGGGCTCGGCGATCCAGCGCTCGTGCCCGCGCGCGGCGAGGGCACCACCGGGATCGCCCCGGCGGCGGTCGCGCTGGATCGTCGTCGCATGCTCCGCGGCGCGGCCCATGTCGCCATCCATGCGTCCGAACGCCGCGCCCACGCGCGGTCCGCCGTCCTCGCCGGCCACCGCGAGAATCCGGCCGGATTCGCCATCCCACGCACCGACGGCCGCGCCGGTCGCGCCGGCCAGTTCCACCGCCGACGCGGCGAGCCCCGTGGAGAACTCGTCGAGCGTAGACGCGCGCGACATCCGTCGCAGGACGTCCATCACCAGCTCGAATCGCGCGCGCGCCGCGACCGCCGCGGCCTCGCGCCGCTGCAGCCGGATCAACGCCCGGAGCTGCGCCGCGGCCTCCTCCAGCGCGTTCGCCTCGGGCAACTCGCCCGCCCCGGAGAAGCTCACGGAGAGGAGCGCCGCCCTCGTCGAGCCGGGCTCGACCGGGACCACGCACGCGCGCTCGGCGCCACCGGCCCAGCGTGGCGCGCTCTCGATGCGCATCGGCAGCCCCTCGTCCCACGCCCACCCCAGCGGATCGCCGCGGATCGGCACGGTCGACGGCATCGGCCCGCCGCTCGCGAGCCGCGGCCGGGCGCGCTCCGTCTCCGGGTCGACATCCCACAGCACCGCGACGTCGCCGCCGAGCGACGTCCGTACGCGCTCGAGCGCCGCGGCGAGCTCGTCGATCCTGCGCGCCGCCTCGGCCTCCTCTCCCGCGGCGCGGCCGGTCTCCGCTTCATCCCGGATCCGGCTCAGCTCGCGCTCCTGCGTCCGCGCCCGGCGGTCCAGCCGCTCGAGCCACCTCGCGGCGACGACGCCGATCGCGACGATGAGCGCCGTCTCCAACGCGCCCGCCGCGTCGAATCCGCGCCGTCCCCACGCGTCCGTCGCGACCCACAGAAGCAGAACACCCGCGCCGAGAGCGACCCGGTGACGGTCGGGAAATGGCAGAGTCGCCCTGGCGACCCAGGGGAGGAGGAGCACGACGAGTGGCGAGCCGAGCCCGCCCGTGGCCAGGACGAAGAGGTGAAGCGGGATGACGACGGCCAGGATCGCCTCGCGGGGCGGCCGACGGCTCGTCGAGCTCCACGCCATCGCCAGCCCGATCGCCGTCGCCACCCCGGCGCCCGCGCGTATGCCCGCCGGAAGGCCGGGAAGGAAGAGGAGCGTGCCCGCGTAGATCGCGCCCACCGCGAGCGCGGCGGCGCGCTCGGGCGCCGGCGGAACGAGGCCGCGCCCCTTCAGCCAGCCGAGACGCGTGCCCGGACGATTCTCGTCGCCGCGCATGCGGCCCCGAAACCGTTGTCGATGTTGACCACCATGAGTCCGGAGGCGCAGCTGTTCAGCATCCCCAGCAGCGCGGCGAGCCCGCCGAACGACGCGCCGTACCCCACGCTCGTCGGGACGGCGATGACCGGCGCGGCCACGAGCCCGCCGACCACGGACGGGAGCGCGCCCTCCATCCCGGCGACGACGATCACGACCGCCGCCCGCCGCAGCACCTCCGACTCGCCCAGGAGACGATGGATCCCCGCGACGCCGACGTCGTAGAGCCGCTCGACGCGGTTCCCCATGGCTAGAGCGGACACGGCCGCCTCCTCCGCGACGGGGAGGTCGCTCGTGCCCGCGCTCACGACCAGGATCGGGCCCACGTCCGCGGGCTCCATCGGCTCGTCGGGTGGCAGGTAGACGACGCGCGCGAGGTCGTGCACCTCGGCGCTCGGGAAGCGTTCGCCCAGGCGCGCCCGGGTGCGCTCGTCCGCCCGCGTCGCGAGGAATCCCCCGCCCCGCGCGGCCAGCCGCTCGCAGATCGCGATGACCTGGTCGGCCGTCTTCCCGGCGCAGAACACGACCTCCGGGAACCCGTTGCGCAGAGCGCGGTGGTGGTCGACCCTCGCGAACGGCACGGCCGCGCCGGCGCCCCCGCCGGCCCCGACCGCACCTGCCGTTTCGTCCCCGCCAACCGGCCCGACCGGCTCGACCGGCGCCCATGCGAGCCGCTCGAGCGCCGCGTCGGGTGAGATGTCGCCGGACGCGACCTCTTCGAGGAGACGGAGGAGCTGGTCCCGCCTCACGCCGCCACCTCGATCTGCTCGCGGTATTCCAGGAGGAGCGCCTCCGCCTCCTCGAGCCGCGTGACCTCGAAGAGGCGCTGGCGCAGCGCCCGGCCGTCGGGGAGCCCCTTCGTGTACCAGCCGAGGTGCTTGCGGAACTCGCGCATCGCGAGCTCCTCGTCGCGCTCGAAGGCGATGGCGAGACGCGCGTGGTGCAGCACGATCTCGAAACGCTCCTCGATGTCCGGGTCGGGCGGGATCGGCCGCCCCTCGAGCGCCGCCCGGGCCTGCCGGAAGATCCACGGCGCGCCGTGCGAGCCGCGCGCGATCATGATCCCGGCGCACCCCGTGTGGTCGCGCATCCGCCGCGCGTCCTCGCCAGTCCAGACGTCGCCGTTCCCGATCACCGGGATGTCCAGCGCCTCGACGACCGCCGCGATCTCGTCCCAGTTCGCGCGGCCCGAGTACATCTGCGTACGCGTCCGCGCGTGCAGCGTGAGCGCCCGGGCGCCCGCGTCCTGGCAGCGCAGCGCGATCTCGACCGGGTTGCGCATCTCCTCGCTCCAGCCGCTCCGGATCTTCACCGTCGTCGGGAGCGACGTCGCGCGGTCGACGGCGCGAATGATCCGCTGGACCAGGTCCAGGTCCCGCAGGCACCCCGAGCCGCCGTTCTTGTTGACGACCTTCTTGACCGGGCAGCCGAAGTTGATGTCGATGAAGTCCGGCCGATAGACCTCCTCGACGAGCGCGGCGGCCTCGGCCATCGCGTCCGGGTCCGCGCCGAAGATCTGCACGCCGATCGGCCGCTCGGCCTCGTCGAAGCGTAGGTACTCCCAGGTGCGCTTGCTCCCGCGCCGCAGCCCCTCGGCGCTCACGAACTCGCTCACCACGACGTCCGCGCCGAACCCGCGGCACAGGCGCCGGAACGGCGACTCGCTGACACCCGCCTGCGGCGCCAGGTACAGCGGCACGTAGTCGCTTTCCAGGAGCGTCCAGAGATTTCGCTTCATACCTGGAATTTAACGCCGCCGGCAGGGGGGATCAATCAAAAGCGCCGCTTCGAGTTGGGCCGACGGCGACCGGCCGCGGGGATCCCGGGTCCGCGCCGTCGCACGACCTTTTGACACTCGTCCCGGCGCCGCGTATCTTCCGTTGTTCCATGCCAGATACGGGAATAGCCATGGAGGCAGACGTGGAACTGCGAGAGTTCTTCGATAGAGATGCGATCAGCCTCGACCTCAAGGGGGAGACCAAGGACGAGATCCTCAAGGAACTGATCGGGCTCCTCGGCGTCGACGAGAAGAGCGAGGCGATCCTGTTCAAGATGCTCAGGCGGCGCGAGAACCTCGGCTCGACCGGGATCGGCCGCGGGATCGCGATCCCGCACTGCCGCTCGCTCGTCGTCAACCGCCTGCGCGTCGCGTTCGGCCGCAAGTCGAACGGCATCGATTTCCAGGCAATCGACAACAACCCCGTCCATTACTTCTTCCTGATCGTGGCTCCGCCGCTCGAGGTGAGCAACCAGTACCTCCCGGTCCTCGGGAAGGTCGCCCAGTTCGCGAAGGAGCCCGACGTACCGTCCCGCCTCGCCGAGATCCAGACGCCGGACGAGTTCCTGAATCTCCTTGCTGAGAAAGCCATCTGAAGAACCCAGGGGACGGAATGCACCCGCAACTCGAGATTCTTTTGCAGATACAGGACCTCAAGGCCCAGCGCCGGGACCTCGCCGAGGTCGAGAGCGAGCGCAAGGTCGAAGAGGAAGAGTTCCAGATCGACCCCGAGCAGGCGATCCAGAGCATCGATGAGAAGATCGCCGAGCTCGAGGGCGAGCTCACGCCGAGCGTCCGCTCGCGGTACGAGCGGATCAGCCGCGACCGCGGCCGGGCGGTCGTCCCGGTGATCAACGGCATCTGCTACGGCTGCTTCGTCTCGATCCCGACGTCGCTCGCCTCGGACGTTCGGCGGAACGATGAAGTCCACCACTGCGACCACTGCGGGCGGTTCATCTACGTCGTGTCGTGACGATGCCGACCGCGGGGGAAGCGACGAACGGGCGCCGGGATCCCGCGGGATCCCGGCGCCCGTTCCCTTTCATCCCAGTCGGGCCGCGCCTATTTCGCGACCAACATCTTCCGGACGACGCTCTGGTTGTTGACCACGAGCTGTAAGTAGTACACGCCCGAGGCCACCTCCCTCCCGTTCCGATCCTTCCCGTCCCAGAACGCTTCTTTCCTCCCGGGCGTTTCGTAGACCAGCTCGAGGACGGGGACACCGTCGCCGAGCGGATGGTTCAGCGCCGTCGGCACCGCGACGAGTTCCTGGAGGATGTTGAAGATCCGAATGGTGACAACAGCCGGCCTCCCGTCCTCGAACAACTTGTCGTCGAGGACGAACGGAATCCTGGTGCTCGGATTGAATGGATTGGGATAGTTCTGCTCCAACCGGAAACCGCGCTCACGATCGCCCTGCTGGGCGCCGCCTCCCGCATCCTGACCATAAAGCGGCACGGAAAGGATACCGAGCGCGAGGAGGATGACACCGACGCAGCAGCGGCGTCTCATCGTCACCTCCGCACATTGAAGCCTGTGCCGTAGCCGTTGTTCGATCGCCCTCCAAGGGATCAGACGGTGCGTTGCCGCCAATCGGATTCGGACCCATGATAGGAACCGACCCGCGACCCGGTCAAGGCTGACGACGACCGCCGATGCCGCGATCGAGCAAACTCCGCGCCCGGCCGCGCTCAGCTCGCGGGCACGGCGCGGCGGTCGCCCCGCCGGACCGTGATCCCCTGGCGATCGAAGTACTCGAGGAGCGGGATCAGGTACTTGCGCGAGAGGGGCAGCGCGACCTTGAAATCGGCGGGGCCCAGGTCGTCGCGGCCGGCGAGGTGGCGGCGGACAGCGGCGGCCGCCTGGTCGAAGTGGCTGCGTGCGTAATACAGGTCGGAGGCCACGGGCACGATCGCGCCCTCCTCCTCGAGTAGCCGCAGCAGCGGTTTCAGATCGGCGCGCCCGAGCAGCTCGGCGGGTAGTTCGCTCAGGGTCGGCGGCGTGAAACCGCCCTGCGTGAAGATCGAGAGGAGCCGATCCCGTGCCTGCGCCTGATCGGGCGCGAGCGACGCGCGGAACCCGGCCCGCGCCACGGCACCGCCTCGTCCTTCGAGCGTCCCTTCCGCGAGGAGGCGGTCGAGGATCCAGTCGCCGAGGCCGGCCCGGGCCATCTCCGGGAGGGCGCGGCGCAGCGCCTCGCGGTCGATCCCGGGCTCGAGTGGGTGCTCCGCGTGGAACGCGTCGACCGCCCCGAGCAGCAGCGCCCTTCCCTGCTCCGCGAACTCCGCGGCGTACACACGCTCGTAATCCCGAACCAGTCGCCCGGCGGCCTCCAGCGCGTCCAGCGCCGCGTTCACCGTGGCCGGCGGGTGTGGGACCTCGATGCTCAGCTCCGGGACCCTCACGCCGACCCAGCCGGCCATCTCCAGGCGCGAGAAGACCGCGTCCTCCGGCGAGCCGAAGAGCACCGCGTCGAAGCGCTGGGCGTCGCCCGGACGGAGCCGCTTCCGTTTGGGCGGCGTCGGCTCCACGACGATGCCTCCGCCGATCGTGGTCACGGGCGAGTACGAGCGGATGACGAAGCGGTCGCCCGCCCGGGCGACGACGGGTTCTTCCAGCCGCAGCTGCGCCCAGCCGACCTCGCCGGGTCCGATCCGCGCCTCGCCCAGGAGCGCGACTCGCCCCAGGACCTCCGCGGTCCCGAGGTGGAATCGGATCCGCTGCCGCGGCCGGACCTCCCACGCCGAATCCGCGAGGATACGGAGCTGCACGGTAAGCATCCGGCTCGCCGCCCAGGCGCCGTCGCCGACGAGCACGTCGCCGCGCGCGATCTCCGTGCGTTCCACGCCCGCGAGCGCGACGGCGACGCGGCGCCCCGCCTCTGCGCGCTCGACCTCCGCGCCGTGGACGTGGAGCCCGCGAACCCGGGCGCTCCGGCCCGAAGGCAGCAACCGCACCGTCGTCTCACGCTCGATCCGGCCGCTCCAGAGTGTCCCCGTGACCACCGTGCCGGTGCCTCGAACGGTGAAGACGCGATCGATCGGGAGCCGGATCAGGTCGTCGGCGCGCCGCTCGGCGACCGACGCCGCGGCGCGTGCCAGCGCCGCGCGTAGCTCGTCCAGTCCGTCCCCCGTTTCCGCCGACACCGGCACGATCGGCGCGCCGGCGAACGGTGACCCCTCGAGCTGCGCCGCGATGTCGGCCAGGACCAGCTCGAGCCATTCGTCGTCGACGAGGTCGCGCTTGGTCACGGCCACGACGCCGCCCCGCACGCCGAGCAGCTCGACGATTGCCAGGTGCTCCCGCGTCTGCGGCATGACGCCCTCGTCGGCGGCGACGACGAGGAGCACCAGGTCGATACCGGTCGCGCCGGCGAGCATGTTGCGCACGAACGCCTCGTGCCCCGGGACGTCGACGATCCCCAGCTCCGTGCCGTCGTCCAGGACGAGCCGCGCGAAGCCGAGGTCGATCGTGATGCCCCGGCGCTTCTCCTCCTCCAGACGGTCCGTGTCCGTCCCCGTCAACGCACGGACCAGCGTGGTCTTGCCGTGGTCGATGTGACCGGCCGTCCCGAGGATCAGTTTGCGCATGACGTCGTGTCGACCGCCTCCGAGAGGAACGTGAGGGAGCGGAGCGAGCCGCCGTCCAGAAGGTGATGGCTGAGGAACCGGGTGAGCAACGCCCAGTGGGCCGCGGTGCGCTCCAGCTTCGGCGCCTCGCCGGAGGCGAACCGCATGAGCGCATCCCGCGCGTGAGGCGGCAGCGTCCGCCCGACACCGCTGCCGGGCGCGCACTCCTCGCAACGGACGCCGCCGGACGTATAATCGAAGCGCGCCGCCTCGTCCGGCGCGAGCGCCCGGTCGCACCCCGTGCACACGTCGAACGACGGGGCGAAGCCGAGCCGGCCGATCAGCGACCACGTCGCCGCGAGCGCCGTCGTCTCGACATCCTCCGGCCCGGCGCTCTCGATCCGCTCGAGCGACGTGCGGAAGTGTTCGAAGAGGTCCGCGTCCGGCTCCTCGCTGGCGGCGCGGAGCACCAGCTCGGCGAGGAGCGACGCGGCGCCGAAGCGGACCAGGTCCCGGCCGAGCGCCTGCCCGCTCCGGATCAGCTCGAAGCCGCCCAGCGTCTGGAGATCGCGCCCGTCCTTCAGGTACATCACCGCCGTCCCGATCGAGAACGGTTCCAGGATCCCGCCATAGCGGCTCTTCGGCCGGAGCGCGCCCTTCGCGATCGCGGACCGTACGCCGTGGGTGCGCGTCAGCAGGCGCAGGATCTTGCTGGTGTCTCCGTACGCGAACGACTGGAGGATGATCGATTCCGTGCTGACCAGGGGCATCTCACCGGCCGCCTCGGATCCGCTCGTGGAGCCGCTCCCGGAGCACGGCCCGCGCATCGGCGTATTCCGCGTCCCCGATGCGCCCCGCCGCGCGCCGTTCTTCCAGGATCGCGAGCTCATGGAGAAGAGTCCGCACGGCCCGCGGCCCGTTCCGCCGGGCGACGACCGGGAAGATCACGACGCCCGCGCCGATCGCACCGATGAGCAACAGGAGCGGCCAGGTCGGGGGCGCGGGTGGCGGCGCCGTCGCCCCGGCCGGGCCGGCGCCGATCGCGATCGGGTCTCGCCCGACCACGAGGACATAGTCATCGGGCGCCTCGTCCAGCTCGCGGAACATCGGGCCGACGTAGAGCCCGCCCTCGTACCGCGTCGCCACGAAATACGTGCCGGGCGATTTCGTGTCGAACGCCAGCTCGAACCGCCCGTCCGCGTCAGTCGTCGACCGCGCGACCTCCTCGCCGCCGGTCTGTGAGACACGGTGCACCGAAACCGCAAGATCGGCGACCGCCCGACCCTCCGCGTCGATCACCCGCCCCACGAGCCCGGTGCGGGCGCCAGCCTGCTGGGCCGCGACCGGCGCGCCGCCCAGGGCGAACCACGCGCCCACGACCGCGACGACGCGCACCCAGCGCCTTACCCGGCCGGTCATGGCGTGAACCTGCCGAAGTCCTCGGGGTTCAGCCGACGGAGGTACTCCTTCAGCTCCTCGGCGCTGAGACCGCCCGTCGCGCGCTCGTCCGCCGACAGCTCGCCGCCCCCCTCGAAGTCCGACGCTTCCGCGATCTCGATCGTGTTGTCGTCGAGGAGTTCGTCGCTCGTGTAGATCGTCGCGCCCATCCGCAGCGCGATCGCGATCGAGTCCGACGGGCGCGCGTCGATGCTGAACACCTCGGACCCGCGGCGGATGATCAGCTCCGCGTAGTACGTGTTGTCCACGACGCGCGTGATGAGCACCCGCTGCAACGTGCCGCCGAGCCCGGAGATCACGGAGCCGAAGAGGTCGTGCGTGAGCGGGCGCGAGAACTTCATCCCGGCCAGCTCCATGGCGATCGCGCTCGCCTCGCTCGGACCGATCCAGATCGGGAGCACCCTCGTGCCGCCCTTCTCCTGAAGGATGACGACCGGGGTGTTCGAGGAGCGGTCCAGCCCCAGACTCTGAACGGTGACTTCTACCATTTGGCCTCCGGCCCGGTTGGCGGTCCCGGGCGATCAGGTTCTCCGCGTTCGCGGAGCCGTCGGACTCTCCGCCCGCGGTTGTCGCATCCGTACCCCGACACCACGATCGCGGATCCTATCCCCTTCGTTCCTATGGCCGATCCCGCGCCCCCGAATCACGATGGGCGATCCCGTCGCCGGCGTCCAGCGCGGCCCCGGCCAGTCTCAGATGCCCAGCTCCCGCTGGAGCGGGACGACCAGGTCCGTCTGCTCCCAGGGAAAGAGCACGACGTCGCGCCCGCACACCCACGCCGTGGACGGCTCGCGTCCGAAATGCCCGTACGCCGCGGTCGGCTTGTATATCGGGTTCGCGAGAGCCAGCCGCTCGATCAACGCGCGGGGCCGGAAGTCGACGACCTTGCGCAGCGCGCGGGCGATCTCGTCGTCCGGCCTCTGGCCGGTCCCGAACGTGTCGACGTACACGGCGACCGGCTCCGCCACGCCGATCGCGTACGCCAGGCAGACCTCGCAACGCCGCGCGAGGCCGGCCGCCACCACGTTCTTCGCCGCCCAGCGCGCCGCGTACGCGGCCGACCGGTCCACCTTCGACGGGTCCTTCCCGCTGAACGCGCCGCCGCCGTGCCGCGCCGCGCCGCCGTACGTGTCCACGATGATCTTCCGGCCGGTGAGCCCAGTGTCGCCATGGGGCCCGCCGACGACGAAGCGCCCGGTGGGATTGATGTGGAGCACGCACCGATCGGGGTCGAACCAGTCGCGGCCGTCGCGATCGAGCGGAGCGCCGCGACCGCGGCGATCGGGTGCATCGTCCCGGGCGTGCCGCTCGTCCGAATCGCCGCTGAGCGCCGGCTCGATCACCTTGGCGACGATCCCGTCCCGCACCTCGTCGAGCGAGACGTCCGGTGCGTGCTGCGCGCTGACGACGACGGTGTGCACCCGCACCGGAACGTCGCCCTCGTACTCGATCGTGACCTGCGCCTTCCCGTCCGGGCGCAGCCAGGGGAGAGTGCCGTCCTTGCGGACTTCGGCGAGCCGCCGGGTGATCTTGTGGGCGAGGAGGATCGGCGTGGGCATGAGCTCGGGCGTCTCGTCGGTCGCGTAGCCGAACATCATCCCCTGGTCGCCCGCGCCGCCGACGTCCACGCCCGCGGCGATGTCCGGGGACTGCCGGTCCAGCGCCGAGAGCACGGCGCAGCTGTCGCCGTCGAGGCCGTACGCGGCATCCGTGTACCCGATCGCCCGGATCGTGCCGCGCACGACCGCCGGCAGGTCGATCGACGCATCGGTCGTGATCTCGCCGGCGACGACGACGAGCCCCGTCGTCACGAGCACCTCGCACGCGACGCGGGCGTCGGGATCGTCGCACAGGACGGCGTCCAGGACCGCGTCGCTGATCTGGTCCGCGATCTTGTCGGGGTGCCCTTCCGTGACGGATTCGGAGGTGTAGAGGCGAGTGCTCACCTGCGGTCGTCTCCCGTCCTACGTGCGGTCACGCGGCGGGCTCGGTCTCTTCGTGCGACGGGTTCCAGCGCCCGGAGAAGAAGGACAGGTCGAGCCAGCGCTCGATCTGCTCGGTCAGGATCGCCGCGACCTCCGTCGCCGTTGGCGCCTCGAGCGCCGCGTCGATCGCCTCCCGCGCGTCCGCCGCGGGCACGCTGCGGATGACCTTCTTCACCTCCGGAAGCGAGGCCGGCCCCACGCTCAGCGCCGTGATCCCGAGCCCGATCAGGAGGAAAACGCCGAGCGGGCTCGACGCCAGCTCCCCGCAAACGCTCACCTCGATCCCGGCGGACTGCGCCGCTTCCGCGACCTGCTTCAGCATCTTCAGCACCGCCGGATGGAACGGGTTGTATCGCGGCGCGAGCCGGGCGTTGCCGCGGTCGACCGCGAGGGCGTACTGCACGAGGTCGTTCGTGCCGATCGAGAAGAAATCCGCGTGCCGCGCCAGCACGCCGGCCGTGAGCGCGGCCGCCGGCGTCTCGATCATGATCCCGACCTTGTAGCCGGGGTTGAACGGGATCCCCTCCCGCCGCAGCCGGTCCTCCTCCTCCTCGAGCAGCTCCCGCGTCCGACGGATCTCGTCGATCTCGTTGACCAGCGGGAGCATGATGCGGACGTCGCCGTGCGCCGTAGCGCGAAGGAGCGCCCGGAGCTGCGTGCGGAAGAGGTCCGGCATGTCGAGGCAGACCCGGATCGCGCGCCACCCCAGGAAAGGGTTCTCCTCCGGCGGCATGTTGAGGAAGAGCGGGAACTTGTCGCCGCCCAGGTCGTAGGTCCGGATGTAGACCGCATCCTCCGGAAACGCCTCCGCCGCCTGCCGGTACGCGATGTACTGCTCCTCCTCGCCCGGCACCGTGCTGCGTCCCACGACCAGGAACTCGGTGCGGAAGAGGCCGATCCCCTGCGCCCCGTGCGACCGCGCCACCATCGCCTCGCCGGGCAGGTCGATGTTCGCGCGCAACAGCACCGGCTGGTGGTCCGGCGTGACCGGCTCCAGGTGCGCCAGGAGGACCAGCTCCTGCTCCCATTCCCGCACCCGGACGTCCCGCTCGCGGTATAGGCTCTTCTCCCGCTCCGTCGGCTCGACGACTACGCGGCCCGCCCGGCCGTCCAGGATCAGCTCCTGCCCCGTTCGCACGACCTGCGACAGGTCGCCCAGGCTGACCACCGCCGGGATCCCCAACGCGCGCGCCAGGATCGCCGAATGCGACGTCCGCGTCCCCGCGTCCGTCGCGATCCCGAGGACCCTTTCCCTGTCGAGCTGAACCGTGAGACTCGGCGTGAGGTCGCGGGCGACGAGGATCACCTTGTCTTCGAGGTGAGACAGCGAGTAATCCGGGTCGTCGATCCCGAGGAGGCGACGGATCACGCGGTTCCCGACGTCCGTCAGGTCGTTCAGCCGATCCATCACCATCGGGTGCCCGGTGCGCCGCCATTCCGATTGGAATTCGACCATCCGCAGCTCGAACGCCCGGGCGGCCGAGAGGCGGTTCTCGCGAATGTACTCGACCGTGCGGTCGATCAACTCGACGTCGTCGAGCATGAGGAGCTGCGGATCGAAGATGTTGGCCTCGACCTCGCCGAGACGCGCCTCGGTCTGGTCCCGAACCTCCTTGATCCGCGCCTTCGCCCACTCCCGCGCCTCGTGGAAGCGTTCGACCTCGCGCTCGACGTCGTCGGGCGCGACCACGACATGAGACACGCGCGGCACGTCCAGCCGCAGCACATACGCCGGGCCGATCACGATCCCCGGCGCCGCCGGAATCCCGTCACGGGTCAGCGTCAAGTCCCGTCACTCCTCTCCGAATCCCCTCGACACCAGCTCGGCCAGCTCGGCCAGCGCCGCTTCCGCGTCCTCCCCGCTCGCCCGGATCGTGATCTCGCTGCCGCACTCCGCGGCGAGCATCATGACCCCCATGATGCTCTTCCCGTTGACCTGCATGTCCTCTTTCTTCACCCAGATGTCCGCCTGGAACCGGTTCGCCACCTTGACGAACTCCGCAGCCGGCCGAGCATGCAGGCCGTACTTGTTCCGGATTCGCACCGTGCGTTCGTGTTCCACGAAGGCAGAACTCATGACAGGAGCCTCACGAGAAGTCCGAAGAAAGAGAAACCCAAGAGCGTCAGGACGACGGGGCCGCGCGCGCGGGCGCCGAAGTACCCGCCGATGACCGCCGCCACGGCCGCAATCGCCAACCACGACGCCGGGATCGATTCCCCGTCGCCGACCCCGGCCGCGGCGAGATGCCGGCCGGAGACCGCCAGCGGCACGACCAGACCGACCAGGAACGCGCCAACGACCGGGAGCGCCCGCTGCACCGCCGCGATCCCCGATCGCCGCATGTGCTCGCCGACCCGCTTCCCCTCCCGCCACCCGAGGCGGTAGCTCCAGATCCGCAGCCCGAAGTGGCCGGCGTTGTAGATCACCAGGAACGCCGCGATGGCGAGCCACCACGGCGCCCCGGCCATGAGCAGGGCGAGGGAAAAGAGCAGGCACACCGGCCGCCACCCCGCCCAGACCATCCTGTCCCCGATCGTCCCGAGCGATCCTCTGACCGCAGTCTTGAACCGCTCGATGACCGCCGGGTCTTCGCCGTCCGCCTCCATCCGCGCCACGGCGCCGAGCGCCATCGGCACCAGGTACGGATGGCTGTTGAAGAGCCTCGCGTGACGCGCCAGCGCGTCCGAGAGCCCTTCCGGATCCCCCCGGTAGATCGCGCGGAGCGCGGGGAGGAGCGCGAACGCGTACCCGTGCCCGATCAGCGTGCGATAGTTCCAGGAGCCCTGGATCGAGAACGAGCGGAGCAGCATCGCCGCCCGCTCCCGCCGCCCAGGACCGCTCACCCGACGATCGACAGGATCAGGCCGCATATCAAACCGAGCAGGACGGCGAACCGCCGCCCGCTCCACCCGTCGAAGAGCGAGAGCGCCGCGCCCGCCATCGCCGCGCCCGCGACGCAGAGCATCCCCGCCGCCGCATCCGCTCCAATCCCCTGGAGCGTTCCCGCCGCCCCGAGCCCCGCGGCCGCCAGCGCCGCGCCGCCCACCGTGACCAGCGCGGCGCGCCCGAAGTCCAGAGCGAGCGCCGCCAGGTGAAGCCCCTCGAGGCGACGCGCGTTCACCGGCCCGTGCCCCTCGACGTCCACGACGAGCCGCTCGTTGAGCCGCCGGATCGCGTTCACGGACGCGCCGCACACCCGCTCCCAGAGGAGCCCGAACACGACGGCCAGGAGGAGCAGGTCCGCCCGCTGCACACCCCCCGATGCGGCCACGTACCCGGCTGTGGCGGCGACCGCGGCCGTGCCCGACTCCGGATACCGCGCAGCGCCGATCGGCAGGATCACCAGCGCGAACAGCTCGAGGAGCGCGCCCACCGCGACGCCCTCGAGCGGCCGGCCCAGGAGCAGCCCCGTCACCGGCGCCGCGACGATCGGCCTCGAGACCATGACCTGCGGGAACGACGTCGCGTCCATCCCGACCGCGCCGCCCCACAGCGTGATCGCCAGCCAGTTCACCGCCGTTGCCGCTCCGGTGGGATCAGCTCCGCCAGCGTGACCCGCCGCGCGTCCGGCAGATCGCGCGCGCTCACGTCCACCCCCTCCGCCGCGAGCGCCTCCAGGTCCCGCTCCTCATCGTCGCGCAGATACACGTACGGCAGCACCGCGCGGCGCCCCGGCGAATGGTGTATCCCGCCGATGTTCACCTCCTCGCCCCGCAACTTACCGCCCTCCGCCAGCTCGAGCATCGTGTGCACGTCGCGGGTGAGCACGATCACCCGCCGCGGGCCCGTCTTCCACTCCTCGAGATGCCCGCGCGCCGTCTCGACGTCCTCGAATCGCGCCTCGATCTCCGGCGGCAGCCCGAGCCCGTAGAGCTCCTGCTCCCACTCGGACTCCGCCAGGCTGTCGTCGACGACGACGATCATGTCCGGCTGGAGCCGCGAGCCCCAGCCGACCACGACCTGGCCGTGGATCAGACGCTCATCGACCCGGTACAGAAGGACGGGCATGGCCTCCGAGCTCCATCGGTGCGCACGCGATCCCGGCTCGCCCCTTCTCGAGCAGCCGCGGAACCAGCTCCGACAACGGACGATGCCGGTGCATCACGAACTCCAACAGCAGCGGCAGGTTCACGCCGCTCACGACCACGACGTCCGACCGGCCGGTGCACAGCCGCCGCGCCGCGATGTTGCAGCTCCCGCTGGGCAGGTCGGTGAACACCACGACCGGGCCGCCGCCACCCAGCCGGGCCTCCACCTCCTGCTGCAGCCGTTCCGGCGAGAGGCCGACGTTGCTCAGCGGCTCCAGCGCCTCCGGCTCGATGCCGCTTATGCGCCGAACCGCGTCGACCAGCCCCTCGGCGAGGGCGCCGTGCCCGAGGACGATGCCGCGCGCCGGCGTCGCCTCATTCATAATCCTCCTCCAGGTAGTCCCGCACCGGGCGCATCGCTTCCTGGAGCCGCTCGGCGAACAGCTGCGCCGAGTTGATCCCCGCGTACTTCAGCAGGTGGTTCATCGCGATGACTTCCGCGATCACCGTGATGTTCTTCCCCGGGTTGAGCGGGATCGTGACCCTCGGGATCTTGACGCCCAGGATCTCGATCTCCTCGCCCTCGAGGCCGGTCCGGTCGTAGTGCCGCTCCTTGTTCCAGTCCTCGAGTTGCACGACCACCTCGATCCGCTTCTGCTGGCGAATCGCCCGGATCCCGAAGAGCGCCGCGATGTCGATGATCCCGACGCCCCGGATCTCCATGTGATGCCGCTGCAGCTCGTGCCCGCGGCCGATCAGCACGTCGTTCCCGCGACGCGTGATGTGCACCACGTCGTCCGCGACGAGGCGGTGACCCCGCTCGACGAGGTCCAGCACGCACTCGCTCTTCCCGATCCCGCTCCGGCCGATGAAGAGCAGCCCTACGCCGTAGACGTCGGCGAGCGAGCCGTGCATGATCGTCCGCGGCGCGAACTCGCCCTCCAGGTACGGCTGGATCCGCCGGTAGAATTCCCCCGTCTTGAGACGGGTGCGGATCAGCGGCACCGCCCGCTGGTCGGCCTCGGCCACCGCCGGCCTCGGCACATCGAGTCCCTTCGTGACTACGACCGCGGGCATGTCGAGGGAGAAAAACTTCTCGAGGACCGTGCGCAGCTCCGACTTCGGCAACGCGCGCAGGTAGCTGATCTCGGTCTCGCCCAGCACCTGGATGCGCCCGCCGACGAAGCGCTCGGTGTACCCCGCGAGCACCAGCCCCGGGCTCGACACGTCCGGCCCCTCGATCGGGCGCGAAAGCCCCGACCCACCCGCCAGCAACTCGAGTTGCAGCGTCTCGCCCTTGACCCGCAGCAGGTCCTCGACGGTCATCGTCATCGCACTTTCGAACTCCCGGGCCCGGTCTCAGACCCTGACCAGGTCCCGCGCCCCCGCGCGGCCGCGACGGCGGGCCTTCCGCTCCGTGATCTGGCGGCGGACCCGGTTCAGCACGCCATCCAGCGCGGACCGGAAGTCCGTCCCGGTCCCGCTCGCACGGATCGGAGGCGCGCCGGCCAGCAGAATCCGCGCTTCCACGCGGTGTACCCCGCGCTCGACCGACAGGTCGATCTCGGCACCGATCGTCCCGGGTGCGATGCGCCGCAGTCGCTCGAGCCGTACCATCGCCCGCTCGCGAACGGAAGCCGGCGCCCTGCAATGGCGTGCGCTGATCGTGACGAACATGCGACCTCCCGCGCAGAGGTTCACGCCGCGTTCACCGATCCCCGCCCCGACCGCCTCCAGGATTCCACCACCTGCTCGAGGTGCGCCTCCGTGTCGTCCGCCGCCCGGTCCCAGCTGAATCGCTCGGCGAAGGTGCGCGCTTCGCGGCCGAACCGCTCCCGCAGCTCCGTGTCGAGGAGTAGCCGCTCGATGCGGTCGGCCAGCACCTCGACGTCTCCGTGCGGCACCAGGAACCCCGTCGCCCCGTCCACGACCGAGTCCCGCAGCCCCGGCGAGTCGCTCGCCACGGTCGGCGTGCCGCACGCCGCCGCCTCCAGGTTCGTGATCCCCCACCCTTCCTTGGGCGATGTCAGCACGTGCACCCACGCCCGCTGGAACAGCCGCCGCTTCTCCTCCTCCGGCACGAACCCCGCGAACTCGACCGCGTCCTCCAGGCCGAGCTCCGCGACCAGCGCGCGGAGCGCCGGCTCGTGGTCGCCGCGCCCCGCCACCACGAGACGCGCGACCACGCCCCGCTCTCGCAGCAGCGCCAGCGCCCGGATGACCAGGTCGACCCGCTTGTATCGTTTGAGCCGCCCCAGGTACAGCAGCGTCGGGCGATCGAATCGCGGGCCGTCGCCCGGTCGGTACCACGCGAGATCGACCCCGTTCGGGATCACGACGATCCGGTCGCGGCGAAACCCGCGCGCGACCAGGTCGTCCGCCGTGCTCGGGGAGACCGCCTCGACCGGCACGTCCCGGTAGACCCGGGGCAGCGGCCGCTCCAGGAGCCACGTCGCAGCTGCGAGCGGGAAAGATGCCTCCTCGAACGCCGTCCTGCCGAACAGGTGGTGCACCAGCAGCACGAGCGGGAACCGGCCCCAGTACGGCGTGAAGAGCGGGACTTTGTTCAGGTCCTCGACCACGATGTCGAAGCCGCGGTCCCGCAGCGACCGCCGATAATATCGCGGCGCCGCGAGGCCGAACGTGTAGCGCCCGCCCACACGGTGGACGTCCAGCCCGTCGACTTCCTCACGCGACGCCGCGCCCGGCCAGCCCGACACGAGCAGCGTCACGTCGTGCCCGCGCCGCGCCAGGCGGCCGAAGACCTCGTGCAGATGCGTCTCCGCTCCCCCCGCCTGCGGGTTGCGGCCATCCTGCCAGTTGACGACGAGAAGTCTCAGGTTTCCTCTCCCGACCCCAACGGCTCAGCTCCGCCCCTCGATCCGGCGCAGGAGCGCGTCCAGCACACCGTTGACGAAGCGCGGGCTCTCCGCGGTCCCGTACTTCTCGGCGAGCACGATCCCTTCCTGGATCGAGACGCGCGGCGGGATCTCCTCGAGGTACAGCATCTCCGCCGCGGCGATCCGCAGGATGTTCCGATCGATGACCGACAGGCGCTCGAGCCGCCAGTTCGTCAGCGCCTCCTCGAGCGCGCGGTCGACCTCGTCGATGTGCTCCGCGACCGTGCGGACCAGCGTCTCGAGATATTCCCGGCTGGCCCGCGAGATCCGGCGATGCTCCTCGAACTCCCTCAGGATCGCGGCCGGCGGGTTCTCGCGGCCGCGCGATTCCCACGCATACAACACTTGAAGCGCCCAACCGCGGGCGCGACTCCGGTCCCGCACGCTAGGCTTCCAGTTGCCGGTAGAGATCGCTCATTTCCAGGGCGCTCATCGCGGCGTCCCATCCCTTGTTGCCGGCCTTGCCGCCGGCCCGCGCGAGCGCCTGGTCGGGCGTGTCCGTCGTGAGCACACCGAAGGCCACGGGCACCCTGCTCGACAGCGCGACCGACGCGAGCCCCTTCGACGCCTCGCCCGCGACGTAGTCGAAATGCGGCGTCTCACCGCGGATCACGCACCCCAGGGCTACGATGCCGTCGTACCGACCCGACTCGGCCGCGCGCTTCGCGACCGGTGGCAGCTCCCACGCGCCAGGGACCCAGAAGACGTCTACGTCGTCCTCACGGACGCCGTGCTGCACGAGGCACGCCCGCGCGCCCGCGACGAGCCGCTCCGTGACGAGCTCGTTGAAGCGGCTCACGACGATCGCGAAGCGCTTCCCCTCTCCGTTCAACCGTCCGGTGAAAACACCCAATTCCCCGTCCTCCTCCGTCGAAGGCTACGTCTCTGCCGTCACCGCGTCCGCGGGCCGCTGCGGCTCGGCGGCGGCCTGCTCACCGCGCTCCGCCGGCGTAGCGGCCGCGCGCGGCGTGGTCGGCGCCTCCGCGCGCCCCTCGACCGGCTGGGCCGCCGGCTCGAGCTCGTCGAAATCCCCCAGCAGATGCCCCAGCTTCGTCCGCTTCGTCTCGAGGTAGCCGCGGTTGTAGTTCGATGGCCGGATCTGGATCGGCTCGCGGCCCGTGATCTTCAGGCCGTACCCCTCGAGCCCCACGATCTTGCGCGGGTTGTTCGTCAGGATCCGGATCGAGCTGAGCCCCAGGTCGAGGAGGATCTGGGCGCCGATCCCGAAGTCGCGCAGGTCCGGCTTGAAGCCGAGCGACTCGTTCGCCTGCACCGTGTCCTGCCCCTGGTCCTGGAGCGCGTACGCGCGGATCTTGTTCGCCAGCCCGATCCCGCGCCCCTCCTGCTTCAGGTACACGACGGCGCCCTCGCCCTCCTCCTCGATGCGGCGCATGGCGGCATGGAGCTGCTCGCCGCAGTCGCAGCGCAGCGAGTGGAAGACGTCGCCGGTCAGACACTCGGAGTGCATGCGCACCAGGACGTTCTTTTTGCCGGCGATGTCGCCCTTGACGAGCGCGACGTGCTCGCGCTGGTCGACCTGGCTCTCGTACGCGATGATACGGAAATGGCCGAACGGCGTGGGCATGTCGGCCTCGGCGACGCGCCGCACCAGCCGCTCGTGCCGGAGCCTGTAGGCGACGATCTGGGCGACGGTGATGAACTTCAGCCCGTGCTTCGCCGCGAACGCCTCCAGCTCGGGGCGGCGCGCCATCGTCCCGTCCGGGTTCATGATCTCGCAGATCACGCCCGCGGGCGGCAGACCCGCGAGACGCGCCAGGTCGACGGACGCCTCCGTCTGCCCGACGCGCCGCAGGACGCCGCCCGGCACCGCGCGCAGCGGGAAGATGTGCCCCGGCCTGCGCAGGTCGTGGGGCTTCGTGCTCGGGTCCGCCAGGAGCCGGATCGTCGTCGCACGGTCCGACGCGCTGATCCCGGTCGTCACACCGAAGCGCTGGTGCGCGTCGACGGAGACCGTGAACGCGGTGCCGTACCCGTCCTGGTTATGGTCCGTCATGAGCGGCAGGTCGAGCTCGTCGGCGCGCTCGGGCGCGAGCGCCACGCAGATGAGCCCCCGGCCGTGCGTCGCCATGAAGTTGACGTGCTCGGGCGTGACCAGCGCCGCCGCGCAGACCAGGTCGCCCTCGTTCTCGCGGTCCTCGTCGTCGGCGACGATGACCATCTTCCCCTGGCGAATGTCCTCTATGGCGTCTTCGACGCGATCGAACGGCATTTTTCACCTTCCGGGCTGGAAGCGGAGCTCAGCCTTGTACCCCGGAGGTCGCGCTCCGCTTCAGGTAATGGACGACGAACCTGCCGAGCAGGTCGCCCTCCAGGTTCACCCGCGAGCCGACGCCGAGCCGTGAGAGCGTCGTGTGCTCCCAGGTGTACGGGATCACCGTGATCTGGACCACGTCCCGGGCCGGGAGCGCGTTCACCGTCATGCTGACGCCATCGACGGTGATCGAGCCGTGCAGCACCGTGACCTCCGCGACCTCTTCCGGCATGCGGATGTCGATCCGCCGGTGCTCTCCGTGCTGCTCGACCGAGAGCACGGTCCCCACGCCATCCACGTGCCCCGACACGAAGTGGCCGCCGATCCGCCCGCCGAACGCGAGCGCCCGCTCCAGGTTCACGCCCCGGCCGGGCTCGAACTCGCCCAGCGTCGTGCGGGAGAGCGTGGTCCCGATGGCGACGACGTCGAAGCCGCGATCGTCGATCGCGACGACGGTCTGGCAGACGCCGTCGACCGCGATGGAATCGCCGAGCGTGAGCCCGTCGAGGACCCGGGCCGCGTCGATCGTGAGCCGCACTCCGTTCTCGACGGGAGCCACGGCGCGGACGCGGCCGACTTCTTCGACGATCCCGGTGAACATCTAACGAATCCTGTCCAGTTGCACCATGACGTCCGCGCCGAACTCGGCGACGGCGCGGCGGACCCAGCCGTCGCGGGCCGCGGCGGGGATTCGCCCCGGGAACGCCGGGACACCGTCGCGGCCGAAGAGCTTGGGAGCGTAGAACAGGTAGAGCCGCTCGATCAGGTCCGCCTCGAGCAGCGCCCCGCCCACGCGCCCGCCGCCCTCGCAGAACACGGAACGCACGTGTTCGTCGGCGAGCCGGGCGAGCGCGGCGTCGAGGTCAATGTGGCGACCGACGCGCGGGACGGCCAGGGTCCGCACGCCGCGGGCCTCGAGCGCCGCGCGCCGTTCAGCCGGCGCGTCCGCCGCGCACACCACCCAGACGGGGGCCTCGCCTACCGTGTCGACGAGTCGGGATTCCAGCGGGAGACGCGCGTCGGAGTCGAGGACGACGCGGACCGGAGGGACGCGCGGGGCGACGGCGCCGCGGACGGTGAGCAACGGGTCGTCGGCCAGGATGGTGCCGATCCCGACGAGGATGGCGTCGAACCCGGCGCGCAGCCGGTGCGCCTCCGCACGGGCCTCGTTCCCGGTCACCGCCGTCGGCCGGCCCCTCCGGCTCGACAGCCGGCCGTCCAGCGAGAGCGCGTACTTGAGGGCGACGAACGGCGTGCCCCGTTCGACGGCGTGGAAGAACGCCGCGTTCAGCGCTCGCGCCGCGTCGCGTTCGACACCGATCTCGACCTCTATCCCGGCCGCCCGCAGCCGCTCCGCGCCACCCCGCGCGACCGGGTGCGGGTCCTCCGCCGCGATCACGACGCGCGCCACGCCCGAGGCGACGATCGCGTCCGTGCACGGCGGCGTCTTCCCGAAGTGATTGCACGGCTCGAGCGTGACGTAGAGCGTCGCGCCTCGCGCCAGCTCGCCGGCGGCGCGGAGCGCCACGACCTCCGCGTGCGGCCCGCCGAACTCGCCGTGGAACCCCTCGCCCACCACGTCCCCATCCCGCACGACGACGGCGCCGACGAGCGGGTTCGGGTGCACCCTCCCCCAGCCTCGCTCGGCCAGCGACAACGCGCGCCTCATGAAGGCACGGTCGCTCGACGGGGCCAGTGACGCCATGTGCGGGTGAGACGGTCGTCAGATCGAGAGGCGCAACGCGAGGCTGCCGAAGAAGCGGCTCCCTTCGGCATCGAAGTCGACATTCGCCGGGAGCGCGCCCGGCACCGCATCCGCCCCGGACTGCCACCCGACCTCGGCCACGAGACTCAGGATCAGCACCGTCCAGGACACGTTGCCGAACAGCGCGAAGCGGTCGTTCTCGAAGTCCTCGAACCTGATCCGGACCGGCGTCGCGGCCAGGCTCACCGGGTCCCTGAACCCGAACTCGACGTCGCTCGAGTAGTGGTCGTAGGCGGCGCCGAGCGTGAGCCCGAGGAACATGATCCGCTTCCCGACCGCGCCCCGCAGGCTCCAGATCCCCATGTCCATGTCGAAGAACGAATCGTCCATGGTGAGGTCCCGGTCGCCGAAGGTGAAGCCGCCGACCCGGCGATACATCCCGGTGACCGAGATCCCCGGCATGGTGAACGACTCGCGCAGGATCCCGAGCCGCAACCCGCCGCCGACCGTCCAGGGCGAATCGCGGAACCCGTCCTCGCCGCCCGGGAGCGGGAGCACGCCGATGCTGAGCAGCCCGTCCAGCGACCCGACACCACCGACCGTGGGCGCCAGCGACCACCCGCTCATGATCCCGATCGCGCCGTCCACGTTGAGGCTGGGCACGAAGATGCCGATCTCGCGCCGGTCGTCGAAGTCGAGAATCGGCGGCAGGTCGGCGAACACGCCCGTCGCCCGCCCGGCGAGGCTGAGGCGCGGCAACGCCCCGAGGCGCATCCCCAGTGTGCTCGCGGTGCCGGGGACGGGGTTGCCACCGGCCGCGGCGAAGCCTACGACGGGCTGCGCGATCTCGATCGCCTGCGCGACCATGTTGCAGAAGCGCACTGCGTTGGGGCTGATCACCGACGACGACGTGGCCAGCAGCGAGCAGCGCTGGACGAGCGCGCGCTCCTGCGCCGCGACGTCCGCGGGCGCCAGCGCCAGCCACGCCGCCGCCGCGGCCACCGGGAGGATCGTCTTGCGCGCCATCACAACCTCCTTAGCATCCCACCAGCACGGCGTTACAGGAGCCTCACCCTCTCCTCGCCCCGCGCCACTTCGCCCGCGACCCACGCCGACTCGCCCGCCTCCCGCAGCCGTGAGACGACGGTGTCCGCCTCGGCGGGCGGAACGATCAGCACCATCCCCACGCCCATGTTGAAGGTGTGGTACATCTCCTCGTCGGCCACGCGGCCGTGGCGCATGATCGCCTGGAACTCCGGGGGCACGGTCCAGCTCGACCGCTCGACGCGCGCCTCGAGGCCGTCGGGGATCACGCGGGCGAGGTTCTCGGGGAGCCCGCCGCCGGTGATGTGGGCGAGGGCGTGAACGAGCCCGCCCTCGATCAGAGGATAGACCGGCTTCAGGTAGCTTCGGTGCACGCGCAGCAGCACTTCGGCGACGGACGCGTCGTGGTCCGGGAACGGGTCGTCCACGCCGAGCCCGAGCCGATCGAAGAGCAGCCGCCGCACCAGCGAATAACCGTTGGTGTGGAATCCGTTCGATGCCAGCCCGATGAGGATGTCGCCCTCGCGGACGCGGTGCTTCCCGGGCCGTCCCTCCTCCTCGACGATCCCGACGATGAAGCCCGCCAGGTCGTACTCGCCCGGCGCGTAGAAATCCGGCATCTCCGCCGTCTCGCCGCCGAGCAGCGCGCACCCGTTCTCCCGGCACCCCTCGGCCACGCCCGCCACGATCTGCTCGGTCACGCCCGCCTCGAGCCGCCCCATCCCGATGTAATCCAGGAAGAAGAGCGGCCGCGCGCCTTCGACCAGGATGTCGTCGACGCAGTGGTTGACCAGGTCGCACCCGACCGTGTCGTGGCGGCCGGCCATCATCGCGACCTTCAGCTTGGTCCCGACGCCGTCCGCGCTCGCGACCAGCGCCGGGGACGACAATCCGGCCGGGACGCGGAAGATCCCGCCGAACGAGCCGGGCTCCGAGATCACGCCCGGGATCTCCGTCGAGCGGACCAGCTCGGCGATGCTCCGCTTGGCCCTCTGGGCGACGTCTCGGTCTACCCCGGCGTCGCGGTAGCTCAGGCCGGGCGTCCCGGCCACCTCCGTCGGCTCAGGCATGGATGTTCGCGCTCCAGGCGTGCTCGAATGCGGTCATCTCGCGGAACGCCGCGACCCGCTCGTGGACCGAGTCCATGTCCAGGTCGACCAGGCGTTCCACGCTGAATCGTTCGACGGCGAAAGACCCGAGCGCCGAGCCGTAGACCATCGCCCGCCGCATCTCGACCGGATCCGTCGATCCGGCTTGCGCCAGGTAGCCGAGGAAGCCGCCGGCGAACGAGTCGCCCGCGCCGGTCGGGTCGAAGACCACCTCCAGCGGATACCCCGGCGTGAAGAAGACCATGTTCGGCGTGAAGAGGATCGCCCCGTGCTCGCCCTTCTTCACGACGACGTAGCGCGGGCCGCGCTGCTGCACCCACCGCGCCGCGCGGACCAGGTTGTAATCCCCGGACAGCGCGCGGATCTCGGCGTCGTTGATCAGGAGCACGTCGACGCGCCCCAGGAGCCGGATCAGGGCATCCTTCTTCGACTCGATCCAGTAGTTCATGGTGTCGCACGCAACCAGCCGCGGCGAGCGGACCTGGTCGAGCACGTCCCACTGCAGCTCCGGGTCGATGTTGGCGAGGAACACCCACTCGGCGTCCCGGAACGAATCCGGGATCTGCGGCCGGAAGTCCGCGAACACGCCGAGGCGCGTCTCCCGCGTGATCGCCGTGTTCAGGTCGAAGTCGTAATAACCGGACCAGCGGAAGCTCTCGCCCGACGCCCGCGCCAGCCCGCTCAGGTCGACGCCCCGCCCGGACAGGAAGGCGAGTTTCTCCGTCGGGTAGTCGTCGCCCACCACGCCCACCAGCTGCACCGGATGGAACAGGGAGGCCGCGGCGCTGAAGAAGACCGCGGACCCGCCCAGCGCGTCCTCCGTGCGCCCGAACGGCGTTTCCACCGAGTCGAGCGCCACGCTCCCGACCACCAGCAAGCTCATTCTGCGTCCTCCCGTTCCATGCGTTCCGGTGCCGTGAGCCCCAGCAGCTCGAGGCCGTTGCGGAGCACGATCGATACCCCGCGCGTCAGCACGAGGCGTGCGCGCCGCAGCGCCTCGTCCTCCGTCAGCACGGCGAGTGCCGGGTTCCGGCTCGGATTGCCTGCGTGGTACCAGGAGTTGACCATCCCGGCCGTCGCCTCGAGATACTCGCAGACCATGTGCGGCGCGCGCGCATCGGCCGCCCGCTCGACGACTTCCGGGAAGAGCGCGAGCTGCTTGATCAGCGCCTGCTCCATCGGATCGGTCAACAGGCCGAGATCCGCCGTCCGCGGATCCGCCTCCTCCGGTTCCACACCCGCTTTGCGCAGGATGCTCTTCATCCGCGCATGGGCGTACTGCACCTTGTAGACCGGGTTCTTCTCCGAGTGGTCCAGCGCCAGGTCGAGGTCGAAGACCATCTGCGCTTCAGCGCTGCGCATCAGGAAGAAGTAGCGCGCCACGTCGACGCCCGTCTCCTCGAACAGGTCGCGCAGCGTGACGATCTCGCCGGCGCGCTTGCTCAGCCGGACCTCCTTCCCGCCGCGCATGACGCGCACGATCTGTACGATCACGACCTCGAGGAAGTCCGGCAGACCGAGCGCGGCGAGCGCGGCCTTCATGCGCGGCACGTACCCGTGGTGGTCGGCGCCCCAGACGTCGATCGCGAGGTCGAACCCGCGCCGCGCCTTCTCGCGATGGTACGCGATGTCGGGCGTGAAATACGTGTACGTGCCGTCGCCCTTGACGAGGACGCGGTCCTTGTCGTCCCCGAACGTGGTCGTCCGCAGCCAGAGCGCGCCGTCGGCCTCGTAGGTGAGGCCTCGCTCGCCCAGCTCGCGCAGCGTGTCCTGGATCCGGTTCTCGGCGTAGATCCTCGTTTCCGGGTACCACTCGTCGAAGACGACGCGGAAGACCCTGAGGTCCTCCTCCTGTTCCGAGCGCAGCCGGCGCACGCCCCAGTCGCGCAGCCACTGGCGACGGGCGCCGGGGTCCATCGCCCGGAGCTTGTCGCCCGCTTCCGCCTCGACCTCGGCGGCCAGGTCGACCAGGTACTCGCCCATGTACCCGCCCTCGGGCAGCTCAGCGGCCTCGCCCTGGCGCTGCCGCCACCGGACCTCGAGCGACTCGGCGAGCCGGTCGATCTGCACGCCCGCGTCGTTGATGTAGAACTCGCGGGCGACCTCGTGCCCCGTCCACTCGAGGAGGCTCGCGATCGCATCGCCGATCGCGGCGCCGCGACCGTGCGCCACGTGCAGCGGCCCCGTCGGGTTCGCCGAGACGAACTCGACCATGACCCGGCGCCCCGCCCCGCTCGACGACCGGCCGAACGCGCGGTCCGCCTCGACGATCGAGGCGAGCTGGGATTGGAAAACCGACTCCGCGAAGCGGAAGTTGATGAACCCGGGCCCCGCGATCTCTACCGACGCGAGCCCGGCCTGTGAGCGGTCCAGCCGCTCGACGATCGCTTCCGCCACCTCGCGGGGCGGGCGGCCGAGCCGCCCGGCCAGCACCATCGCGACGTTGGTCGCGACGTCCCCGTGCTCCGGGTTGCGCGGCCGCTCCAGCCGGACCGGCACCTCCGTGCCGGCCAACTCCGAAACGATCGCCTCGATCTGTTCCTTCAGTCTCTCTGACGGCATTAGTCCTTCGATGACGACGAGCCGGTCGACGACTTCGACTCGCTCTTCCCCGAGCCGCCGGCCTTGTCCGCCTCGGCGGCCTTCTTGTAGCTATCGCTCCTGTAGTCCGTGATGTAGAAGCCGGAGCCCTTGAAGAGCAGGCCGCCGCCCGCGGACAGTTGACGCTCCGCCTCGGCGCCGCACTTGGGGCACGTGGCCACCGGCGGATCGCTCATCCGCTGGAACTGCTCGAAGTCATGCCCATTCGAACAGCGATACTCGTACGTCGGCATTTCCAACCTCTGTGCTTCACGAACGATGTCTGCTACTGCTTCGCGGCCGCGGCTACGACGCCGCACCGCGGTACACCCCCCACTCGGCGCGCAGCACGTCGCTGATCTCGCCGAGCGTGGCCATCGCCTTGACGGCCTCGATCAACGGGGGCATCAGGTTGTCCGTGCCCCGGGCGGCCGCGCCGACCGCCTCGAGCGCACGACGGACCGCCGCCTCGTCGCGGCGGCGGCGGACTTCCGCGAGCTTCGCCTTCTGGCGCGCTTCGAGCGCCGGAAAGTCCGGCTGCTCGATACGGGGCGGACCCTCCTCCGTGCGGTACGCGTTCACGCCCACGATGATGCGCTCGCCCCGCTCCACCGCCATCTGGTGCTCGTACGCGGCCCGGTGGATCTCCTCCTGGAAGAACGGGATCGCCTTCGCCGCGCCGCCCAGCTCGTCGACCTTGGCCAGGTACTCCCGCGCCTTCGCCTCGAGCGCATCGGTCAGCGCCTCGACGTAGTAGCTCCCGCCAAGCGGGTCGACCGTCTCGGTAACTCCGGACTCCGTCGCCAGGATCTGCTGCGTCCGGAGCGCCAGCCGTGCCGACTCCTCGGTCGGCAGCGCGAGCGCCTCGTCGTACGCGTTCGTGTGCAGCGACTGCGTCCCGCCGAGGACCGCGGCCAGCGCCTGCACCGTCACGCGCACCACGTTGTTGAGCGGCTGCTGCGCGGTGAGCGTCACGCCGCCGGTCTGCGTGTGGAAGCGCAGCCGGCACGAGTCGTCCGACGCGCTGTGGCGCTCGCGCATCAGGCGCGCCCAGAGCCGCCGCGCGGCACGGAACTTCGCGACTTCCTCGAAGAGGTCGTTGTGCGCGGCGAAGAAGAACGAAAGCCGGGGCGCGAACTCGTCCACCGCGAGCCCGGCCGCCACCGCCCGCTTCACGTACTCCAGCGCGTTCGCGAAGGTGAACGCGATCTCCTGCGCCGCGGTCGCGCCCGCTTCACGAATGTGGTAGCCGCTGATCGAGATCGTGTTCCAGCGCGGGACCTCGCACGAGCAGAACGCGAAAATGTCGGTGATCAGCCGCAGACTCGGCTCGACCGGGTAGATGTACGTCCCGCGCGCGATGTACTCCTTCAGGATGTCGTTCTGCACCGTCCCGGAGAGCTTCTCGCGCGGCACGCCACGCTCGTCGGCGAGCGCGACGTAGAAGGCCAGGAGGATCGCGGCGGTCGCGTTGATCGTCATCGAAACCGAGACCTGGTCGAGCGGGATCCCGTCGAAGAGGATCCGCACGTCGTCCAGCGTGTCGATCGCGACGCCCACCCGGCCGACCTCGCCCTCCGCCATCGGCGCGTCCGAGTCGTACCCCATCTGCGTGGGGAGGTCGAACGCGACGCTGAGCCCGGTCTGCCCGTGGTCCAGCAGGTACCGGTAGCGACGGTTCGTCTCCTCCGCCGTCCCGAACCCGGCGTACTGGCGCATCGTCCAGTGCCGCCCACGGTACATCGTCGGGTAGACCCCGCGCGTGAACGGGAACTCGCCCGGGTAGCCGAGGTCGCGCGCGTACTCGATCGTGACGTCCGAGGGGTCGTAGACCCGCGCGATCTCGATCCCGCTCGTCGTCTCGAACTTCTCCCGACGCTCCGACTGCCGGGCCAGGACCGGCGCGACCGTCTCTCGCGTCCAGCGCTCCTTGTCCGCCATCGTCCCTCCTTCCGGCCGCCGCGCTACCCCTCGAACTCCACGAGCACCGCGCCCTTCTCCACCGCCTGCCCCTGCTTCACGTGGACCCGGGCGACGACGCCGTCGGCCTCCGCCTTCAGCTCGTTCTCCATCTTCATCGCTTCGATGATGACGACGCCCTGTCCGGCCTTCACCTGCTGGCCCGCCTCGACCTCGACGCGCACGACGAGCCCCGGCATCGGCGCGCGCACCGGCTTCGGCCCCTGCGCCGCCTTCGCGCCGCCGGTCATCGCCCGGATCGCGCGCGTACGCTCGTCGACGACCTCGACGGCGAAGCGCTGGCCGTCCAGGTGCAGGTCCCAGCTCCCGCGCTCGGCGCCGCGCTGTGCGACCAGCCCGAACGAGCGGCCGTCGGCCAGGAGGTGCCGCAACGGCGTGCCCGGCACCGTGGCCAGCTCGGCCTCGACCGGCCGTCCGTCCACGGTCACCGCGTCGCCCGAGAGCTCGACCTCGAAGGTCCGCCCTCCGATCGTCACGAAGTACCGCATTCCAGCTCCACCACAGTTTCGACGTGCGCCGTCTGCGGGAACAGGTCGAAACAACGAACCGACCGCACCCGGAACGTCGGCGCGAGCCGCGAGAGGTCCCGCGCCAGCGTCGCCGGGTCGCAGCTCACGTAGATCAGCCGCGCCGGCGGCGTGCGCCGCAAGGTCTCCGGCACGGCCTCGTCCACGCCAGAGCGCGGCGGGTTGAGGATCACGAGCTCGGCCGGCAGCGCCGCCTCCAGGTGCTCCTCGACCGCGCCGGCCACGAACTCGGCCCCCTCGGGCGCCGCGGCCCGCGCCTCGGCGACCGCGTCGGCGTCCAGCTCGATCCCGGTCACCCGCGCGCCCGCGCGCGCCAGCCGCCGCGCGTGCAGCCCCACGCCGCAGTAGGCGTCGACGACGCGCTTCCCCGCGACGTCGCCCGCGCGCTCGAAGACGTACGCCTCAAGAAGCGCCGCCGCGCGACGGTTCACCTGCAGGAACATCGCGCCGCTCAGCTCGAGTTCCTCTTCCGCCCAGACCTCGGGGACCGAGCCCCGCCCCGCGAGGAGGATCGCCTCGGCCGAGCCCGCGGGCCGGTGCCAAACGGCGACGAGCCCGGTCACCCGCTCGAGCAGCGCCGGCGCGTTCCCCGGCGCGTACCCGCCCTCGACCAGAAGCGCGACGTCGCCCGTCGCCGTGCCGCGCAGCGTGAGCCGCAGCTCCCGCCCCGACGGCAACAGCGACGCATCCTCGCCCCACGACGCACGCAGTCGCCCCCAGACCCCGGCGACCGAGGCCTCGGGTAGCAGACACGCCTCCGTGATGTCGACGATCCGGCCCGGCCGGTCCAGCTCGTGGAACCCCGCCACGACCCGACCGCCGCCCAGCCGCCGCAGCGTGAACGACACGCGGTTGCGGTACCGGAACTCCTCGGGCGACGGTACGACCTCCGGCGGCTCGATCTCGAGCCCGCCGATCCGGCGCAGCGCGTCGGCGACGATCCGCGCCTTCACCCGCAACTGCGCCCCGTAGTCGAGGTGCTCGATCGTGCAGCCGCCGCAGCGCGCGTAGTGCGGGCACGGCGCCTCCCGCCGGTCCGGCGACGGCCGCAGCACCCGCACCAGCTCCGCGCGCGCCCAGCGTCGCTTCTCCTCGACGACGCGGACGAGGACCTTTTCGCCCGGCGCCGTCCGGTGCACGAATACGGCGCGGCCGTCCGGCAGCCGCCCCACCCCCGCACCGCCCGCGGCGATCCCCGTGATCTCGACCTCGACGCCCCGCGCCCCGCTCCCCCGGCCGCGTTCTCCCATCGCCCGCCTCGCCACGCGCCGCTCAGGCCGCGCGAAAGATAGTCCGCTTCGCTACCTCCGCCAGCCCCGCTCCCTCCACCCGCTCCCGGCCTCGGCCGGCGACGCGCCGATCCGGCGCACGGCCCGCCGCTGCCGGTCCTCTTCCTCCAGCAACGCGGCGGCCAGCGCGGCGGCACGCAGCATCCCCTCGTCCGGCTCGCCATCCAGCAGCCCGGGGTGCTTTTCCAGGTAGCGGATGTCGACGTTCCCGGCCCGGAAATCCGGCTCTTCCATCACGCGACGGTGGAACGGCGCGCTCGTCTCGACCCCCACGATGCGAAGCTCCGCGAGCGCACGGCGCATCCGTTCGATCGCCGCCGCCCGGTCCGGCCCGTGCACGATCAGCTTCCCGAGCAGCGGGTCGTAGTAGAGCGACACCTCGAACCCTTCCATGATCCCGCCGTCCCACCGCACGCCCGGGCCCGCCGGGAGCTGCAGCCGCTCGATCCGCCCCGTCGACGGGAGGAACCCGTTCCGCGCATCCTCGCTCGTGATCCGGCACTCGATCGCGTGACCGTCGAGCCGAATGTCCTCCTGCCTGAACGGCAGCCGCTCCCCCGCCGCGATCCGGATCTGCCACTGCACCAGGTCGAGCCCCGTGATCATCTCCGTGACCGGGTGCTCGACCTGGATGCGCGTGTTCATCTCCAGGAAGTAGAACTCGCCGTCCTGGAAGAGGAACTCGATCGTCCCCGCGTTCCGGT
>CALBZE010000126.1 GCA_937889645.1 uncultured bacterium
TGGGTGGGGTGAGCATCGTGAGGCATCGCGCCGCTTCCCCACGGCGAGATCCCGACCGGCTCTGAACCCATGCGCCCTGCTGCGAGCCCATTGTCTGCTGTCAGCGGCGCCCACTAGGTTGCCTGGACGGTGTCTCGACCCGGCCCGCGGGCCGCGCACACGGAACCATAGTCCAACCGTTTCGGCGAGATGCCCCGTCTGCTGCACCTGGCCGATGTCCACCTCGGCGCGTCGTTCGCCGGCTTCGGCGACCTCGCCGCGAGCCGGCAGGCTGCGGTCCTCAACGCGTTCCGTGCGATCCCCGAGATCGCCGCGCGCCACGGCGTGCACGCGGTGCTGATCGCGGGCGATCTATTCGACCGGCCCCAGCCCCCGGACGTGGTGCTGGCCGCAGCACGCGAGACGCTGCGGCGCATGGTCGAGGCCGGGCTGCACGTCTTCCTCGTGCCGGGCAACCACGACCCCATCACCGTGCACCCGCACCCGTACCGCGAGCTGCCGCCGGGCGTGCACTTCTTCGGCGAGCCGGTCTTTGGGGCGCCGGTGTCGGTGGAGACGCCGGCCGGTCCGCTCCACGTCTACGGCGTCGCGTTCGACCCGGCGAAGGAACGTGAGCCGCTGCGCACGTTCCGGCGCGCAGACACGCCCGGCGCGCACGTCGTGCTGCTGCACGGATCCGTGCAGGGCACGCTCCACTGGTCCGCATCACCCAACGTGCTGCGGCTGACGCACGACGCGCTCGCGGCTCTGCCGGTGGACTACATCGCGCTGGGCGATCATCACCGCCATCGCCCGCCGGCGGAGTTCGGCGATGGCGCGATCCCCGCCTGTTACGCGGGCTCATTCGCTGCGCTGGATCTGACGGAGACGGGGCCGCGCGGTTTCGTGATCGCCGACATCGAGCCGGGCCGGCCACCGGTGGTGCGGCACGTTCCGTCCGCCGTCACGCGCGTCGAGGACGTGGGCCACGTGGACGTGAGCAGCCTGGAAGGGGACGCGGCGGTGGCGGATGCGGTGGCAGCGGCGCTCGAGAGGTTGCTGGCCGCGGATGCAAGCGCCTCTGACGGGGCATCCGCAGGCTCGAAAGCAGCCGCGGCGACAGCCGCCATTCCGGTGGCGCGGCTGGTCGGCACACCGAGCTTCCCGCTGGATCCGGAGCGGGTGCGCGAGCATCTGGCGCAACGGTTCGGGCACGCCGCGGTGCGGGACGAGAGCCGCTACTACGCATCCGCGCGGCTGGACGCGCTGGCCGAGATGGACACGGTGGTGGGGCACGTGGTGCGCCTGGGACGGCAGCGGATCGCGGAGGCGAAGGACGATGGGGAGCGCGCCATCGCAGACCGCGCGCTCCGTATCGCCCTCAGCGCGCTGGAGGTGCGGTGATGGCCGGTGTGCGCTTCGTCCGCGTCGAGCTGGACTACGGCTGCCACGCTGGCCGTGTGTTCCGGTTCAACGCCACCGGTGCGCCGACCGTCATCCTCGGCCCCAACGGCTCGGGCAAGAGCACGCTGCTCGAAGCGCTGGTCCGCGCGTTGTTCGGCTTCAACCGGCGGCACCAGGCGGACCGTGCGCGACTCGAGCACCGTCACCCCTGGGGCCGCGACGCCTGCCGCGCAGCACTCGTCGTTGCAGACGCCGACGGCGCGCTCTGGCGGCTCGACCGCAACTTCCACGACATGCGCGTCCGCATCCAGCGCATGGACCCGCCGGGCGATGAATGGGAAGGTGAGGCGAACCCGGCGGCGGACAACGAGGACGCGCGCGAGTACCGCCGCCGGCTGCAGCGCATCATCGGCTTCGCGGACATCGACGCCTACGTCTCCACGGCATGCATCCTCCAGGGCGAGCTGCGGACGACGAGGCCGAGCGACGACCTGCTGCGTCTCGCCACGGGCGGGCACCGCGACGTGCAGCGCGCGCGCGAGCGGCTGAAGGAGGCTCATCGCGAGCTGACGGCTCGCCGGATCGGTCCAGACGACACGGCCGCGAGGAAAGGGCGCCGACTCGAAGAGCTGGAGCAGCAGGTCCAGCGAGTGGCCGAGCAGCTCGCGCGGGCAGAAGCGGCGGAGCGCCAGCGCGGGCCGCTGGTGGCCGAACGCACGGCTGCGCTGGAGCGCATGGCCGCGCTCGAGGCGGAGATCGAGCTCCTCGAGGCGGCGCAGCGCCCGCTCGCCGAAATCACCGCCCTCCAGGCGGAACTCGAAGCCGTGGACAGCCAGCTCTCGATGCTGGAGCGCGCGGAGCAGAGGCTTCGCGCCGCGCACGAGGAGTACAAGGCCGCAGACGCGGCGTGGCGTGAGTGGGCGGCCGGGCCGCTCTACCCCGACGATTTCCTCGAGCGGCTCTCCCGGCTGGACTCACTGTGGCGCAGTCGCACAGTGGTCAGCGCCGTGTGCGAGGAGCGCGAGGCGGCGCTTGCCGGAATGCGGCGGCCGACGCTCGCCACCGCCGCCGCCGCGGCGTCGTTCACGATCGTGGCGGGCGGCGCGGCGCTGGTCGCGGCCGGTGTCACGATCGTCGGGCTCGTCGTCCTGCTCGTCGGCATCGGGGGCGGGATCGGCGCGCTGCTCGCACGCCAACGCCTGGTTCAGCGCCGCGATGCCGTCACCCGCGAAGCAGCGCTGCTGCGCGAACGGCTGCGGGACACGGAGGACGAGATCGCGCAAACGCTGGCCGGCATCCCGGACGCCGACACACTGACGCCTGATACCGCGCCGGATCGACGCGACCGGTTCGAGCGACAGCGTGCGGCGCGCAGCCGCTCGGAATCGGCGGCCGAACGGCTGCGCGCGGCGATCGGCGAGGCACGCACCCTGGCGGACGACGACGCCGCGGACGTCGAGCGCGCCGGCGGGTCACTGGACGACGTCGCCCGACACGTTCTGGAGCGTGTGAGCGCCAGAGCGGCGGCGGCGCGCCGGGAGCGCGCGGAGATCGTGGTGAAGCTCGAGCAGGCCGAGGCCGCGGCGGTCCGGTTGCCGGACGGCGTGCCCGCAGAACTCGCCGCGGTCCAGCGCGCACTGGAGGAGCGGCGGGCGGAGCTGCGTGAGGTCCGGGCGCGGCTCAACGAGCTGGAACGCAAGCTGCTCGAGGCGACGACGGGCACCGAGAGCGCCGTTGCGCTCCGCGATCGCCTGCGCGCGCTGGAGGCCGAGCGCGACGAGGTCGAGGCCGCCGTCAGGGCGTACGCCGCGGCGTATGCGCTGCTGGGCGACGCGTACGCCGAGTTCCGTGGCCGCGACCAGCAGCGCCTGGTGCGACTCATCTCGGACCGGCTGCTCGACATCACGCGCGCACGGTTGGGTCCGCTCGAAGTGTCCGACTCGCTCGCGGACGCGCAGCTCCGCGCGTTCGACCGTGTGCTGCCGATCTCATCTCCGCCGCTGAGCTTCGGCGAGCACCACGCTGCGGCCCTTGCCATCCGCATCGGCGCCGCGGACTTCCTCTCCATGAACGGCATCGAGCCACCGCTGCTCGTGGACGAGCCGTTCGCTTACCTCGACCCGGACCGCGCCGCCCACACGTGGGAGCTGCTCACCCGCATCGCGCGGCACCGCCAGGTGATCGTCGCGACGCAGGACCGGCTGGTGCTGGAGCACCTCGGCGTGCAGCCGGATGTGGTGCTGGGTGGTTGACGGAGATGGGCACCGGGATGCCGCTCGTTCCGGCGCCACCTCCGTCGGCCACCCTCACGCGTGCACGACCGACACCACCGAGTACACGTGCGGCGCCGCCTTCGCCAGCTCGGCCGCTTTCTTCGCGTACGCCTGCGCTTGCGGGTCGGCCATCGTCGCCGCGATGTCCTCCTGGCTGCGCCATTGCGCGTAGTTCACGACCCGCGTACCGTCCTTGCTCGCGAGGATGCTCACGGAAACGAAGCCCGGCCGGTGGCGGATCACCTTCTCCGCTCCTTCGATCAGGACGTCGACCAGCGCCTGCTGCTTCGCTGCATCGACGTCGAACACGTTGATGAACGTCACCGGATCATCGCCCCTGCGAATCACTGGTTCACTCATCGGGACTCTCCTTGGTAGATTCTGCGCTGTGCATCCCTTCGCCCGGATGACGTCCATCGGCGGTGAAAGGTGACCGACATGGCAGACCAGGCCGACCTGGCTGGACAGTTCGAGCGCGCCCGCGATCATCTGCGGGACGTCGCGTACCGCATGCTGGGGTCGCTGGACGAAGCCGAAGACGCGGTGCAGGAGGCCTGGCTGCGGGCATCGCGCGCGGACGTCCGCGACATCGGCAACGTGACCGGCTGGCTCACCACGATCGTCGCCCGCATCTGCCTCGACTTCCTACGGGCACGGCGCCGGCGCGAACGACGCCTGGGCGAAGAGCGGCTGGAGGCCGTGCTCGACCTCGACGATATCGCGCACCCTACGGCGGAAGCTGAGCTGGCGGAATCCGTCGGCCTCGCGCTCCTCGTGGTGCTCGACCGGCTCGGTCCCGCGGAGCGCGTCGCATTCGTGCTCCACGACATGTTCGCCGTGCCGTTCGAGCAGATCGCCACGATCCTCGAGCGCTCACCCGCTGCCGCGAAGAAGCTGGCGAGCCGCGCACGGCACCGGGTACGCGGCTCCAGCTCGCTGCCCGCTACCGAGCTCGCCCGCCAGCGCAGCGTCGTCGAATCCTTCCTCGCCGCGTCACGCGCGGGCGACATCGACGCGCTGCTGGCGATACTGGCGCCGGATGTCGTCCGACGTGCGGACGGCGCTGCACGGCGCGGCGATGCGCCGGAAGAGGTGCGCGGCGCGCGCCGTGTGGCAGAGGAAACACTCTCCAATGCGCGCCTTGCGCGCTTCGCCCGTCCCGCCCTCGTCGACGGCCGCATCGGGGCGGTGGTCGCGCCGCGCGGTCGGCTCCTGTTCGTCCTCGCGATCACGGTCGAGGGGGATCGTGTGACGGCGATCGACGTCACTGGTGCGCCCGCCCGGCTCCGGGAGATCGACCTCCGGGTCGTGGACCTCGTCGGGATAGAAGCCGGGATCTCCGACGCCTGACCGCCCCCACCGCCGCTCCGGCTGGCCGGTGGCGCCCCCGGACCGAGGCGCCGGGCCAGGGGTGCTTGTGGTGCCAGGAGGGACCGCGTATGATGCGCGATGGTCGCGACGCGCGGCGTCGGCCAGTTGGGCGCCGGCGCGCGGCCGGCGACTCTCCTGCCTGCGCACGCGCGTCGGCGATCCGGGACCCCGCGGTTCGCCCCGGCGGCGCGTGCGTCCCGCCTCATCACTCTTCCAGCATCCCCGGAGGTGGCTCATGGGCAAGAAGATCCTCATGCTGGTCGGCGACTTCGTCGAGGACTACGAGGTCATGGTGCCGTTCCAGGCGCTCCAGGCGGTCGGCCACACCGTCCACGCGGTGTGTCCCGGGAAGAAGGCCGGCGAGACGGTGCGCACGGCGATCCACGACTTCGAGGGCGACCAGACCTACAGCGAGAAGCGAGGCCACAACTTCCGGCTGAACGCGTCGTTCGCCGACGTGCGGCCCGAAGAGTACGATGCGCTGGTGATCGCGGGCGGCCGCGCGCCCGAGTACATCCGGCTGGACGAGACCGTGATCCGGGCCGTGCGCCACTTCTTCGACGCGGACAAGCCGGTCGCGGCGATCTGCCACGGCGCGCAGGTCCTGACGGCGGCGGATGTCGTCAGGGGCCGTCGCGTGTCGGCGTATCCCGCCGTCGGGCCGGAGGTACGGCTCGCGGGCGGCGAGTACGTGGACGTCCCGATGGACCAGGCCGTGACGGATGGCAACCTGGTCACGGCGCCGGCGTGGCCCGCGCACCCGGCCTGGATCGCGCAGTTCCTGGAAGTGCTGGGCACGCGGATCGTGCACGACGCAGTGGCCGCCGCGGCGCGCTGAGCCGTCGCCACCAGGACGCGCCGCATCGCTGCGAGCCCACCTGCGCGCGGTGGGTGCCCGCGCCAAAGCGTCGCGGGCGCCTGCCGCGCGCAGATGCTTCAGGCCGCCGCGCGACCGGGTCCACCACACGCTCCATCGCCCACCTGCCGCTAGAAGCCGATGACCACGCGATCCGACGGCGACACCTGGGTTTACACGGCAGAAACCGACGGTGGCGAATCACGGCATCCCGGTTCACGCAGCGTAGACCCGCCGGTGACGAGGACGTGCGACACCCGGCGACGCTACGGTTCACACGGAAGTGACCCGCAGCGGCGGCCGGCGGTGACCGGCGGCCGTAAGCCCTGCAATGGCATGTGGTTCGCGAGAGGGTCTTCCGCGCCGCGGCGGCGTGGCTATCTTCATCCCACTCCCCGGCGCGCCTGCGTTCCCCTCGCTCTCCCCCGCCCGCGCGCTCGTAGTTCCCGGACCCGGTCCCCCAGTGCCTCCGATGCTGGCTGGACGCAAGACGATCACGCAGGTGCTGGCGCACCACAAGGCCTGGCTCCTGGCGGTGCCCGGCGTGTTCGGCGCCGCGATCGGCACATGGGAGCGCGAGCCGTGCATCATCGTGTTCGTGGAGCGCGAGACGCCTGAGATCCGCCGACGGATCCCACCGAGCCTCGGCGGCTTCGCGGTGAAGATCGAGGCCACCGAGTCGCCGCGCGAACGACAGTGGTGGGCGTAGCAACAGTTCGGCCCGCACGCTCACCGGCAGCAGCTCGCGTTTGTGACCGGTGGCGTACGGGCCGACCGCGCCTCAGCGCCGCAGCGCTCAATCCGTTGGCCTGCCCTCGAACAGGGCTTCCGTATCCAGGATCCGCGGCCCGGC